>DAOVGM010000074.1 GCA_030672365.1 Methanomassiliicoccales archaeon
TGCTGCCGGATATCCCGCACGCGACGTAGAGCATCGGGCGCACTGATTTTCCTGTCTGGCCTACCTGATGGTCCTTCTCTATCCAGCCTTTCTCGACTGCGACACGCGAGCCGCCGACTTCGGCCCCCAGAACATCGGCCAGCATCTGAATCGTTTTGAATCCTTCTTCTCCGCCGACGCCCCTGCCTCCCGAGACTATGAACTTCGCCTCCTCGAGGTTGGCGACCTTCTTTCTCTCCTTGACGATCTCGATAATTCTGGTCGTGATGTCCTCATCGGTCAATTTCGGGTCGAAGGGAACTGTCTGGCCCTGTCTGTTAGGGTCGGCGTCGAGGGCCTTCATGATTCCCGGTCGGACTGTCGACATCTGCGGCCTGTGGTTCGGGCACATGATGGTTGCCATGATGTTTCCGCCGAAAGCCGGTCTGGTCTGAAGCAGCAATCTGTTTTCAGGGTCGATCGTGAGTTCGGTGCAGTCTGCCGTAAGTCCGGTATGAATCTGTCTGGCCACCCTCGGAGCGAGGTCCCTGCCGATGTGAGTGGCTCCGTAAAGCACGATCTCCGGTTTCTCGGCTTTTATCAGCTCGGTCATCGCCTTCGCGTAACCGCTGGTGTTGTAGTTTTCCAGCTTCGGGTCCTGAATCAGGTAAACCTTGTCAGCCCCGTGCTGGATGAGAAGGCTGGCCATCGGTTCGACGTTGTGACCGATGAGAGCCGCCGATAACTCGACACCCAGGTCGTCGGCCAGTCCTCTTCCGCGACCGATTAATTCGATAGCGACCTTCTTCAGGTCGCCACCTCTCTGCTCGGCGAACACGCAGACTCCTTTGGCATCGCTGACCGTCGCCGCAGGCGTGACCGCAGGCGCGGCCGCGGGGGCAGCAGGAGCGGCTGCCTGAACCGGCTCTTGGACGGCAATCTCCACAGTAACTGGCTCTGCCGGTGCTACTGGCTCTGCCTGGGCAGGTTCCGCCGGAGTAACTGGCTCTGCCGGTGCTGCCAGTCCCTCAGGCGCGGCAGGCGCTTGGGCTGCTGCCGGCTCAACTGGTCCGGGTGCTTCCGGCGCAGGCGGCGTTGCAGGCGCAGGCTCCGCGGTTGGTGGCGGTACGGCACTCGCATCTATCTCTCCGGTAACTGTGACCGCGCCGACCGGACAGACCTCCGCGCCCTCAATAACACAGGGCGCGTTCGGGTTCTTCACAAATGCCTTCATCTCGTCATTCATGTCGAATGCGTCAGGGCATTTGTTCACGCACAGGCCGCATCCGATACAGGCATCAACATCGATCTTAACTTCAGCCATCTTAATCTCCTCCCTTCAGTCGGAGCTTTTGAATGTGCGTATTATATTCGCACATTTGAAACTTCGAAACTTTATCGAAGTTCCGAATGTGAACACTTCGCGTACACATTCAACCCACCTGCCTCAGAACGTTCGTCTCCTTCAGCTTGACGACCAGCTGCCTGGCCATCTCGTCCACCGTGCCTTCGAGGAGCTCTCCCTCGCCCTTCGGCTCCGGCGCGAACGTCTTCTTCACCTCTGTCGGAGAGCCGGTCAGCCCGATGCAGTTCTCGTCGCACGATACATCGGCAGCCCCCCATACTTTAACCTCCTTCTCCCGATAGGCGTCCACGATTCCGCGGACGCTCGGGTATCTGGGCTTGTTCAAATCGGAAATAACCGTAATCAGAGCAGGCAGTTTCGCCTCCACGATCTCGTAGCCGTCCTCAAGTGCGCGCTCGCAGACGATTTTATCCCCCTGGACCTCCACCTTTCGCACATAGGTTATCTGCGGAAGGCCCAGATGTTCCGCCATCTGGGGGCCTATCTGGGCTGTGTCGCCGTCGATGGCCTCGCGGCCGCAAATTACCAGGTCGTAACCGACCTTCTGGACTGCCTGGCCGAGAGTGTATGAGGTCGCCCACGTGTCGGCGCCTGCGAAGGCCCTGTCGCTGAGCAATATCAGCTCGTCGACGCCCATCGCCGAGACCTCTCTCAGCGCGTCGTCGGCCTGCGGCGGCCCCATGCTGATGGCGGTGACCTTTCCGCCGAACTGCTCTTTGAGCCTCAGGGCTTCCTCAGTAGCGTGCTTGTCGTCGGGGTTGACGATGCTGGGCACGCCCTCTCTGATGAGTGTCCCTGTCTTCTGGTCTATCTTGACGTCCGTGGTATCTGGCACTTGCTTGATACATACTACGATGTCCATTTATCTCCTCTCCTTTTTTCCTACCTCAACAATGATCCTGAAATTACCATCTTCTGGACTTCCGAGGTCCCCTCGTAAATCTCGGTGATTTTCGCGTCCCTGTAGAACCTCTCCACAGGATAATCTTTCGTGTATCCGTAACCGCCGTGTATCTGGATGGCGTTCCGCGTAGCCTTCATCGCCACGTCGGAAGCGAACAACTTCGCCATCGCCGCCTCGACAGTATATGACTTGCCCTTCCATTTAGCGAAAGCGGCCTTGTAGACCAGCAATCTGGCTGCTTCGATCTCCGTCGCCATGTCAGCCAAGAACCATTGAATCGCCTGGAACTTCCCGAGCGGCTTCCCGAACTGCTCCCTCTCTTTCGCATATTGAATGCTGGCCTCATATGCAGCCTGCGCGATTCCGAGAGCCTGGCATGCGATTCCGATTCGACCGCCGTCCAGCGTCGCCATCGCGACCTTGAAGCCCTTTCCTTCGCCGCCGAGCAGGTTTTCAGCGGGAACCTCCATGTTATCGAACACGAGTTCCGACTGTATCGAGCCCCGGATGCCCATCTTGTTTTCCACCATGCCAGTCGAGAATCCGGGAAAGTCATTCTCCACTATGAACGTGCTGATGCCCCGCGTGCCCTTGCTCTTGTCCGTCATCGCGAATATGATGGCGATATCTGCTTTGCCGGCATTTGTGATGAAAACCTTGGAGCCGTTGATGATGTACTTGTCGCCCTCTTTTACCGCCACCGTCGTGTGGGCGCCGGCGTCTGTGCCGGCGTTCGGCTCGGTAAGCCCGAAGCAACCCAGTTTTTCACCGCTGGCCAGCGGTTTTAAGTATTTTTCCTTCTGTTCTTCGGTTCCAAACTTGTCTATAGGCCAGCAAACCAGAGAGTTGTGTACGGAAACGGTCACACCGTGCGACGCGCAGATTCTGGAGATCTCTTCGATGGCGATGGCATAGCTCACCTCGTCCATGCCAGCCCCTCCGTGTTCCTTCGGAACGGTGATGCCCATGAAACCCAGTTCTCCGAGTTTCTTAACTGTCTCGTCCGGAAATTCGGCGGATTCGTCTATATCCGCCGCTATCGGCTCCAACTCCTTTTCAGCAAATTCCCGAACAGTTTTTCTCATCAGTTCCTGTTCCTTACTCAATCCGAATTCCATGGTTCCTCCACCTGGGCGGGATGGGGAAATAAATGGCGTTACATAAACTTATGGTCAATTGCGTTTTGTATTTGGAAAATCTACCATTATCGTCATGCCCCGTCCACAGCGAAAAGATGGCATGAGCATCTACCAGCAACATGCCCCGTCTGGATGTCTGCATTTTCTCAGTTTGAGGGCGGGGTTTCGGTGTGCTAGCGTTTTCTGTGACAAGCAGAACACAGCAGAGATTCCGAAGCCCCGGCTGTCAGGCCGGGGAGGTCATATATTGTGACAGGCAGAACCCTACAAAGATTACGTGAAGACCCCGTCTGAGGCGCAGCCGAAGGACGGGGATGTTCAAACACACCCCTCCACCTTCCAGTCCTCCGCCTCTCATCCCTAACTATGACCTCTCCTTCCAGTCCCACCCCAGACTTTTAATTTTCCCCCCACCCGACTCTCCTGCGCTGGCTCGCACCCGTCCCCCTGCTCACCTGCTCGGAGTGATTGGGAATTCCCTGATAACCTTTTTATAGCCAAGGTTTGATTATAAGATACCGAGGAAGTAAAATGATAACCCAAAATAAAAAATTCATTAAAATCCTATTCTTCATTATCATTTTTATAATTATTTCAATTTGCCATTTCATGGTTCTTGAGAAATTAGAATGTCCTTCAAACATTGAAAATGAAAAAAATATTTCATTACAAGACTACTACTTTAATCTCAACCAAGAATTAAATCATTACAACTACATTGAATTATATCAAATGCAAATTAATCAATATAATACACTCATTTCTTTGTCATCAAATCAAACATTAATCGATTCATACCAAAGTTCAATAGATGAACTTAATGTCAAAATTGATGAATCGACAGAATCTGAATACTATTTTTCGATTAAAGCCAGACATTATTATAATGAAACCACAAATAAAACCAATTGGTTGCAGGAAACTTCCAAGGATTTTCAAAATTTGAAAACAAATTCAATCATTATTCAAACTTTTATTCCCGTCTATGTTATTTTTCTCTCATTTTTAGCCACAGATAATGAAAAATTAAATTCCTGGATAATGAAAATATTCTCTATTTTTGTGTTTCTTTTCATCATATTCATAATGTTTGTTGTAATCAGTATGGTTATGATTCCTGCACCGCCTTAAAATCAATCCCCAAACAATTTTATATCCACAGTCATTTATACCCAATCACGAGGGCACCCGAAATGGCGAAGGAAACCAAGACAGAATCCAAGAAGGAGAGCAAATCTGACAAGGCTGACAAGGAGCAGACCGACCGCCGCCGCATGGTCATCGAGAGCATAGTCGAGGGCAGGAAGATGGAGGCCTACGCCGAGCACAGGACCAAGGAAATGCACACCTGCTGGATATGCGAAACGATTTTTTACCGCAAGACGCCGATGAAGAACATCGGCACGAAGTGGATCTGCATCGACTGCCTTCGCCAACTCAAAGAATCGCTGGACACCCTCGACCAGTGGGAAGAGGAGCTGGCCCTGCAGAGCGAGGCGAGGAAACAGTTGGACGATGGCTTTGGGGTTTGAATGCTAACCCTCTACCACCCCGGCCGAAGATTTTTGACAATTTCAGTCACCGGCAAAAGATGCGACCTCATGTGCCGTCATTGCGAGGGCCAGTTCCTCGAGCACATGGTGCCGGCCGAGAATCCCGAAGCCCTTTTGGACAACGCGATGAAGTTGTACGCCGACGGCGGGATCGGTATGTTGGTGAGCGGCGGCTGCGACCCCGAGGGCCGCGTCCCCATCACACCCTTTTTCAGCATATTTCGCATGATAAAGGACCAGACTGGCCTGGTTCTGAACGTCCACACCGGCGTAATCGGGACCGAGGACATCATGGCACTCTCGCAAACAGGCGCCGACATCGTTTCGCTCGACGTCGTGGGCTCGCCCGAAGTGACCCGCGAAATCTACGGAATTACGATAGAGCCAGATGTTTACAAAAGAATGCTCGGCGATTTTTCGGATGCAGGGTTAAACTGCGTCCCGCACGTGACTGTCGGGCTTGGAGGGGGCGGCGAGTCCGGAGAAATAGATGCCCTGAGGTTGATTTCGGAATTCAGGCCGCGGATGGTCGTGCTCAATGCACTGATGGGGACGCCGCACTCTTCGGTGTCACCGGCAGCCTACCAGCACTTCGAGAAGATTGTTCGGGCGGCAGCCGAAATATTACCGCCGGAGACGAAGTTGGGAATTGGGTGCATGCGCCCCCGTGACCTGCTTCCGCCACTTGATTTGTTGGGCACGAGAATCACAGCACTGGCCATGCCGTCAAAATCATTCATAACCGAGTTGGAAAACTCAGGCATGGAGTTTATGGAAAAGGACGGCTGCTGCGCCCTGCAATCCCTTGACGGCCTATGACCTATGAGCCCAGGTGCGCCTTTATCTTCTTGGCCAGCTTCGGGCTGATGCCCTTCACCGCGCTCAGCTCTTCCTCGCTGGACGTCTTCAATTTATCGAGGCTCGTAAATCCTGCCTGGTACAGTTCGCTGGCCTTGACCAGTCCGATGCCGGGTATGTTCATGAACTGCTCGATGACCTGGTCCTCGTCGGCGACCTCCTCCTCCTCCAGGGCGGCCTTGAGCTCCGCTTTCTTGGTGAGCGCAGGCTTCATCGCGGGGTCGAGGTCCAGCACCTGCTGGTAAGTTTCCAGAGCCCTCTCCATTTTGCCCCTGGACTCGAGGATTTTCGCCTTCAGCATGAGGGCATCGACGTTCTCGGCCTGTAGCATGAGGACAGTGTTGACATATTGAACAGCCATACCCCACTTTCCCATCATGTCGAGGGTTGTGCCCTTGCCGAGGAGAGCCTTCACGTTAGTTGACTCGTGCCTCAGCACTTCACCGTAGCATTTCAGCGCATCGTCGAACTTCCTTGAATTGAGGAACATCTCGCCTTTCCGGAGAATGGCCAGAGCATCGAACACGACCGGCTCTTTCTTGACCATCGGGCTTCCGCAGACGAAGCACATCGAGGCATGGGGGCTGTTCATCTCGCCGCACTGGCCGCACTCAACATCCTCCTCGACGGCCAGATCTTCGTCGACCTCGCCTTTCTTCACCAGGATTCCGTCGACGCGGTGCACTTCGACGGCAGCGGCGGCGACCTCCTCCAGCGCGATTGCCCCCTCCAGGATCGCCTCTTCCTTCCGCTCCTCTTCCATGAGTCGCTGGATTTCGGCCTCGTCGATGACCTCCTCGGCCTCCGCTCTTTCCAGAACGTAGGTGCCGGCCTCTATCTCATGCACATATTTCTTACTGTAAATCGAAGAAGTAGCGTATAATTCGCGGAGGGGCAGCATTATTGAAATCGAAACCAGCTGGACAATTATAAATCCTATGGCCAGCACAGGGACGAACTGGCTGATTATGGATGAGAATTGATATTCGGTCGAGAAACTGAACTCGTCTGCGGCATTAGCCACACCACCCTGCAATTCCAACCAACCGGCGACGTTCGGATTGGCCGCTGTACGTCCCTGTAAATGGGCATTGATGATAATTGGATCATTTGGTAGGTCGTGGATGTCCCGAGGTCCGATGATCCTGCCATCCTCGTCTTGTAGGAATAGGTCAACATCTGCCGAAGTATTGACCCAAAGTCTCAAACTTTCGATGGTAACTAGACCCATCGGGTCGTGAAGAAGGAACGTGAAGTTCTGGGTGGTGTTTGTGGTATCGAGATTTAGGTTCATCTGGACTCTGTCCTCAAAACTGCCGGTCAGCGCCTCTTCGGTGAAAGGCA
>DAOVGM010000050.1 GCA_030672365.1 Methanomassiliicoccales archaeon
CGCGACCGTGCCTGCAGCCACATCGGAAGGCATCTATCAGTCGCAGATAACGTTCGTGATTGATGCCGGCGCTTGATGAGCGCTGGCTATTGAAATTGTCTGCCTCAAATTTGATGTTTCAGCGCAAAGGTTTATTTAGTGGAAGCAGTTATAACACACCTGGACACGATATTCATGCCCGAAAATGAGACTACTGGACAGAAGGTCGAGCCGACGAGCATTCCTATCGAAGAGTGGATCGAATCGCAGGAATTCAACACCACCGACGAGATAGAGATACCGCAAAAACTCGCAGACCAGGTTATAGGCCAGGATGAGGCCGTCTATGTCGTCAGGAAGGCGGCTGAGCAGAAAAGGCACGTGATGCTGATCGGCGAACCGGGCACCGGTAAATCAATGCTGGCTAATGCCATGGTTGATTATCTTCCGGAGGGTGAGCACCAGGACGTTATCTCGTACGCAAATGCGGAGGACCCGAACGAGCCCATTATCAAGGTCGTGCCGCCGGGCAAGGGCAAGGAAATCGTCAACGCCCAGAAGCAGGAAGTCATGGCCAGACGTGAGCAGAGAAGCCAGGCGATGATGACCATTGTCTTTCTTATCATTGGATTTTCAATTATTATGTTCGTGATGAGCGGAATGGACGACCCGATGTGGATTTTCTTCGGAATACTGGCTGCCGTTTTCATCTACATGGCGTCTCGGTGGCCGGGAGCCAGACAGGAGCAGGTTGCAATTCCGAAGCTGCTCATAACTCACAGCCCCGACGACCCACCGCCGTTCATCGACGCCACCGGTGCTCATGCCGGCGCATTGCTGGGTGACGTGAAACACGACCCGTTCCAGAGCGGCGGATTGGAGACTCCGGCGCACGAGCGCGTCGAGGTCGGTGCTATTCACAAGGCGAACAAAGGTGTGTTATTCGTCGACGAGATAAACATGCTGAAGATGGAGAGCCAGCAGAGCTTGCTGACCGCTCTCCAGGAGAAGGCGTTCTCGATTGTCGGGCAGAGCGAGAGAAGCTCGGGGGCGATGGTCAAGAGCAAGCCTGTACCCTGCGATTTCGTGTTTGTCGCGGCAGGTAACCTAGATTCAATTTACGGTGTCAGGGACGAGCATGGGATACAGAGAGGCGGAATGCATCCCGCTCTGAGGTCACGCATTCGAGGTTACGGTTACGAAACCTACATGAAAAACACCATGCCAGATACCGAGGAAAACCGAAAACACCTCATCCGGTTCGTGGCGCAGGAAGTCACGAAGGACGAGAAGATCCCGCACTTCACGAAGAAGGCTGTGACAGAGATAATCCGCGAGGCACAGAGACGTGCTGGCCGTCGCGGTCATCTCACCCTTCGGCTCCGGGAGCTCGGCGGCATGGTCAGGGTGGCCGGCGACATCGCAAAAGGCAAGGAACTGCCCTATGTTACGCACCTCGAGGTCATCGACTCGAAGAGGGTGGCCAGATCCCTGGAGCAGCAAATCGCTGACAGGATGATAGAGCACAGCCTGGACTATCCGACCTCGTTGACCGAGGGAATCGCTGTCGGGCTTGTGAACGGACTGGGTGTTATCCACGGCGACACGTCGATGGCTGAATTTTCAGGAATCGTTCTGCCGATTGCTGCTGAGGTCACGCCGGCACAGCAGAAGACCAGCGGAAAAATCATCGCCACCGGCAAGCTGGGTGAGATGGCGAAGGAGTCGGTGCAGAACGTGTCCGCAATCATTAAAAAACTCACCGGTGAGGACATCAGCAACCACGATGTGCACGTCCAGTTCATCGGAAGCCGCGAGGGGACGGAAGGAGATTCAGCTTCAATTTCAGTTGCGACGGCAGTGTTTTCGGCACTCGAAGGCATAGAGGTCGACCAGAGCATTGGTATGACTGGCTCATTGAGCGTGCGCGGGATCGTACTGCCCGTCGGCGGGGTGACCGCGAAGATAGAGGCTGCGGCTGAAATGGGATTGAAGAAGGTCTTGATACCAAAGGCCAATGCCAAGGACGTCATTCTGGAAAACAGATACATCGGGAAGATAGAAATCGTGCCTGTCGAGACGCTGAGCGACGTTCTGGAAAACGCTCTCGTCGGACCGAAGAAAGAGAGCTTCATCAGGAAGCTGGCTACCATTATTCCAAAACCCGCGGCGACCCCGAAAACAGGCGCGGAAGGCTCTCCGGCGTGATTGTGATGGTGGATTTTACAGGTTTACATCGTGAAGAAGGCGAGGACGAGGACTTTGTCGGGCGTGCCTGTTACGACTTCAACACAATGCTGGATGATGAATTGGATGACACTGCGTGCTTCCACTGCCACAAGTTCATGACGCTCCAGTGCGAGCATATCCAGGAGTTTATAGAGGAGTGAAATGGTAATGCTTCGGATAAGAAAGAGTGAAGTGGCAAGGCTTTGGAAAAGAGGGAGATAAAAATGAGGGCGTTGATGATAGGAAGGTTTCAGCCGTTTCACAGGGGCCACCTGAAGGTCATTCGGGAGATTTTAGCTGAGGCGGAGGACGTCATCATCGGAATCGGCAGCGCCCAGTACAGCCACTCGCTCGAAAACCCGTTTACGGCTGGAGAGCGGCACCTCATGATCTCCAAATCACTGGAGCTGGAGGGTATCCACAATTACTATCTTGTACCTATCATCGACATTCACAGATATTCGGTCTGGGTGGCGCATGTGGAGTCGCTGGTGCCGCCCTTCGACGTCGTGTACTCGAAAAGCCCGTTGACATCGAGGCTTTTCAAGGAAGCCGGCCACGATACCAAGGAGCCGTTTCTCTACGACCGGGAGAATTACTCCGGAAAAGAGATAAGAAAAAGAATGCTGGCCGGTGAGGAATGGCGGCCGCTTGTACCTAAAGGAACAAGTGAAGTCATCGACGAGATAGACGGCGTGGCGCGGCTCAAGGACATCTCGAAGGGCGATTATGATATCAAGAAAGAGGAGCCAGACATTTTAGAGAGAGAGGCAAGCGACGCTTCGTAGAAGAGGGTGAAAAAATGGACAAGCTTGAGGAAATTGCAAATCTTTTGACTATGCACCAGAAGACGCTGGCTGTTGTGGAATCATGCACAGGCGGCCTTCTCTCGAACCTCATAACCGAGATGCCCGGATGCTCGAGCTTTTATCAAGGCGGTGTAATAGCATACAGCAACATCGTCAAGATCGAGGTGGTTGGCGTGCCGCATGAGTGTTTGAGAAACCACGGCTCGGTGAGTGAGAGGACTGCACTGGCCATGGCGGACGGGGTGAGAGAAGCCCTCTCCGCGGACATCGGCATCGCAATCACCGGGATCGCAGGCCCAGGTGGAGGAACCGAGGAAAAGCCAATCGGCCTGGTGCACATGGCCATCACAGACCTCGACAACCAGGATGTCAAGAAGTTCAATTTCAAAGGATCGAGAAGTGAAATAAAAAGACTGGCTGTGGATGATGCAATCGGGCTATGTCTGAAATTTTTAGAAGAATTTTATCAATGAATATTATGGTTAAAATTGGCTTACTGGCTATTTGATTCAGCGGGCGTTAAGGTATTAGTACGCATAACAATCTTCGTCCACAGGGACGAGAATTTAAATACTAATATTTACTAATCAGAAAACATTAGTACGTGACTTAGGGGTCGAGGCATTGAATTTAACCCCAGATGATAAGGAAGAAAAACTCTTAGTGAAAATATTGGTAATTGTAATTGTCATTATTGTGATAATAGCTATAATAGGCGCCATCTTCATAAGTATGGGTTTAAGAAATTTATTAAATAGATTTGATAATCTGGCTAGTGTGCCATTTGTGGAATATGAAGCGTATTATAATGTCAGTTTAGATCTATATTCCATTGAACATGAACTTGAATATAATAATATTTCGACTCTTACGGGTTTTATGGGTTCAAGTCCTTATTCTTATAAAGTTTGTAGTTTTGGAAAAGGATTCAATAATGTATCTTTTAACGATACTATATGTTACATTTATGACCAGGATAAGTCTTTCAATACATCAATTACCTATGTTTCTTTACGACTTTATGATGAATACGATGGACAAGTTATTAGCAGAACGTGGGATGAGATGGAATCAGATTTAGAAAAATCAATGGAATACATAATTGATATTATTTATGATGTAACAGGTGAAAGGCCAGATTATTGTGAATTTATTCGTGAAGATGGAAGTTCTTTACCTTATCCTCGTAGTTAGCTAAAATACCGGGCCCCGCGTCGAGCAGGCCATAGGGGGGCGGGTATGGCCAGCGCAGACGCGGAAGGGTGGGGGGACGTAACGATTGATTGGTGTGGGTAGGAAAAACTAAGC
>DAOVGM010000064.1 GCA_030672365.1 Methanomassiliicoccales archaeon
CCGAGCGCGAGAACGTCCCGCTCCACATGCACCTTTCCGAGACCAGGATGGAAATTTACGAGCACGAGAAAAAGACGGGAAAGCGCCCGGTACACTGGCTTGAGGATATCGGATTCCTCTGCGACAGATTTATCGCGGCCCACGGAGTCTGGCTCACTCTCAACGAGGTCAGGATTCTTGGGCAATTTAATTCAAAAATCGCCCATTGTCCCGTTTCGAACATGAAGCTGGCCACGGGCGGCACGGCCCCGTTGCCCGAGATGTTCGACTCGGATGTCACGGTCGGCCTGGGTACCGACGGCAGCTCGTCCAACAACGGACTGGACATGTTCGGGGAGATG
Organism: Methanomassiliicoccales archaeon; assembly: GCA_030672365.1. Lineage (GTDB taxonomy): Archaea > Thermoplasmatota > Thermoplasmata > SG8-5 > JAGLSY01 > DAOVGM01. The sequence continues at coordinate 342 of DAOVGM010000064.1, forward strand.
AAGATGTGCGCCCTGCTTCACAAGGCCCACCGCTGGGATGCGACAGTCCTTCCCGCCCAGAAGGTGCTGGACATGGCTACAATTGAAGGGGCCCGTTCCCTTGGCTTAAACGACCTCGGAAGCATCGAATCCGGCAAGCTGGCCGACCTCACCATCATCGACCTGAAACAGTCGAACATGACACCTGTTGACAGATACAATCTCGTCTCGAACATAATCTATTCCTGCCAGGCGGGCAACGTCCGCGACGTCATCGTCGACGGAAAGACCGTAATGCGCGACCGGAAGATGATGACAATAGATGAAAATGCAGTCATCAACATGGCTCAGGAAGCCGGGATCCGTCTGACGTCGGAGCTTTGATAGTTCTATAAAAGTATTTCAATGTACTTTGATAGCTCTATAATATTATTTAAATATAAAAATTACAAATTAAATATATTTTAGTGCTGGCTATAAATATTGATATTACCATATAATATAATTTGTGCATTTCAAATTTTATAACTCTTATATTAAATATTTATATTTTAATTTAATTAAATAATTATTTGTTATAATATTATATTCGTATATATTTTAATAATTTCAACGATTTATATATTCATACACAAATTTTATATAGCCACACAGATATTATACCATCCCCAGCATATTGGATTAAAGGTGCAGGAAGATGAGTTCGAGATGGAAGAGTTTGGCGGTTATTTTCATCCTAGCGTGTGCTTCAATTACGATTATGGCATCAGAGGAGTCAGCCGGGGCATTGCAGCAGTTGACCATAAATCAAGGCAGGTACACAGGCAACACGACTTTCGTTCCCGGTGAAATCGTCGAAGTGACCATCGAAGCCGACATTGGAGACTGGTATGCTGCCACGATACAAGGTCCCGGCGGTGTTCCGCAGAATCTCAGACCGCCCTTCCAAATAGGCAGCAGTGGCGATGCCATAATCACATATACTGTCGGCGATTCCGCATTCGACGGGTATTATAACATCAGCATGCATCTGGACAACATCACCTTTGCCGGCGCGGTTCACTTTTTCGTCAAGGGCTACGATTTGATGATAGAGACTGACAGGGAAGCTTACCTCGTTGGGGACGAGGTCAGGATCTTCTGGACTGCGAACAACATTAAAAATCAAACCTTGCCGAATTATCCTGACGGTGTCACGACAATCGACGTATTTGCCAATGACGGCGCGACCGTCAGCCGTCTTTTCCACAAGGTCGTCGCGGAAACTCCTGCTGGCTCCACCGCATTTACGATACCCGCGACCGTGAACAAGGACGCCGATTTCTTCATCAAGGGATGGCACAACAGCAGCCTTGCATTTCCAATCAGGTTTCAGTCTGCCATCGCCAACTTCCAGATAGGAGACCTGGCCGTCACCGTTGACCTCGATAAACCGCAGTATACCATAGACTCGTTACTGTCCATTACGGTGAAGACGGTCGTGCGGATCAACCAGACAGTTCAATTCAGCGAGCCGGGATGTACGGCCAGCATCAAAATTTACAAGGAAACGGATTTAGTGAACGAAGTCGAGAACATCGGCGTTCTGACCACCAATTCCAGGGGAAACCTGGAGCACATCTACAAGTTTAATCTCTCGAAATTTCAGAATACCTCGTATGTGGTGAGAGTGGTGGCCTTCAAATGGGACGAGACTTACGGCACGGATTCTGACGACTACCCGTTTCTGATTTCGGAATTCCCTTCGATATCCATCGTGTTGGACCTGGACAAGGAGGAATACACCAGTGCCGAGACCCTGCAGTTGAACGTGACTGCCGTCGCCACCGGAACCGGCCAGACAGCTTCATTCACCTACATCTACGAAGTGAGGGACACTAACGAGTCCGGCAACCTGTTCGCAAGGGAAACCAAGACTGTGAATCAATTCACTTACAAGATCCTGGACGATTTCGTCGGTACACTCTGGATTCACGTCACAGTTGATGACGGCCAGGGGAACAGGGAAGATAAAACGAAGGAAATCGAGGTGGATTACGCGATAGTACTGGTGAATCTGGACAAGGTCAATTTCCTCAGCGGTGAAACCATCGAAATCTCTTATCAGGTTGTGAGCACCCAGATGACGAACCCTTACATCTTTTATATAGTCAAGGACGCGGAAGAGTCGGTTGTCAAAGAGGGCGCGGTAGGTGCAGGCCAGGAAACCGACAGCTTCGAATTTGTAGTACCGTCTCCCCCATCCGGAATGTATGAGTTTACGGTAATCGCCATCGAGGACGGCATCAGGGCAGAGGGAAAAGCAATCGCGTCCCTGTTTACTGGCTATGTTCTCCTCCTCGAGTTCAACAGGAATACCTATGCACCCGGAGACACGATGGCAATCGACTATGAAATCATCGCGCTGGGCGAGTCCCAGATTCCGAACACCTTCACGATAACCTACGGGCTCAGGAACGGCCCCCGGATAACTTACCAAACGCAATCGCCGACAGGCCGCCTTCTTTACTTGATTCCGAATGACATCGACGAGGGTGACCAGCTCTTCTGGGCAACGAGCGACATTGGCGGAGAGGTGAATGAAGTTATGGTGAACGAAGTAATAGTTGTGCAGGGCAACGCCAACCCATTCTGGCACTCCGAGATATTCGACATGCCTTTCATAATATTCTTCATGCTTCTGGTCATGCTGATCCTGATCGCGATGGTCTTAAGGCAGAGACGGGTTATCAACGAAGTTCGGTATCAAAAGATGGTGGATGTGAGCAAGAAGGTCGTCGAAACCCCTAAGGTTGCGGCAACAGGCACTCACGCGACGATATCGTGTGTCTCGTGTGAAAACCCGATAGAGATAATGACCAGCCGCAGGCCAATCGAAGTCATGTGCCCGCACTGCGGCGAGATCCAGCGTATCGAAGAATAGACTAGACCGGCGGCTTCAGCACATCTTCGTGGTTTTCGACACTTATTCTTTCTATTCCTTCTTTAATTCGCTCGCGGGATGCCGCATACGAAAATCTGACGTACTTATCGCAGGAAGGCCCGAACGCGGAGCCGGGCGTCACAACCACCCTTGTCTCCTCAAGCAGGTATTCCACGAAATCGAAATCACTCTTATCCGAATTAAACTTGGGAAACAGGTAGAAGGCTCCTTCGGGCTTCTCGACCTCGAAGGTGTCCAGTTCGTTAAGGAGTTTGGTCATCAGATCGCGTCTGGCCCTGAACTCCTCGACCATATCATTGACAGGTCCGACAGGCCCCGTCAAAGCTCTAATGCCCGCATGCTGGGCAAAGGGCGGAATGCAGGTTATGGAATGCTGTTGGATCTTGGCGACCTGTTTTTGAATGTCGAGCGGAGCCACGAGCCAGCCTATTCTCCAGCCTGTCATCGCGTATGCCTTCGACAGCCCGTTTACCGTGATCGTGCGCTCGAAGAGCTCCGGAAACGAGGCGATGGAATGATGAATTCCGTCGTAGATTATTTTTTCGTAGATCTCATCGGCCAGTATGTAGAAGTCGTGGTCCTGGGCGAGGTCTGCGATGCCCCTCAGCTCCTGCTTGCTCATGACGATGCCTGTGGGGTTCGACGGTGTGTTCAGAATCAGCATCTTCGTCTTCGGGGTGACTGCCTCTGCAATCGCCTCCGGCTTGAAATGAAAATCGTGCTCCCGGGTATCAACAAAAATCGGGCTCGCGCCGGTAATCGCAACACAGGCCTCGTAGCTCACCCATGCAGGGTCCTGGATGAGCACCTCGTCGCCCTCCTCCAGCATGGCCAGGCAGGTCATGAATATCGTGTGCTTGCAGGGTGCGACTATGACATGTTTCGCATCGCAAGGTATGTTGTTGTCCAGAAGATGCTTCTCTGCAATCGCCTCACGGAATTCGGGAATCCCGTTTGAAGGCGCATAGTGAGTCATCCCCTTATCCAGACCTTCCTTTGCGGCATCGACAATGTGCTTGGGAGTATCGAAGTCAGGCTCTCCCACCGAAAAGGACACGATGTCCTCGCCCTTCGCCTTAAGTTCCGCAACTTTATTCGCGATGCCCACAGTGGGCGATGGATCAATCCAGTTCATACGTTTGGCATGCATTTTATTACCTCATTTATGCCCAAAGTATCCTACAATCCCCTCTTCTTCTTCCTCTATCCTCACGAACCCGAACCTCTCGAACTGGACGACGTTGCCGGCGTCGTCCTTCGCCTGTCTTTCGACTGCTCCGTATGTCGTCTCGCCGTCGGGCATGAGGACCCTGGCCGGCACATTGTCGGCCCCGACCCAGTGGGCTATGCCTGCTCCCTGTTTCAGGATGTCCAGGTCGTTGCCGATGTACTTGAACTTGCGGTCTCCGAGATATTCCAGGTTGCAGAGGTCTTTGAGGCGGATATTCGAGCCGGGGTTCAGGGCGTCTAGGTCGTCGGTCGTGAGGTTGAGATAGATGAATTTCTCTTCGTCTGCCGTGAGCCTGGTTTCCCGATAGCCGGCATCCGGGTTGTCGGGCAGTAGGGGGGCTTTTCCTTCGAGAGCCTGTGCCCCTTCGATTCTCACCAGGATGGGCTCCCAGACGAAGAAATATCTGTGAGCTATCGGGTCTATAATGTCCTTGTTGTAGGCGAAGAGGTTGTCCCAGGCGAACTTGATGTCAACACCCTTGATGCCGACCTCTATCCAGTAGTTGCGGATCGCCTGCGGCTGTATGCCGCGTTTTGCGAGGGCGGCAACCGTGCCCAATCTCGGGTCGTCCCATCCGGGATACTGGCCGTCTTCGATATCGGCCTTTATCTGCCGGGTGCTGAGAACGGTGCCCTCTATGGACACCCAGCCGTAATGATGGAAATACGGTTTCTTCCAACCCAGATGCTCGTAGACGTACTCCTGGCGAAGGGTGTTGTTGAGGTGGTCCTTTCCGCGGAGAACGTGGGTCATGCCCATGAGGTAGTCGTCAACAGCCACCGAGAAGTTGTAAAGGGGCAGAACGTGATGGGTGTCACCTGTCTTCGGGTGCTCGGCATCCAGTATCCTCATCGCGACGAAATCCCGCACCGCCGGGTTCGGGTGGTCAAGGTCGGTCTTCACAACCAACGAGATATCGCCCTGCCCGAACTCGCCGGCCAGCATTTTGTTCCAGAGGTCTGAGTTCGTATCGGAATCTGCATCGCGGTGGGGGCACGCCTTCTGCTCTTCCTTAAGCGCCCGCCAGCTGTCCGGCTCGCACTGGCACATGTACGCCTTTCCAAGCTCGATGAGCTTCGTCGCCCACTCGATGTAGACGTCGAAGCGCTCACTCTGATTCACCACTTCATGATACTCGACCTCCAGATAATCCAGGTCAGCCAGTATCATTTCATAGGCCTCGGGCATTATCGCTTCCGGGTTTGTATCCTCCATCCGAACTATGAGCTTTCCGCCGTATCTTTTGACGTATTCGTCGTTCAAAATCGCCATGCGCGTGTGACCGAGGTGCAGTGGGCCCGAAGGATTGGGAGCCAGCCGCATGACGACGCCCCCTTCCGCGCCTTCCAAATCCGGAAGGCGAAGCTCCTTTGCGACCTTCTCCTTTTCCAGGAGCTCGGGTGCGATATCCCGGAGCTGGCTGAGTTGCTCCTCGGCGGAGAGCGAGTTCACCTCCGCCGTCACCGAGGCCGAGATTTCCTTGACCTCCGAGATGCGATCTTTCAGGTCCGGCTCAGTGCCGATGACCTTTCCGATGACAGAGCCCGCATTGGCCTTGCCGTCGTGGTTGACGGCGTTCTCCAAGGCGAATTTCCTGGCCAATTCCTCGATGTCCTGGGTCATTGCGTTCCCGAATCGAAGCTAATCTATATAACGCTTCGTGCATTTTTCCGATGCATGGAGCAGGCTGTTTCCCTCGTCAGGCGGCACATCGCCAGTTACCCCGAGTCCGAACTTCCGGACGTCTACAAGCTGCTCTACCAGGCCTGCATGGGGCCGGAGCATGCGGTCTCCGACCCTGCCACGACAAAGCACTGGCTCGACAGGGAATGGGAAGATATCGAGGCCGCAGACGGCGATGTTTACGAGGACATCGCCGTTCATTCCCCGCTCTATCGAATTCATCTGCGGCCTGTAAAATTATCGAAAATCGAGCCGGACTGGATATTGAATGCTTTCATCGAGACCGCGGAGAAATTTCCGAAGAGGCCAGACCTATTGAGAGAGGCCTGGCATTCGATTGTTACGGAGATCGAAGAGGGGCGGCTGGAGGTCGGGGGCTCGGATGAGCTGGCCGAGTTTTACAAGCTGATTCGTGAAAATGATTTTCCGGCGGTCCGTCACTCTGAGAATTATCGGGAAGCATATAAGCCGGCGTATCGGCTGGTTCATTGCAGGCTTTGAAGAACCGTATCGGCCAGTTCCTGCAATTTGCTTTTGACGGTTTCGGAAAGCCCCTCTCCCATCTTGAGGTTTTCCGGCTGGATGGCAACTATCCGGATTTTCCCCGGGCAGTCCCCTGTCTTCTTGGATATCCCGATGCTCGTGAAGATGTCCCAGTCGTGCAGTGAATATCCCACGGTTTTGACAGACTGGACGTCATCTGGCTCGAATGCCCTTATCTCGCCTGGCCACCCTCCGAAATCTCCTGCATCGATTATCACCACGGAATCATATCCGGCCATGACGTGGACGAGGTTGATGCCGCCTGTGCCCAACTCCACGATATCGACGCCTTCCGGCACCCTGCCTTTCAGCATAGCCAGCACTTCCACGCCTGCGCCGTCGTCGCCCATCAGCGTGTTGCCGATTCCGATAACTGCCACTCTGGGTGTCATGAAAAATGTGAAAAGAGGAAGAGGTTAAAAACTTACCTCTTCCGTTTGTTCATTTATTTTTCGGTGCTTTTGACTGGCTATCGTTTCCACTCGATGTCCAGATAGTGCGTGGAGCACGATATGCACGGGTCGTAGGCCCTGACCAGCATCTCCAACAGGAGCTCGATTTCCTTCTCGGGCTTGTCCAGAATCGTCGGCGCGAAGGCCTTGAAGTCCTGGTTGATATTGTTGTGGTTCTGGTTCGTCGGGATGATGCAGTTCGCCTTGGTGCAGATTCCCTGGTCGTTGAACGTGTAGTCGTGGAATAGGATGCCGCGCGGCACGTCCACCGCCCCGACTCCGTGCCCGGCCTTGGGCTCTACGTTCGGTCGCTCGTTGACGTCAACTCCCTTCTCCAAAAGCTGGTCTATCCAACCCAGGCTTGTCTCCACGTCGTTGAAGCACTCGATGAGCTGTGCAACCGAGTTCATGTAAGGGTTGTGGCAGACCGGAGCCAGTCCGAATTTCCCGGCCCATTCCTTGGCCAGCGGCGACAACTTGTCGTAGTTCAGGTTGAACCTGGCCAGCGCTCCGACCATGTACGATTCCCTGTTGTGCTTGGTAAACTTGGCTGTCGAATACGGCACGACGAACTCGTTGGTTATCGAGAGATATTCCTCGACAGGCCATCTTCCGCCGTCGGTTGAGCCGATGTCGCCGTCGTAGATAGCGTACTCGTCGTCAGCTGTAAGGGCGACGAACTCTGTCTCGCGCACGAAGTTCGGCAATCCGCCGGCATTGGCCAGCACGATTTCCGCGACGTCGTTGAATATCGGGACCTGGTCTATCATCTCCTGCTTCAACGCGGCCAGTTGCTTTTCGGAGGGTATCGACGTGAAACCGCCGGGGACCATGTTCGTCGGGTGTGTTGTTCGTCCCGCCAGAAGGTCGGACATGTCGTTCGCCAGCCTGTGCAATCTCACGATCTTTAAAACGGCATCAGGATGCGTACCTATGAGCGGGAACACACTGCCCACCTTGAACAGGTCGGGCGCAATCAGGTAGCCGACGTGAAGCACGTGGCTCTGCAAGTTCTCCGCCGCCTTGATGAGACGTCTCAGTATCTGGGTTTGTTCCGAAATTTGAATGCCCAGCGCGGATTCCGTGGCCTTCAGAGATGCCTCCGTATGTCCTATGGAGCAGATACCGCAGATTCTGCAGGTTATGTGGGCCATCTCGTCCCATCTCCTGCCCCTCACGAAGGATTCAAAGAATCTGGGCGCCTCCGAGACCTGCCACTGGACCTTTTCTATCGTACCGTCCTTTGCGTTCAGGATTATGTTGCCGTGCCCCTCGACGCGCGTCAAATGCTCGACATTAATGTTTATCTCGCTCAAGTTACACACCTCCCTTGGCTTCTTCAATATATCTGTAGGTGAACATTGTATTCCTCTGCATTATCTCCTGCGGTGTCAGGCCGTACTTCTTGAGGACCTCCATGTGTGCGTTGTTGTGCGGGTCGCTCACGTAGCCGCGGCACGCCTCGCACTCGTTGCCCGCGGACGGGCAGGCCGCACCGCAGCCGGCCCTCGCCAGCGGCCCCATGCAGAACTTGCCTATTTCGAACATGCAGATGTTCTCCTTCTTCTTGCACTCGACGCAGACCGGATAGTCGGGTATCGGGGGTTTCTTGCCAGTCAGAAGCGCAATGAGGACCTTGGCGAACTCGCCCTTGTCGATGGGACAGCCCGGTATCACATAGTCAACCTTGACGACCTCGTCCAGTGCCAGGTGTCTGGGCTTCTCGAAGAACGGGTTGTCGTCGCCCGTCGACTCGGGTCCGCCGGGATGTCTGGAATAGACCTCCGCCTTATTCTCCTCGGGAGTCCACTGGTTGCCCAGTCTCTGAACTCCTCCCAGGTGGGCGCAGGCCCCGAGCGCGATAAGGATCTTCGCGTTCTCCCTTATCTTCTTTATCCGCTCGACGTCCATCGGCCTCGTGATGGAGCCCTCGACGATTGCGATGTCGTAGTCGTCGGAATGCTCCTTCATCGCCTCCCTGAATGCCACGATATCGACGAGTTTTATTACGTCGATGACGGCCTCTTCCAGGTTAACGATCTGAAGCTGGCATCCCTCACAGCTCGAAAAGTCGAAAAATGCTACTCTTGGCTTACTCATGAAAATGCCTCCGGTACATCTTTGAGGTCTGCAAGATTGAACACTGGTCCCTCCTTGCAAACGTAAATTCCATTCATCTGGCAGTGACCGCACTTGCCGACGCCGCACTTCATCTTTCTCTCCAGAGATACGATGATATTCGACTCAGGTATGCCGACCTTTATCAGGTCCGCTATTACGAACCTGTAGAATATCGGCGGGCCGACGACTATTGCGACAGTATCCTGCGGGTCGAACTGTATCTTAGGTATCAGGGTCCCGACAACGCCGACGTCGCCTTCCCAGCACTCTTCCTCGGCGCAGGAATCGACTGTCAGCAGGTGCTCGACGTCACCCCTCTGGCTCCAGGTCGCAATCTCGTCGGCGAAGAGCAGCTCGCACGGCTCTTTACAACCATACAAAATCTGCACCTTGCCATAGTCGGCCCTGTTGTTCAGAACGTGGTTGAAGAAGGACCTCATCGGGACAACGCCCAGACCGCCGGCGACGAACAGCAGGTTGCGTCCTTTAAGGCCTTCGGCGTCGAAGCCTGTTCCGAATGGCCCCCTGATCCCTATCTTGTCACCCGGCCGCATCGCGTGCAGCTTGCCTGTAACGTCACCCACATTTCGCACGACCATCTCGAAGGTGTTTCCGCCCGGCGCCGAGGATACCGAAATCGGCGCCTCGCCTGTTCCGAACACGGAAACCTCGACGAACTGGCCTGGCTGGTGTCCCAGGGGCTGGCCATCGTCCAGAGAAATCTCGAAGAACGTCTCCCTCGGAGTGACCTTCTCGACATTTGTTAGAGTCGCGAGCCTGGGCTTGTACAGGTCTCCGCCTGCAACAGCGCTGATGTCCTGTTTCGGCGACGGGGGAACTTCCGCTTCCGTCACGGGCACGGTCGTCGCATCTGCCAGCTTGTTGAACAACTCTACCGGGTCAGCGATGTCCGGAACGCAGTTCGTAGCGCACCGCCCGCAGCCCACGCAGGCCATGAAGTCCATGGTATCCGGCAGGTACTTCCACTTGCGGTTGTAGCGGTGTCTGTACCTGTCCTCGATCTTCTCCCTGAACACCTCGTTGGGCGCAACCTTCGTGAAGTCGCGCAGAAGGCAGCCGTCCCACGTTCTCTGTCTTACGCCTGTCGTGAGGTCCAGATTGACCTCGTCCACTACGTCATAGCAGAAACAGGTCGGGCATACGAGAGTACACGAGCCGCAGGCCAGGCATAGGTCTGATTGGCTTTTCCACACGCCGCTGCCGTAGTTCTTGACAAGCAGGTCGTGCCAGCCCTTGATTCCAGTCTTGAGCTCACGGGTGCCTTTCTGGGCTGCCTGCATGGCGGCGTCCTTTGCCTGCTGTGCCTCTTCCGGCGTCGCGTCCCGCGCTCCCGGGGCCTTGGCCAGCAGTGCTCCGCCGGCCTCCGAGCCGGGCATTACCGCAATGTTGTCGCCGAGAACGGTCAGCATCAGGTCGAAGCCGACGTCCGGCGGACCGCCGAAGGCCTGCATGAAGTTGCCGAAGAATGCCTTGTCGGAAACGTTCACCGGAGTCAATCCGATAAGAATGCTGTTCTTTCGCTTGGCCAGATAGATGTCGTCGACGTTCGTGTCCAGGAAATACTTGTCCATCTGCTGGATGGCAGCCAGGTCGTACGGGTGAATGCCTATGATGACCTTCTTGTTTCCCAGCGCCGGCTTCGCGACATTGTTTGGGTCAGAGAGGTCGAAAGACATCATCGTCTCGTACTGCGGCAAAAAGTATTTCTTGGGCGGAAGCAACGTGACATCGTAGTCCAGCCGTAGTTCATTAGCTGAATCGATCGGTCCGAAGACGAACTTCTCGCCCTTGGCCTGAACTCCCTCGACATCCAAACTCGGGTCCTGAATGAGAGAGTTTACCAAAGCTGAAAAATCCTCTTTCGATAATATTTTCATCGTTTTCCTCCTCCTTAACAGAGTATTATTAATATGTTAAGGCGGGTAAATCCATTTACTTATAAAAAGTCATTGCCAATATCAATGATAAATTATGCACAATTCAAGGTGCCACAGTTGTGTATTATTTCGCACAACCGCACGTTAAATTATCAAAAAAAGTATGAATTATGACTTTAATTGTTAAGGGTCGAGAACACTCTGGTTTTTAAGCCAGAGATGAATCGACCTGGATAACAGTAAAAGTAAGGAGATTGCCGTATGCGCATCAATAAATTTCAAAGAAATTCGAAGCCTTAAATGGCTTCGAGAAATTGCGCATATGGCTGCTGAAAGGAAACATCCAGGCCAAATCCACAACGCCAGATCAGTTATGGCCTGGTAGTTTA
>DAOVGM010000048.1 GCA_030672365.1 Methanomassiliicoccales archaeon
CACAAATTTGTATAACGAATTTTCTGATAACATCAAGCGAATCGAATATTTCAAGGACAGTTTAAGGTCGATGGACACCAAGGGCCAGGAGCATTTACTGAAGAAGGTCGAGGCGATGTTCCGCAACCCCCTTAAAATGACTGCCATAGAGGCCGCGATGGAGGAGTTGAGCGAGCAAATCTCCCTGAAAAGAATGGAACATGCCCAGCGCCTCAAGGCTCTCGAGGACGAGCGGAAGAAACAGGCTCACAAGATCAAGAAGCCAGTACCTGCACCCAAGCGACTTGCCGCGTCCTCGCCCGCCGTCCAGAAACCGCCGGAGGTCTTTGCGGCTCACCATGAGGATACTGGCCTCGATGTGGACATGACTTTCATTAATTTCGTAGTCGGAGAGAACAACAGGTTTTCTCAGGGGGCGGCTTTGGCGGTTGCCAAAGCCCAATCGACTGTTTACAATCCACTGGTCATCATGAGCGGTCCCGGCCTCGGGAGAACTCACCTCCTCAACGCAATCGGAAATTTCGGGTTCCAAAATTACAAGGACAAGAATGTGGTTTTTGTAACCACCGAGCGGTTTGTACAGGAGTTCAAGGATGCTGCCGATTCCAGCCAGAAGGAGTTCAGGAACAAATACCGCAAGGTTGATTTCTTCCTTCTGGACGACATCCAGATGCTGGCAAAACACCTGGATGTTCAAGACGAGCTCTATCACACCCTCAACACACTTTTCACGGAGGGAAAGCAGATTGTCGTAAGCACGTCGAAGCCCATTCGGGAGATATCTGGCCTGAACGAGCGGTTTCTGGCGCTCTTCGATTCCGGTCTTGTCACGGAAATGACGATTCCCGATCTGGACACGAGGGTTGCAATTCTCGAGCACAGGGCGAAAATGACAGGCCTGGACATCGAGAGCGACATTCTCCGGGAAATTGCCAAGCGATACGTGTCCAGCATCAGAGCTCTCGAGGGTGCCTTGAATAAAGTAGTGGCATATTGCGAGCTGATGGACGTCATTCCGTCGCTCTTCGTCGTCGACGAGGTTCTCAAGGACGTACCGGACTTCACGGGAATGGAGGAGCCAGAGGTACAATTGATCATCGAAGAGACGCCCGTCGAAAAGATGAAAAAATCGCACAGCTACCTGATAGAAGAAGACCGTCCCTCAAAATGTTTCGAAATGTTTGCGGAGATGGTCGAATACGGCTCGGTCGGAATGGCAATTACGAGAATCAATCCGAAAAGACTGAAGGAGAAATACAAATTCGGCGATGCGGATCTGTACTGGCTCACCGACAGGGAGAGCAGCGAGGTACAAACGATGGCGCCGACTCTGGAGCGCATCATTTACAAAATCGAGAACCTGTTGAACACAGGCAAGAACCCTGTTCTGCTCATCGACGGCCTGGAATATCTCATCAGCAACACGAGTTTCGACGCCGTTCTACGGTTTTTAAGGCAACTTATCGATGAGGTTTCGGAGAGCAGCGGCATATTCCTGATGTCCCTCACACCGGAGATACTGGGGGAACAGGAAATAAAAGTGTTGGAAAGGGAGATGGAAGTTATCTCCTTCAAGTAGAATCTTCTTGCTTATCTATAAAGTCCTTGAACTTCCTGATGGAGTGCAATGCGCTCAGATAACTGCCCTGTTTTATCGAGATGTTCGCTTGCTTTAAAAATTCGACCGGCTCGGTGATGCTGATGTTCATCATCTTGATTTCCAGAAGGCTGGACTTTGCCTTGCGCATCTCGGAGGAAATGTGGCTCGGCAAATCCTTCATCAGGTGCTCCATGCTCTGCTTTGAGTAGAGGGAAACACTGTTCCAGTCTTCCAACTCGGCGGCGTTCTTCGCCTCGGTGTATAGTTTCTTCGCTTCCTCTATTTTAAGGTTCAGCACGCCGGCATCTTCAATCGCATTCTCTACTTTTTTCAGCTCACCCTTAGCGTCGATGAAATCCTCACCGACGGCATCCACCAGCAGTCCTTCCGTGGCCTCGATTTCGTTCAGCGCAAACTCGAAATCGTCTGCCTTCAGATGCTTTCTGATTTTCGGGAGATTTTCCTCGGCATCGGAAACCGACTGGCCTGTCTTCTTGACCTCCTCGATTTTAGAGGTCAGGGAGTTCAGTTTGGCGTAAAGGTGGGTGTTGATGCTGTCCTCGATGCCCTTTTTTCCCTCATCGACGAGGTTGATGGCCGTGTCCAGGTCTTTGTTTTTGCCCGCAGCCACCGCTTGATTAATGAGAGCGCGTGAGCTCGAAACGTCGAGGTTGAGACGTTTCGCAAGGGCCAGTTGTTTCTTTACAATGCCGATTAATTTCGGCAATTCTTTGTATCGCTCTTTTGGAATCGGCTTGGATTCGACCTTGGTTGGTTCGGGGGCAGCGGCGGCGGCTGTTTCGGGAGCAGCCGCCGGAGCGGGTTTTTGTGCATCTGGCTCGCCAGCTTCCGGTTTCGCGACCTCCGGTTTTGCCTCAGGGGCCTTCGCCGGTGCAGCTGTCTTTTTGGCATCCGGTTTCGTCTCCGCCGGTTTAGCCGCTGGCTTTGGCTGTGCATCCAGCTTCGGAATGGTTTTTCCCTCTTTCATCGCCTTCATTCTCTCGGCAAAGCTCATCTCCTTCTGCGGCGGAGCATCCGGTTTTACCTCTGCAGGCTCCTTTTCAACATCCGGTGCCTCGCCCTTTTCTTTCATCGCTTTCATTCTGTCGGCGAAACTGAGTTCCTTCGCCGGCTCCGGTTCCACGGCGGCAGCCGCGCCGCCGTCGGTAGCAGGACCACCGGCAGCCGCGCCGCCGTCGGTAGTAGTACCGCCAGCAGCTGGCTCTTCCTCTGCCGTCTCCTCGTCGTCCACAAATTCCGCGCCACAGTTCGGGCACTTGTCAGTATCGATGTCGACCAGTGTCTTGCAGAGCGGGCACTCGAAGACCTCGCCCTCCGCGAACTCAACTCCGCAATTCGGGCAGGAGTTTGCATCCCCTGGTACAATCGCATTACATTCCGGGCATTGAAAATCTTCGATTTCTTCGGCTGGCTCGTCCTCAAAAAGGTCTCCGTCGGCTGCTTTCAGGAGCTCGCCGACGTGCGCGTCCCCCTCGACTTCCGCGAGGTCGGGTGTATCGGCCTCGCCGGCAGTTCCGTCCAGAGCAAACAAAGTAAGGTCAGTCGAGCAGTGGGGACATCTGCCCGAGTCAGCGGGTACGCTCTCGTCGCAAACAGGGCAAGTCCTACTACTTTCTGGTGCTGGGTCAGCCATTAGAATATCGCCTCGCGGGATGTTGACCCCTTCATACTTTCTAAATATAAAGTCGTTGCGGAATATGGAATACGGATATCTGGCTCATACAAGTTAACACGACCAAAAGCAATAAAATTAATATAAGTTAATCATTGAACGCTTGGACTCATAGGGTAGCCTGGATTATCCTGCGGGCCTTCGGAGCCCGTGACCGGGGTTCGAATCCCCGTGAGTCCGCTCCCAATTTATTGATTTTCCAATTTCGATTATTTAAATCTGATTTGGGAATTCCCAAACCTATCCCATATCCTCTTTCTTTACGTACGACACCTTCTCCATGCGGTGTGGGTGGTATCTCTTCTTCGCTTCCCGGAGGCCGGGGATTCCGAGGTCTGACTCTCTGTTGATGAATTCGTATTTTTCTGATAGGAGTTTCACGGTCTCCATGTTTATCGTCTGGTATATCCCGACATAGTCCGGCATCGCCTTCTCGAAGTGGATGACCGCTGTGTTCGGATTCATCTCTTCGTAGACAGCCAGCGCCTCGATGTTGCTTCCGATTCGCATGCATATGCCGGAGAGGTCGAGGTCGAAGCAGTTCTTCATCGCCGTCATTATCGCTTCGCGCTCGTTGGCCAGCATCTCGTCCGACTCGCAGTCCCGCCACAGGCACCATCTCTGCAGGAATTCCCAGACTTCCTCGGCATTGGCCTTGCACATCTCCTCGACAGTGTATTGATATCTGCGGGAGAACTTGCGGATGGCGTTTCTCTGCTTTTGATAGTTCTTTCCGGGAAGCTCCGAGAGGTCGGAAGCCAAATAGATGTAATCGAAGTAATTTTCGTTGTAGGTGAATTCGATGTCCGGCATGACCTGCCGAATCCAGTCCTTGTCGTTGTCGCTTATGGCGACGATAGGAACCGGGCTGTCGAGGGTTCTGGCCAGCTCGAGCATGCGCTTCAGAACCTCGTCATTTCTCTCACCGGAGGGAGGCCGCAAGTTCGGCCGTTCCTTGTGTGCTGCCATGATGATCAGATTGTCTTTAACAGTCAAATACCTGTATTCGACGAAATGCATCCAGGTGAAGAGCGTCGAGAACATGTACTCGCTGTGCGCCGGAGGGTATTTATCATAATGCGCGTCGAACACTGTCTTCGCGTCGATGGTCACCGGTTTGAAGTCGTTCAAATCGAACATAATCAACCCTCCGGCTCGAAGACCATCGGCTCGCCAGGGAAGTCCCTGAAGCCCATGGGCCTGTAAAAATCGTTGCTGCCCTTCTCGGCTATCAAGCCTATCCAGACCAGACCTCTGTCCAGGCACATCTCCTTGAGTTCTTTCACAATCATAGAGCCGATGCCCTTGCCCCTCAATTCGGGAAGGACCACGACATCCTGAATGTAGCCATCGGAAACTCCGTCTGAAATAACCCGGCCCATTCCGACGGCATGGCCAGTATCTTCGTCGACCGCAACCGCAAAGATAAAACTTCCAGCGATTAATTTCTGAACTCCGAGGGAATCGTAATGGTCTTTCCACCAGCCCCCCGCTTTGTAAAGCGCGACAATTTCATCTTCTGGCCATGAATCCACGGCCTTAATTTCAACGTTCACCATCGTTACGGCTCGGGATACTCGCCCTCATTAATAAATTATGAGACCGCCGTATGCTCCACCAATATGCATGCAATGACTTGAAGCGTTAAATTCGCTTCGAGACAGTGAGCATATGGCCACTAAAATGAAACCATCCAGACAGAAGGTCTGGTTGGTTTCAGGAAGTATGTTTAAATAGCCCGAAATTATCCCATGCCTCATGTACGATGAATTGAAGTCGCTCAGCGTCAGACAGCTGATTGGTTACGCCATCTTTTCCGAGGAAGAGGCAGCGAAATTTTACAAACACCTGGTCAAGGATTTTCACGACCAGAGTCTTGTTGCCCACAAGTTCCGGAACATCGCGAAGGACGAGGAGATGCACGCTTGGGTTCTGAAAGATTTATACAGGGAGATGTTCGGCGACGAGAGCTGGCAGATGCCCGAAGGCTTGAGGCCCTTTGAGAGCATCGTCGAGGTTAAAACGGTTCATAACTTGATCGACGCGCTCACCGTGGCCATGCAGAACGAGCACAACGCGTACAAGATCTACAACTATCTGGCTCATGCGCACAAGGAGCACAGGAAGCTGTTCAAGTACCTGGCCCACTTCGAGCACAATCATTACGACATTCTTAAGAGAGAGAAGGATCACTTCGAGGAACTGATAATGGAGCATCCGGAACCGCATATGCCGCACGAGATGCCCCACGAAAAGGACTTCGGATTCCGTATATTTGGATAGAACTATCTCTCACTTGGCGGAGGACGCCGTTCTGGAATAGGCTCAGCTTCTTTTAGTCCATCCGCGATTTCTTTTGAAACGTAAAGCGCACAGTAGCATGCGCCAAATTCCTCGACATCTGGGTCACGGTAGTCGCAGGGGCAGATGATGTCCCTGTCCTTTTCCCGCACACCGTCGGCCAGTCTGCAGGGACAGGCCCAGTATCCGTACCTTTTCTGATTGACGAGAAGGGCCTGAATCAAATCTTTCGTGAATTCGACATCCGGATTGAGGTTGTGCTCTGTTTTATCCACGAACTTCTTCAGGCGCTGGTAAGCCTCATCCACCTCATCGCCCGAGACTTCGGTCATAGGCCGAGGGCCTCCCTGGTTTCATCTTCATTGAAGCCGACGATGCACCTCTCGTTGTTGATGACCAGTGTCGGGAAAGAGCAT
>DAOVGM010000028.1 GCA_030672365.1 Methanomassiliicoccales archaeon
TACAACCAGATATTCAACGAATCGCGGGCACTCGTCCAGCAGGCGCGGGCAGTCCTCGACAGCCACAACCTCGATGAATTAGGCCAGTTGATGAACAAGAACCATCAACTGCTTCAAGAAATCGAGGTTTCACACCCGAAACTTGACGAGCTTGTGGAAATCTCGCTGGCCAACGGGGCTCCGGGCGCGAAAATGACAGGCGGCGGCCTCGGCGGCTACATGGTTGCATTGACCCCAACGGAGGAGCTCCAGAATCGGGTTGTGGCCGCGATGAATGATGCCGGCTACGAGGGATTCAAACGTTCAATTGGTGTTTAATTTTCGAATTAATAATGCCATAATAAACACCGTTGAAATTATTAAAAACGAATCAAAATACGGTATTTCATTTTCATTGCCAGTACCATTTTCTTCAGTACTATTTTCAGCTATGGTTATACTCAAGTTATCTGAATAGATTTCGTATTTTTCCCAACTTGAATTTGTTGTGTTTCCTATTGAAACAGAGTATGGAGCGGTCCAGCTTCTGATGGTGTAATTGCCAGGAGATAGCAAGTTTCCATCATTGTCAGTCAAATTCCATGATAAAAGTCTGGACGTTGTCTGATTAGGTCCAAGGGTCACTGGCATTATTAATAGCAATCCCGGATTATGTAACGTCCATTCGTAAACCACATCATCCTGTTCATCAATAGCTTGAAAATCACCATAAATAGAACTTGGATATGTCAATGTGATATTTTCGGAATAGTTGTTGGTTATTTCAATTGTAAAATTCGTATCTTCACCAACCAAAAATGTGGATTTATCGGAATTAAGCTGGACATCGATTTGTTCTATAGGATTCCCAGCTACATTGAGTGAGAGACAAAACAGAATTGCCACTAACAATGTAACACAAATATTTTTCATCAGTTCCACATTAAAGGTTAGGTAAAACCGGATATTTATATGTTCGGATTATCGACGATTGCCGAAGAACGCATCGGCAATCTTATATATTTGAGGGAAATAACATGGAAAAATACATGCAAAAACATATGCAAAAACACTTGGGAAAACACATGTTAAAGGGCATGGGAATACAGGTAGCAATACAGGAGGATTTGGGATGAATTTAAGGGATTTCTTGAACAAGCTTGATTCGGACGGCCAGCTTGTCCGGGTTTCGAGGGAGGTCAGCACCGACCTCGAGATAGCGAACGTTATGAACAGTTTGAGAGAGAGGCCGGTGATATTCGAGAATGTCATGGGCCACGATATGAGCGTCTTCGGGGGCATCACGTCGTCACGCGACGTGATCGCAGCCGGGTTGGGCACTACAAAGGAAAAGCTGCTGTTCAAGCTCGTGGAGGCACTGCGGAATCCGGTGGAGCCAGACGTCGTGGAGAACGCTCCATGTCAGGAGGTCGTGGAGATGAACCCCGACCTCTCGAAACTGCCGCTTCTCATGCACCTCGAAGGCGACGGCGGAAAGTACGCCACAGCCACATGCTCGGTCCTCAAAGACCCGGAAACGGGCAGGAACATGTCCTATCACCGGCTCATGTTCCACGGCGGCAATAAGTTCACGGCCAGACTTATCCCGAAGAGGCAGACGCGGACCACCTATGACAAGGTCGAGGGAGACCTGGAAATGGCGGTTTGCATCGGTAATTCGGTTCCGGTAATGGTGGCGGCGTCTCTGGGCCCGCCGCCGGGCTCGGACGAGCTGGCCATCGCGAACGCCCTCGGCAAGACCGACCTCGTGAAGTGCAAGACGAAGGACCTGGAAGTGCCGGCTGAGAGTGAGATAGTCCTCGAAGGACGCCTGACCAGGGAACTGGACAGGGAAGGTCCCTTCGTAGACCTCACCGAGACCCGTGACTTCGAAAGGCAGGAGCCGGTGTTCGTCGTCGACTGCATGACGATGCGCAAGGACGCGATGTACCAGGCACTGCTGGCCGGGAGGCTCGAGCACAAGATCCTCATGGGCATGCCGAAAGAGCCCACGATTTTTAACGAGGTCAGCAAGGTCTGCGAGTGCAAGAACGTCCTCGTCACGGAGGGCGGCGGCTCGTGGCTTCACGGCGTCGTCCAGATAGCGAAAAAGAACCCCGATGACGGCAGGAAAGCCATCGAGGCCGCTTTCATTGGCCACAAGAGCATGAAGCACGTTATCGTCGTCGATGCTGACGTCGACATTTACGATTCTAATGCCATCGAATGGGCGCTGGCTACCCGGTTTCAGGCCGATAAGGATGCGATAATCATGCCCAATCAGCCGGGCTCGTCCCTCGACCCGTCGGGCGACCATTCGGGCAAGAAGACCATGATAACGAAAGTCGGGCTGGACGCCACGATTCCGGCGCACGTCGACCCTGCGAAATACGTGAAAGTCGAATATAAGGATGTGAACTTGGATGATTACCGCGGGTGAGGGAAAGTACAAGGTCTGGCTCAAGCGCGAGGAGCTTGGGCGTGACCTCATATTCACGCTCGGCGGTGGTGAGAAATCCCACGTCGGCAGCGTGGTCGTCAAATATCCCGATAAGGAGGCCGAAGTCCTCAAGCTGGCCAATCACTACGACCACATCGTGCTGGAGCCGATCGCGGAGGCGGCCAGCAAGAAGTACGGGCGAAAAGTTGTAGCACTCGGCGGCGTTCATGTTGAGAACGCAAGCAAGGAAGAAATCGATTTACTGGTAGCTAATTGCAAGGAGTTGTTGAAATGCATTTGAATCGTGAACAAGAAGAAATGCTGAACGGAGAGCAGGGCGAGGTCGCGGAGCGGTTGTTCAGGTTACTGGTGCGCCTCGGAGAGATCTACGGGGCAGAGGAAATGATCCCTGTCGGCTCCGTGCAAGTCGCGGGAGTCTCCTACAAGTCAATCGGGGACCCCGGCCTGGAGTTTCTGGAGGACTTCGCGAGCAAGGGCGCGAAGGTGAAAGTCTTGACATATCTCAATCCAGCCGGCATGGACATGGAGAACTGGAAGGAGATTGGCTTTCCCGAAGATTTCGCAAAGAGCCAGATCAGAATAATGGAGGCCTTCAGGGCTATGGGGATCGTCGTAACGGCGACCTGCACGCCCTACCTGGCAGGCAACCTTCCGAGATTCGGGGAGCACATCGCCTGGTCAGAATCTTCCGCAGTCTCATTTTCAAATTCAGTCATAGGGGCCAGAACGAACAGGGAAGGCGGCCCGTCGGCACTGGCCGCGGCAATTTGCGGCGTGACCCCTAACTATGGATTACATCTTGACGAGAACCGCAAGCCGGACATCGTCGTCGATGTCACCGCGCCACTCGAGTTCAACGCCGATTTCGGGGCCCTCGGCTACTTCGTCGGCAAGCAGGTGAAGAATGCAAAACCGTACTTCAGGGGAATTAAAAATGTGAACACCGACCAACTGAAGGCGCTGGGTGCGGCGATGGCTGCCTCCGGTGCGGTGGCACTTTACCACGCCGAGAACCTCACCCCCGAAGCCCGCGACCAAGACATATCCGGCCTCGAAAAGATCCAGGTCGGGAAGGAGGAGTTGGAGGGCACGTTCGAGAAACTGAATACCGGCGACCTGCCGGACATTGTGATTCTCGGGTGCCCGCATGCATCCCTCCGCGAGATAGCCAGTCTCGCAGACAAGGTCGAGGGAAAGACCCTGAAACGGCCTGTTTGGATATGCACGTCCCGCGTGATGAGCGAGGCCGCGGAGCGCATGGGCTTCAAGGCGATAATTGAAAAAGCGGGCGGTAAAATAGTCGCCGACACCTGCATGGTCGTGAGCCCCATCGAGGAGATGGGATATGCGACAACCGGCGTGAACTCCGGCAAGGCGGCGAATTACCTGCCTGGCTTCTGCAAGCAGAACGTTGTTTTCCATAATGTCGATGAATTGATAGGGAAGGTGATAGGATGAATGGCAGGATGATATCACCCGGCACCGCCGAAGGCGAGGCAATCGTCTCGACAGAGCCCATCGGCTTCTACGGCGGCATCGACGCCAAGACCGGAATAGTCATCGAGAAGGGCCACGAACTCGAAGGCCAGTCGGTCACGGGCAAGGTCCTCGTATTCCCCTGCGGAAAGGGTTCCACTGTCGGTTCGTACGTGATTTATGGCCTGGCGAAGAACGGTGTCGGACCTGCCGCGATAGTCAACGCCGAAACGGAGACAATCGTGGCAACCGGCGTCATACTGGCCGGCATTCCGTGCGTCGACGGCATCGACATCTCCCAAATCCAATCAGGCGACAAGGTCAAGGTCAATGCCGATGACGGAACAGTGGAGAAGCTCTGATGCTGGCACTCCTCGGCGGCATATTGTACGGCTTCGCATGGGGCATCCGCCGCGGTGCCAGCTCCTGTATGGCGCTCTGCGTCCCGGCGATAATTCCTGCTCTCATCGAGGAGAAGGGAAGCTGGCGAAAGGGCTTCATGATTGCATTTTACTACAATTTGCCCCGGATAGTCGTCCTCACGATTTTGGGCATGGCCATCGGCGCAGGCGGTTATTACGTCGGTGAAGGCCTCGATTCCTTCACCGCCGGCTCGACCCTCTGGGCGCTGGCCTACGTGATAATCGGGGCGATGATGATAGCCTACGGAACTTACACTTTTGCGCGAATATCCGAGAGACTGGACGACCTTGCGGAGGGCGAAGTTCAGTGTGCCGAAAAATCGTTCCATCCGATATTTTCGCGATTCAAGTTCGCGGTTCCAAAGACCAGACCCGGGCTCATGTTGTGGGGCGGAATAGTGAGCCTGGCCTGCGTCGGCGAGACAGTTCTGGCGATCGAAGCGTTGTTCGTGGGGGCGCTGAGCACCGGTTCGGCCTTATCACCGTTATCGGCTGCTGTTTTCGGAGGTCTGGCCTTCTTCATGGTGGGTTTGGGAACTGCGATTCCGACCCTCGCCCTTGCCTCTTTCAGCACCACCCTGGCTGACCGCGAAAAACGTGTTGAAAAACTGCTGCAGATCGAGAGACTGGCCGGAATCCTCATGATAGCCTTCGGAGTGATCTTATTGTTCTCCGGAATATTCTTGATTTAGGCCTTGCCGAACCGTTCGAGGTTTTTCTTGTATTGTTCTTCACTCATCTTGCCTTCTTTGTAGGCCTGCTCCAAACGAGCTATTATCTCATCATTTGAAAGTACCGCCTTCTTCGAAGGTTCTGATTCGACGGGCTTGGGTCCCGGAGCCGGCTCTTCAATCACTGGCTCCGGTTTTTCCGGTTCATCCTCACAGAATGGACAGGTAGAGTCAGGTTCTATTTCGAAATCGCATTGCGGACAAATAGTCGCGGCCTCTTCCGGCCGTCCAAGTGTTTCTTCCTCTGTAACCATCGGAACTGAGGGTTTGCCAGCAGGCTTCCTTTCCCTGCTGGCTGCCACCAATCCTATGGCAACCATCGCGAAGGTGAGAAGCAATGCGATGCTCATTGTCAGGAATGCTCCGGGGTCGGATACGGCCACGTCGTGATGCGAATCGTCAATTACCGGCGTCAGAACGATGTCGAACCATTCGCTTATGTTTCTATTGCCAGCAGTGTCGGTTGCGATGAACTTGTAGTGGAATATGTTATGGGTGAAGTCTGCGGGTTTCACGGTTGCGTTGTAGGCGTTTGTGCCTGCGTCCGTCATATTCACCTCAAAATTCTGCGAGCACACTTCGTCATTGCAGGAATACCAGACTAGCTGGACGCTCTCCACGTTATCATATACGTTATCTCCGACCATTACACTGATCGTGATGTTCTCTATTGCCGTGATATTGGTGGTCGGCCTGTGCCGGGTTATGCCTATCCCCGGCGGCTGGATATCATCTTTGACCTCCACGGAAAGGATTACCGACGACGACAGCGTTGGGTCTGTCGCGTCCTCGGCGCGAATCTCCACAGATGCGGTGTTACCGGCCGTCGTTCCAACACCTGTCAAGGTCACATTGATTGTTCCTGTTGAATTAGCCGGCACGGTAATATTGTTACCCGACAACTGCGCCGTCCAGTCGGCCGGGATGCCGGCAGGCAACGTAATGTTCATCGTTGCCGGGACGTCTTGAGCGTTGTGAACTGTAATCACGTAAGTTGCGGAATCGTCCGGAAGTGCCAATTTATCCTTCTCATCCACCGTGAGCCAGAGAGTTTCCTCCACCTCGGATTCTACAAGCACGGAGGTGACGACCACATCATCCTGCCAGGCGACTATCATGACAGCCAGATTGCTTATTCTGATGTCCGAGTAGGCCAGGGCATTGTTGCCGCTCCAGGTGACCGAGATTTCCTCTTCTGCGCCGCCGGCGATGTCGTAGGTGGTGTTCATCAGAACGTCGACGACGGCATAAGGAACGGGCTCGTGATTGTAATGGTTGAGCCACCGCGATTTCACCTCGACAAGGAACGTCTGGATGCGTACAGGTTCGGTGGTGTTTTCCGTATTTGCCGCTATCACGTTCACGATGATGTTTCCGTTATCGAATATTTCTCCCGATAGCGAAATGTTCGTCAGGTCGATTGCACTCTGATTCAAATCGTCCAGATACTGGTCGTGTACCACGGCCTGCGAAGCCGCGCCCTGCCGGGCCACCGGCCCGCCGTTGAATGCGGCCCAAGGTCTGGATATGTAATTTAAAGTGTCAATTGAACCGTTCAGATAAATCTCCCTCTCGTTCGCGATATCGCCGGAAATGGCTGGCGCATCCGCAACATAGGTGACGAACGTGCAGACGCCCTCCTCGGTCATGAGGTCGTGCAAGGCCTCTTCCGACTTCGGGCAGTTTGCACAGTCCATCGCCGCGAAGAGCTCCACAAACGGCTTCTTTTCTTCAGAATACACCGCCGCACCGGGCCTACGGTACATCGCCGTTGCATTGTCCATT
>DAOVGM010000029.1 GCA_030672365.1 Methanomassiliicoccales archaeon
CTTAATGCCACACTTAACTCTTTCGCTCCGAGCAGGCCATCGGGGGACGGGGATGGCCAGCGGAGGAGCGACGGGTGGGGGGCGATACAATAATTTGGGGCGGGAAAATGTGGGTCTATCCCACAGACTGGGGCGGTTCAAACCCGAACTTGTCCGGCTCAGGCACATTGTCTGGTATCGGAATCGTGAATTCTCCCCTGATTCTCGGTTTGTGGGTGGCTTTGTAACCCCCGATGAAATGCTGGGGAAAGCCAGACAACTTCATGACCGGCTTGACAGAATGCCTGCCGTGCTTCCACCGCGATATCGACCAGTAAACTGAGAAAATCAGGGGATTTATCCATATCTTGTCGTCAGCCCAGAGGTCTATGTTGTGGCGCCAGCACTTGGTGATGAACTCCCATTGAAGTTCGCTGAGTCCTTCGAGAGATGCTCGCTTCTCGTTGGCCAGCATCGCCTCTTCGATCGGGATGAATAAAAGTGGGGTTAGGAAGGATTTGCTTCCCACGAGGTCGTCGACCAGTTCCAGCGTTTTTATCAGGTCGTCCTCTGTCTCGTCGGGAACGCCGGTCATGAGTGTGCAGAGAGGCCACCAGTCGAAGTCGTTGTAGTTGCCTATTCCCTGGACGACCAGTTCCGGCCACTGGTCCACGTTGAACGGCAGTGCCTTGCCCTTCATTATCATGTTCATGATCCGCGGGCTGCCTGTTTCCACTCCAACTTCGACCGAGATGAACTTATTCTTGTATTTGGCGCTGTCCAGCGGTCCCCAGCGGGTCTTCGGCATGAGAATGGGGGTCAGCTCCTCGAGGACCGAATAATCGTAAATAATCGGGGCGAGGGATGCGTGGGACGGCTGGATGTATTCGACGCCGGGGTGGTTCGCGATGCTGGAAAAGAGCTTGACCAAAGCCTCCTTGTTGGGCACGAACTTCTCCTTGCAGTTCCAGAGGAACATGTCCTCCGTGGCTATGAATATCATCTTCGAGCCCTGCTTGATGTTTATCTCGACCTCCTTCATGATGGTGTCCAGTGGTATCGAATAACGCTTTCTCATAGTGGGCGTGCAGAACTTGCACATTCGCCCGCAGCCGCGCGTGATTTCCACCATGCCGTACGACGCGGCATTTTTAATGAGCGGTATCTCCTCGGGGTCTGGCTTCTCCCCATGGATGTCCCTTTCCATCTGCTCGCCGGCGAGGATTTCCTTCACCGCCGGAACAATGCTGCGCTCCGCCTCCCCGTGAAAGACATAATCGAACCCGAAATGGTCGGTCAGGCCCGCCTCGTTGACCTGCCAGACTCCCGCGCCGCCAAGCAGCTTCTTGGCCTTGGAGTTCTTTATCGCTGGGTGGT
Source organism: Methanomassiliicoccales archaeon (assembly GCA_030672365.1). GTDB lineage: Archaea > Thermoplasmatota > Thermoplasmata > SG8-5 > JAGLSY01 > DAOVGM01. Next base: position 1,357 of record DAOVGM010000029.1, read on the forward strand.
CCATGAGCTTCCTAAACTCGCTGGCGTTCAGGGCGTCGCCGCCGAAGCCGATCAGCGAGTTGTAGGTTGTGCTGACGTAGGCCAGACCCACTGGGTCCATGGATGCTATGGCTATCAGTTCGGTATCCGGCCCGATGAACTTGTCCAAGTCGTCATAGTGAGATGTCGCCACATTCTCGGCCCCGAACTCATCAATAAGCAACGACTCGACCTTCCGCAGACCGTACATGACGAACTGCGCCTGGCCGTCCGGACGATTCTCGGATTGAAAGTACCGTTTCAAAAAAGATTTCGGAAACAATTTATGCGGGAAAGTATTGGTAAAAGCCATGAACGGGTCGTAGCCGAAGATGCTCATCTCTGCGCGAGACGTCGTCAGAACTATCTTCTTTCCTCTGCCAGCAGGTTTGCCCGCAGTCTTACCGTCACTCATCAGTCCACCCTGTTAGGAATTCATGGTGATGAATATACTGTATATTACTTTTGCGACATAAATGGCCAAAGCGTCCCGAGCAGGCTCTGGGGGGGATGGGCAGAGCTAGCACAGGGACGCAAGGGAGGGGGGTAGCACAAAAAATGGGGTGGGTTAGTGAGTTGGAAGGCGCGGGTCAATCCCAGAATCTCCTTGTCCTCGCGAACTGAACCTCGGCAGCCAGTATCGCTGCCAGAAATTCATCTTCGTCGTCGTAAAGCCGCGACAATAACTTCGCGGCATTTCCAGGTCCGACGCCCCGCGCGGCAAGGGCCAGCACTGCGCGTTTGCCGTGGGTCATGACGAGGTTCGCAGACTTCATGAAGTTCTTTATTTCTTTCTTTTCCTCCGGCGTCGGGTTCTTCTTTCTGAGGAGACGGACCTTGTCTGTGTCCGAGCGCCTCAGGATGGCCAGCATGACGGCCCCGCACTTGTCGCAGTGCATTCTCTCATCGATTGCCGTGACTGACCTTCTGAACTTGTTGTGGCAGTTCATGCACACGACCATTACTCTTTCTCTTTCCAGCCGCGATTTCAGGGCAGCCAGTATCGCGTGTGTCGGTCTTCTCGGAACCATCATGTCCATTTTTGCTTCCAGACCTGCCTGGCCGATGGGGGACAGACCAGTCTTCTCGATTCCGATTTTCCCGCTCTGGATGTCGGTGAGGACTTTCTTCGTATTCTCGATGTCCAGATTCTCGTGGAGGGTCTTGGCGATGGCCTCCTCGAACATAGGGGTATCTTCGAACGATTCCATGAGCCTGTCCATGTTGAGTGAGCGGTAGTCCGCATCCTTCTTCAAGGCTCCGAACTTCTTTGCCACGTACACGAACTTCCATTTCGTGTACGCCGCCCTCCTGAGGTAGAGGGACATGAGGCTCTCGAGGGTGTCCGGCTTTGTGGTTTTCAGAATCTCCTCGACCATCGAGGGGTTGACTCTTCTCGGAAGCTGGAGCATGACGCGGTACGGGTCGCTGCTGACCGCCACGCTCTCTCCGAGTCTGGCCATGAGCAGGGCCGATATGAGCTTGCCGAGGGTCTCGTTCACCTTCGAGCCGAAACAGGCGTTGATGATGAGAATTCGGTCCGCATCTTCCAGCGTGATTTTTTTATCGGTGGCCATCGGATGTTTTTTAGACTGGCCCTCCAGATAATCCGCTGCCTTTTCGAAGGCGTCCTTCACGATCGGGTAATCGTCGAAGTTCTTGAGCCTTCGAAGGCGTCCTACCTCCTGGGCGATCGAAAACGGCACAGTTATCTCCTCGCCGACCCAGGACGGAACGGCCCCGAGGGTTTTCGACGGCTCGACAAGTATAATTTCATCTTGAATCTCGACGATCTTCCAGGTCCTGCCCCGCACTATCAAAGGCGCGTTCGGCTCCGCATAAGCCACCACAAAGCTCTCGTCCAGCTTGCCTATTGGTCTCCTTGTTGTTATGTCCACGACCAGGTAAGTTCTCTCGTCCGGGATCATCGAGATATTATCGAAGAAATGCATCCGGGAATTGCGGTTGCGGCTGAAGTTGTCACCGTCCAGCCAGATGATCCTGAGGTCGCTCAGCTGCCTGACTATCTCGTCGAACTTCTCCCTGGCCAGATTGCGGAACGGGTATGCCCTGGTGACTATTTTGTAGAAGTCCTCCAACGAGTCGTCGCCTGTCTGCATTATCTGGGCAACTATCTGATTGGCCAGCACAGTTATCGGGTTTTCTCGGATAACCGTTTCTTCAAGCTCCCCCGCTAGCGCTCTGCGGGAGATGACAACCGCCTCGAAGATGTCATCCGCGTTGTCCGTGATTATCGTTCCGCGGGATGTCTGGCCGATTTTATGGCCTGCGCGCCCGATCCTCTGAACGAGCCGCGAAACCTGGCGCGGGGAATTGTACTGGATCGTGTAATCAGCGGAGCCCACGTCGATGCCCAGCTCGAGCGATGACGTGCATATCAGGCCTTTCAAAATCTGAGCCTTGAACTCGTCCTCCATCTGGATGCGAATCGGCTTCGAGAGCGAGCCGTGATGCACCCCCATCGGAAAGTCTGGCTGCCAAAGGTGAAAGCGGGTTGCGATGATTTCAGCCGCGTCCCGTGTGTTCACGAAGAATAGGGTCGATTCATGTTTTTCCACAATTATTTTGCAGGTCCTGAGCCTGGCCGCGAACTCCGTATCAGAGTGGACGATGTCTGCAATGACCTCGTCGCCTTTCTTCGGATTGGGCGACTGGACGTGTATCTTCATCTTCTTCGACTTTGCGACGTTGACTATGCCCACCGGCTTGCTGCTGCCACGTAAAAATCTGGATACTTCCTCGGGTGTGCCGACAGTCGCCGAGAGCCCGATCCTCGTGAAATCGCGGTCCACCAGCACCTTCAACCGCTCCATGCCGACAGACAGCTGTGTTCCCCTTTCGTCCTGGGCCAGCTCGTGGATTTCGTCCACAACGAGCCAGTGCACGTTCTCCATGTGCTCTTTCAGCCGCTTGCCGGTCATCATTATCTGAAAGGTTTCCGGTGTTGTAATCAAAATCTGGGGCGGCTTGAGCGCTTGCTTTCTCCTTTCTGCCTGGGTGGTATCACCGTGCCGCACTCCCACCGTGATGTCCAGTCTTTCCGCGAACCATCGCATCCTTTTGAGCATGTCCCTGTTGAGCGCCCTGAGCGGGGTTACGTAAAGGCAGTAAAATCCCTCCGGTTTATTATTCAGGATGTCGTCGAAAATGGGCAGGATGGCTGCCTCGGTTTTCCCGATGCCGGTCGGTGCAACGAGAAGTGTATTTTTCCGAGCCAGCAGTCTGGGAATTACCTCTATCTGGGCGTCGGTGGGCTTGTTGATTCCTAACTCTGCAACAGCTGCCTGAATACGCTCGTCCAATGACTTGAAGACGCTCATAACTCAATCCAAAAGTGAGTTTAGAATAAAAGTGCGATGGTGGGACGGGCGAAAGTAATTATAATCATTTCGATTTTCATGTTCCCAGCCCAAGGGGCCCGTAGCTTAGTCTGGTGGAGCGTCTGGCTCATATCGTGAGGTCTTCTCGGACCCGCGGAGCGAAACCAGATGGTCGCCGGTTCAAATCCGGTCGGGCCCACTTTATTGTACAATTTGTTTTTATAATACTCACTGAATTATAGATATTACTCACAAATAACTAAATATAAGTAAATATTATTGGCGGAAAGACGTTCAGGGGAAACCATGAAATTTAAAAGAGCCAAGCCGTTAATCAATTCACCCAATCAAACTAAACCAGATTCGAAAAAATCAAACGAACGCGGATTCACCAACGGTTTTGGTGGCAGGGAAGGATTGAACCAGAGAAAAGGCATGACGAACGGTATCGGTGGAAACCGCGGTCTGGTTAACGGTAACGGACTGGTAAACGGAAATGGCTTGGTCAACGGCAACGGGTTAGTGAATGGAAATGGACTGGTAAACGGCAACGGAATGGTAAACGGTACTGGCAAAACAAATGGCATCTGCGGAAATCGCGGTCTGGTCAACGGAAACGGCTTGGTCAATGGAAATGGCCTCGTTAACGGCAATGGGTTAGTGAATGGAAATGGACTGGTAAACGGCAATGGACTGGTCAACGGAAACGGTTTGGTGAATGGCAACGGCCTAATAAACGGAAATGGAATGACAAATGGCCTGGTCGGAACCCCAACTCTCAGATTGGACCAAAATGCAATTTCGCCGAAGAATACCTCGTTCGTGCTCATCATTCTTTTTTTATTGGTCATATCATCATCTTTTTTGGTGCTTCAGTACAACGAACCTCCAGAAGGCCCCAGGGCTGACGGTGATTTCACGGAATGGGAGGAAGTTACGCTCGTTACCGACGATGAAACAATATCTATTGCGTCTCTTGATATCATCGAATACGGTGCATTCAAAAGCGAGGACAACGACCTGTTTCTCTATGCAAGAGCAGATGATCCCTGGATGACCTTGACTGCGGTGCATAGCCTCTGCGTTTTCATAGATAACGACAACAGGAAAGATACCGGATATTTGATTGAAGGCATGGGCGCCGATTTCATGGTGGAAATTTATGGCTGGGAAAACAGCATTCGTGTCAGATATTTTTTAGTATTCGACGGCGATGACCAAAACAACTGGACTGCCTGGAATCAACGGGGCCGAATCGGTGCTGCTCTCTCTGGCGACCAGATAGAGATTTCCATATCATCAACATATCTTTCTCTCGGAGATAATTACAAACTGCTTTTCCTGACCAAGACCGGGGCCGAAGTCATGGAAATAGCCAAACCCCAGATTGCCGACAACAGGGGAGCTATCGTGGTGGTACAAACTCCCAGCGACCCGAATGGCATTGTCAGTTCAAATAATGTCATGGAGTTGCAGTTAGCCGCTTATGGCTCGGAAGTTACCGTCTCGTCCATCTCGTTCTCTTATGACGGCGTGAGCTCTGTTACCGCAACTGGCCTTCCGGTTACGGTTTCCGTCGGCAGACCTGAATCATTGAGCGTGGAAGCGCCAGTGACCGGCCTTGCCCAAGGAACTTATGTTAACGTCCGAGTGGATTCCGTGGATTGTTCTGGCACTTACAATATCATCGGTGAAGAACTAAAGGCATATTCGAATACCGCGCCCAGCCAGATATTAATCGACGGTGCATTTGCCGATTGGAATTCAGTTGGTAAATCCACGGACACGCCAAACGATGTCGAAAATCCGAACGTGGACATCACAGAATACGCCTCTGCAAACACTGACTCTCATGCCTACTTCTATTTGAAGGTCGATTCTAACGGCGAGATGTTTGCCGGAAGCATCGTGCCGCAAGCCAGGAAAAAGCCAGGGCCTCCTGGCGAATCTGGCGAACCCTCCAATGTGTCTGGCGAACCAAAACCACCAAAACCGCTGCCGAGAAAGACTGGTGAGGACATCACGAGGATATATGTAGACACCACTGATGGCGGGCAGAATATCGGTGGTATTCAGGCAGATTACCTGATTGAAATCATGGGCATAAATGGAGAAATAAACTCTGAAAAACTATACAATTTGTCTCTGCCTGGAAAACATTATGTCAAGGACATCAGTTCCGCAAACGGTGTGAGAGAACTGGAGGCCGGCGTTGATGTCGACGACATCGATTTCGCCGGCAACATGACTGTTTATTTCGAGACGACGGATTGGCAGAAGAATAAGGATACAACTCCATCAATCACACTCACACGCTCTTTATCGTTCGGGACAAGGAGTGGCGAGGAACCACCATCAACCTGTGATGGAACGCTGTCATATCTATGGGCAAACTACTCCTCAAGCACTCCAACCATTGATGGTGAATATACAGTCGATGGTAATTGGGTTGATTCAGAAAAATACGTAGGTGCTACAATTGAAGTGTACACTGAACATGATGGCTCTTTCTTATATGTATGTGTAATTTCAGCTGGAGAGGCATCACAAGACGATAGCGATTATTGTGCTTTATTCTTTGATACAGACCATGGTGCCGAGTCTAACCCACAAGATGAAGATAGACAATTTAATTGCACTGACACGAACGGAGTAAGTACATTAATCGACTATAAGGGAGATGGTAGTGCCTGGGATGATATTAGTTACTCCAATGCTCTGTGGACTGCTGAGGGAGAACTTGACTCTGGAGGGGATATAGTATACGAATTCAAAATCCCAATCTCCGAGGCCTGGGGTACACCTACACCTGGGAATAAAATTACTGGATTCGGAATTCATGTATACGATGCTGCTAGTAGTGGAGATAAATACTGGGGAGATGCATCTGTCAATACACTTGATCCATCAACATGGGGTGATCTTGAAATTCCAGAATTCCCCACACCACTCATCCCTATCCTCACGATTTTTGGCTTGGTTTTCCTGTTCTGGAGAAGACGACTGGGGGTGATTGAATGAGAAGCGAAAGCGACCTCAATCAACAGACCGGAATTGAATGCGAGAACGGAGTGATTGCATTCGGAACTTCGAAATTATTTCGAAGTTTCAAATGTGCGAACATAGTTCTCACATTCGAAAGCTCGAGAGAATCGAGAGATTCAAAATGGAGGTCTGCAGAATGATCCCCAAGAAAAAACCCGCGGAGAAAGAAGCCGAAGAGCCAAAAAAAGAGAAACTGAAAAAAGAGAAGGCTTCTCCGAGTAAGAAAGCCTCGGAGAAGAAAGATAGACCCAAGAAAGAAAAGAAGGAGAAGCCAGCGAAGGAGGAGGAAGTTCCTGGGCTAGGTGAAAAAGATATTTACAAGGATCTTCAGAAAATCGAAGAACGCGGAAAGAAGAAAAAAGAAAAGCTGGCCATCGGATTCGGAGGAAAAAAGAAGAAAGAGCCGTCCGTGGAAAAATACATTGACCCTGCAGACCTGAACATCAGCAAAATCCTGTTGTATGTCGGCATTTTATTGTGTGCAGCCGGAATCATTGGTGTAGTTGGTCTTCGGGTCGGTTTCATTCAGGCTCTCCTCGGAGACGCCAGCCCGTATCCCGGCATCGGAACGGTGGAACCCAATGGTCACATTGTTTCTGTCATTCCATTTGTCATGGGATTGTTGACCATTTTCGTATGGGGACTCAAGAGCGACCCTATTTATTATGAAAAGGAAAAGATGGAAGAGGAACTCAAGGACGAGGAAGAAGATGAAGAAGACATCCTTGCCACGGAGCTTGAAGTTCCGGAAGAATTCAAGGAGCCAGTTATCGAGAGAGAAGAGAAAATGATGGAGTGTCCGACCTGCGGAAACGATGTGCCGGCGTCCTCAACAGCCTGTCCGGAGTGCGGTGAGCAGTTTGAAGAGGGTTTCGAGGACATTGAGAGCCTCGAAGACCTCGATGAGGCCATTGGCGAGATTGCCGCGGAGGAAGCGGTTGCCGAAGCCGAACCCGAGAAAATTGAGGAGCCGGAACCTGTCGAAGAAAAACCCAAGGAGCCGTCAAAGGATGATCTGCGAATGCAGGAGTGCAACGAGATACTGGCCGATGCCGACATCTACGACGAGGACAGGACCGAGCTCGAGGAACTCATACCAACAGACATCACCGTCAAGGAGTTCTCGAAGAAAGTCGACGAGGCAGTCGAGAAGAAGAAGGTCGCCGAGGAGAAAAAGAAGGAAGAATACGAGAAGATGGACGCTGAAGAGAAAGGCAGGAGCTTGGAAGATGAGCTGGCTGCCGAACTTGCGGCTCTCGAAGACGAGCTCGAAGAGGACGACGATGAAGACCTCGAGGAGCGCATCCTTAGGGAAATCGAGGATCTTGAAAATCTGTGAGGTTGGAGCTTGGCGGCACTCAAACTCAGGCGCAGGCACAGGCTCAGACGGAAGGAAATTATCCGTCTGGCCGACGAGTTAAGGGGCTCTCTCGGTTGCGATACATTCGACGAGAAGGACATCGTGGAGATTGCCGAGGCCGGCCCCCTGAAACTGATTCTTTGTGATGGGGTGGCTTACGGCTTTTACATCGAGGAGAAGCCGTTCCTCAGTATCCGGGGGATTTTAAAGTTTGAACCCGGTCAGCGCTGGGTGACAGTCGACATGGGCGCGGTTAAATTTCTGGCCAATGGCGCGGATGTTATGTCGCCGGGCATTGTCGATGCCGATTCGGGCATCGCCGATGGGGACAGTGTCTGGATTCGCGACGAGCGCAATATGAAACCTCTGGCTGTGGGCGTGGCTTTGTTTTCGGGGGCAGAGATGAAGGCCTCGAATTCCGGGAAATCGATTAAAACGCTGCATTACGTCGGGGATAAGATTTGGGACGTTGGCAGTGAATCTTAATCTTTATAAAGGATAAGGTTATGTAGCCGACTACTTCGTGTTTGAGCTGTCTTGTGGATGCTTGAAAAACAAGTTACACGAAGCTGCTTGGAGAGCTGGTGAAGAAAAATGGTTGAGTTCAAAGCCAACATATCGGATCCCAAGACGGGAAAATCGTACCAGAGGGTTGTCGAGGGACACCAGGCCAGCTCCTTGCTCGGCAAGAAAATCGGCGAGACCGTTGACGGCATATTTTTGGAGATGCCCGGCTACAAGCTGGACATCACCGGCGGCAGCGACAAGGACGGCTTCTGCATGAGGCTGGACCTCCCCGGACCCAGAAGGAAGAAATTACTGGTTTCCAAGGGCAAGGGCTTCAAACCGCACAAGGACGGCGAGAGGAGGAGAAAGAACTTCCGTGGAGATACGATATCGCCGGACATCGTCCAGTTGAATTTTAAGATATCAAGGCGCGGCCCGAAGAAAATTGAAGACTTGTTCGGTGCGGCGAAAGAGGAGAAATAATGAAGGTCGAGAAACAGCCGGTGGTCAATATCGGGATGATAGGACACGTGGACCACGGCAAAACGACCCTCACCCTGACCCTCACCGACGAATGGACCGACCGCCACTCGGAAGAGATCAAACGCGGAATTTCTATTAAATTAGGTTACGCTGACACCACCATTTACAAGTGCCCGAAATGCAAACTGGCCTATACCGTCAAGAAGAAGTGCCCCCAGTGCGATTCCAAGGCAGAATTCGAAAGGGCGATTTCATTTGTAGACTCGCCCGGCCACGAGACCCTGATGGCCACCATGTTGTCCGGCGCCGCCATCATGAACGGCGCGCTTCTCCTTATCGCGGCGAACGAGGAATGCCCCCAGCCGCAGACGAAGGAGCACCTGATGGCTCTAACGATTTCCGGCGTCGATAACATAATCATCGTGCAGAACAAGATAGACCTTGTGGACGAGGAGACCGCCATGAAAAACTACGGCCAGATAAAGGAGTTCGTGAAGGGGACCGTTGCCGAGAGAGCGCCCATCATCCCGATTTGCGCTCACAAGGAGATTAACATAGAGCATCTGCTGGCTGCCATCCAGGAGCACATCCCGACGCCCGAAATTAACAAGGACCTGCCGCCGCGAATGTTCGTGGCCAGGTCGTTCGACGTAAACTCGCCGGGAAATAAACCAGAGGAACTGGTCGGCGGCGTCATCGGAGGAACGCTGACCCAGGGCGTATTTAAAGATGGAGATGAAATAGAAATCGCGCCCGGCATCAAGGTCGAGATCAAGGGGAAGGAGGAGTGGATGAACCTCACGACCAAAATAACCTCGTTGCACACGGGCGGCAAATCCTACAAGGAGGTCACACAGGGCGGACTTGTGGCCCTGGGCTCGATGCTGGACCCGACGATAACCAAGTCCGATTCGCTTATCGGCCGCGTAGCTGGCAAGCCGGGAACCTTGCCTGACGTTCTTCACGCCTTCTCGATGAGCATTCACTTGCTGGACCGCGTCGTCGGCTCCGAGGAAGAGCTGGAGGTCGAGGATTTGAAGTCGAACGAGCCGCTCATGCTGAACATCGGGACGACGACGACCGTCGGATTGGTCTCGAGCGCCCGGAAGGACACTGCGGACGTCAAGCTCAAGATCCCGATCTGCGCGGAGAAGGGCCAGCGGGTCGCCATCAGCCGCAGGATCGTCGGAAAATGGCGCCTTATCGGTTATGGTATTCTGAAATGAGGCAGATAGTAGCGGACGCAAACGCCCTCATGATGCCTTTTCAAAAATCCTTAAACATCGATTCCGAATTAGCCAGACTTGTCGGAAGTTACGAAATCGTCGTGCCGAGACCGATAGTCGGCGAGCTGGAGAAGTTAAGCGCCAGGAACAAAATTGCCAAGATGGCGCTTTCCCTGGCCGGCACCAAGAAAATCGTGGAAACGGAAGCGGTAGGAGACGCTTCCGTCATTGAGGCCGCGGAGAAATCGGATGGATTTATCTTGACAAACGACAGGGCGCTTATTCAGACAGCCAGACTGAGGAAAATTCCGGTTATTCGGCTGCTCGGCGGCAGTCATCTGGGCTTCGACGAGGGGCTGGAACCAGTAAACTACTAGGCCATAAATGACCTGGCATTGTGATTTTGGCCTGGAAGTTTACGTTCCATCAGCCATATGCTCAATTGCTCGAAGCTTCTTCTAAAAATTTTACGATTTATAGAAGCCTGTGAATTACTGGCTTCGAGTTTCGATTAACAGTTAACAATGAGCATACGGCGGTCTCACGTTAGTGCTTGGTCGATTCACCCCTGATGTAAACTCCAGGGGTTCAGTACCAATCTACTAATTAGTTGGTAATTACAGGCAAACTATTTTTACTTGGTGCGCTATTAGTCTATTGATGGAACGAGAAACCCGGACCCTGAAAGCACTGGCCATGAAAGGGGCGATGAATAGTTACCTGCCCTTGACCACCACTGAATTGGGCGAGTTGTTGGAAGTGAGCCAGCAGACGGCATCGAACCGCATCCTCAAACTGCTGGACGACGATCTGGTTGTCCGCAAGATGGGGACGCGCAGCCAGAAGCTCAAGCTGACGAAGAAGGGCATGGACACCCTGAAGAAGGAGTATGCCGACCTTCACACCCTGTTTTCGAGCCAGAACACCGTCAAGCTCGTGGGAAAAGTGGCGGCCGGCCTGGGCGAGGGTGAGTATTACATCAAACAGGATGGTTATCAAAGACAGTTCAAGACGAAGCTGGGCTTCGTGCCGTTTCAGGGCACCCTGAACCTGAAGGTCAAAGCCGAGGAAGCGGAGAAGATTAGCCTGGCCCCTGAGAAGTCGTTCATCAACATCGATGGCTTCAAGACGAAGGGGAGGAGCTTCGGAACGGTGAAATGCCTGAGTGCCAGCATCAGTGACCTGGACTGCGCGATCGTCATCCCGAAGAGGTCGCATTATTCCGACGTCATCGAGGTGCTGGCCGAGTTTCAACTGCGAAAGACACTCAACCTCAAAGACGGAGACGTGGTTGAACTGGTCGTACACCTTGACTGAACTCCGATAGGTTTATATCAGAACTTTCACTATTGGACTTGAGGTAATTGAATGGGTGCCGAAGTCTTGTGTCTGCCCGGATTGATAATCGCCATCGTCCTGGCATTGTACGTGTATTTCGATGCAAATAATCGTGGCTTGGACAGCGGCGGAATTTTGCTCTGGACATTGCTGACTTTTTTCCTGTCACTTATCGGGTTCATCATCTATATCCTTGTGAGACCCAGTGGGGACATGGCCACCTGTCACAAGTGCCAGAAAAGCGTTTTGAAAACATCAACTCACTGCCCGCATTGCGGCAATCCGGCAAGGCCGCCTGTGCAACAGCAGCCGGTCCAGTACCAACAACCCAGGCCTGTTCAATATCAGCAACCGGCCCAGCCGCGGCCTGCGCCGGCACCCGTGCCCCAACCGCAACAGAGACCGGTACCTCCGGCAGAGAAGAAGTGCCCCCACTGCCAGAAAAAGGTCGACCCCGGCTGGACAACTTGCCCTTATTGCAGCAAGAAGATCGAGAAGGAGAAGACCATCATCGACGAGGTCTTCCTCATTTACCGCGACGGCAGGCTCATTAAGCACTTCACCAGAAGGATCAAGCCGGATGTCGACCAGGACATTTTGAGCGGGATGCTGACAGCTGTCCAGGATTTCATCAAGGACTCGTTCAGGGGCGAAACGGGCGAGCTGGACGAGATGAAGTTCGGCAGGTTCCAGATACTCATGGGACGCGGTCGATTTATTACAATCGCGGCGGTAATGTACGGCGACGAGGTCAAGCCCTTCAGGCCCCAGATTACAAAGGTGATAGACGACATCGAGGGCGACTACGAGGTCATGCTGAGGGACTGGAACGGCGAGATCGAAAAACTGACGGTACTGGGCAGATACATCAACGACCTCATCGACGGCAGATATGCCTGAAGGTGTTTGAATGAGTGAGCACCGCGAACACATTCAACAGCACCGACTGAAAGAAGGTGATGCAGAATGCTGGAACTGGCTGTTATTCCGATATTGATCATTTTTGCAATTGTCTACTCGATTGTCAGGAAGGCATATGCCTCCCAGATCTTCACGATAATCATCTTCGTGATCACGGTTTACTTGTACATCCTACTGATGACGTCTCACGATAATTTTTGGATGGGAATGAACTATCCTGACCACGGCTCAACATATTACAGCGTCTTCATCAACTCGAGCTTCGTGCCTGCCAGACTGTTCCAGATAGAACACATACCGAGCATTTTCACCTCGATGTTCCTTCACATCTCACCGATGCACCTGATCGGCAACCTGCTGTTCCTGTATCTGCTGGGCATGCCCCTCGAAGAACGCATCGGAACGAAGAAGTGGATTCTTCTCTTCTTTGTCACCGGCATGGGTGGGACATTCACCCACTATGCGATGAATGCCAGCTCAAATATCCCGGCGCTCGGCGTTTCGGGAGTTATCTTCGGATTGGGCGGAGCCCTTCTGGCCCTCTACCCCAAGGACACGGTCGTCATGCCCATACCTCTATTCTTTATCATGATAATCAGGCCGGTGAAGGTCTGGATTGCCGTGGGCCTCATGTTCGGCATAGAGACGTTCATCACCCTCATGTACCCCCAGAACGGCGTCGGGCACTACGCTCACTTGGGAGGAGCAATCACGGGAATACTGGCTGCTTACATCATCGTCGGAAAAAGACAACATGCGGCCCAAAAGGAAAAGCTCAATTACGAAATTCTGAGACATCTGGCAATAACCGGCGAGCTCAAAGAAGCACTGCGAAACATTGAGGGCGAGGAGCAGCCAGATGTTAAAAACGCCTGGCTCGACCATTTCTTCAACATAGCAAAATGCCCCAACTGCCAGCAACCGCTCGAAAAGGCGGATACGATAAAGTGCGGGTGCGGGAAAACTTATAAAATCATGAAATAGCACCGAGCAGGTGAGCGGGGTGGACGGGCGCGAACCAGCGGAGGTGCTGGTGGGGGGCTAACCCACCGAATGGGGCGGGCAAAATCACGTCGATTTCGCCTTGACATCCCTAATTATATCCTCAAACTCCCTCACACTGGCCTCCACATCCGCCAGCCCCACCGTCGCCGATATCGCCACCACCATGTCTGCCCCCGCAAGCACGATTTCCCCTACGTTCTCCAACTTGATCCCACCTATTGCGACAAGGGGAAGGCTCGTGTTCTCGCGAAAGAGTTTGACGCCCTCGATTCCGACAAGTTCTGCAATGTCCGGCTTGGTCGATGTCTGAAAAACAGGGCCGACGGTGACGTAGTCTGCACCGTCGTTTGTTGCCTGGATGACGTTTTCGATGCTGTTGCACGATTTGCCGATGATGCCGTTTGGGAGAATTTGTCTGGCTTCTGCAATCGTCATATCACTTTGGCCAAGATGGACGCCATTAGCTCCTGTTGTTTTTGCGAGTTCTGGGCTGTCGTTGATAATCAGGTCGACATCGTGGTTTTTGCAGATGGTGGCCAGCGCCTTTGCCTCCTCTAATATTTCGTCGGCCGGTTTGGTTTTCTCGCGATACTGGATGACCTTCGCTCCTCCCTTTATCGCGTCCTCGGCATCCCTGAGAATTCCCTGTTTCGTGAGGTCAGTGTCTGTGATGAAATAGAATGCCCAGTTTTCGAGCCGGCTCATTGCATCTCTCTCCATTCGTCCTCGAGAATGCTCATGACAACCGAATCGTGATATTTTCCTTCGTGGTACTTGTCGTCCCTGAACCTGCCCTCTAACTTGAAGCCGCACTTTTCGTATGACTTCTGGGCGCGCTCGTTGAAGTCGTAGGTGAATAGCCAGATCCTGTGGAGGCCGAGCTGGTCGAAAGCCACTTTGAGGGCTGTCTTAATGGCATCGGTGCCGTGGCCCTTTCCCCAGTACTCCTTCTCTCCGATGAAAATGCCGAGCATCGCCTTTCTGGCTGACCAGTCGATGGCGTGAATTCCAAGGCCACCGATGTAGGTCCCGTCCTTTGTCTCGATGGCGTAATGATGGTCATTCGGCCTGTCCAATGTCGATTCGAACCACTTCTCCTCCTCGACTGTGGAAATGGGGATCATCATCGTGAGCCAGTGAATCACGTCGGGGTCGTTCACCCACCTGTGGGCAGTCGGAACGTCCTCGCGCTCGATAGCCCTGAGATTGATAATTTCTCCCTCTATCATACTACACATCCTTGCTGAGCCAGATTACCAGCTTCTTGCCGTCGATCGTCCATTCCTTCATCTCGGAGTTCGTAATCTCGCCCTGTGAAAGCGTATCGCCCAGGGTCTCCTTCTGAATGTAGGCCAGATGGTCGGAGATGGCCTTGACCATCTCCGGGTCTCCGTCGTAACCGAGTTTTATGCGCTGGTCGTACTGCAGGTCCTGCTCCTTTCGGAAGCTCTGAATCCTGCGGACGACATCCCTGGCTATGCCCTCGCCTGCCAGCTCCGGCGTGATGTGCATGTCAACCAAGACCTTAAAATCCTGGCCTTCGGCAACTGCAGCTTCGTCCAGGCCAGTCGGCTCGGAGATTGAGAATTCGATGACCTTGACATTCAGCTCTTCGAGCAGAAGCGGCTTCATGTTTTCGCCGATTGTTTTTTCCTCTGCCAGCACCACGACCGCCTTAGACAGCGGCTGCCTCAATTTGATACCGGAAGATTGCCTTGCGTTTCGTCCAGTCTCCGCGACCTTGCGTACGAGCGCCATGGAGGCTTCGAGGTCCTTGTCGATTTTACTGGCGTCGACTTCCGGATACGATGTAAGATGAACGCTCTCCTGCTTGTCCTCGCCGTAAGCCAGATTTCTGTATATCATGTCGGAGACGAACGGCGTGAAGGGTGCGAACAGTTTGGAAGTGTCCAGCAGTACGTTGTAGAGTGCGTGGTAGGCTGAATCCTTGTCCTCATCCACGTTCTCGGTCCAAAACCTGCGCCTGGACCTGCGGACGTACCAGTTGCTGAGGTCGTCCACAAAATCGAACATCGCCCTGACCGACCTGTGAAGTTCCATGTCGTTTATGCCGTCCTGCATGGCCTGGTTGGTGCTGTTGAGCCGCGAGACAAGCCACCTGTCCAGCTCGTTCGTGAGAGGCACGTCCGCCTTCGGCTTGAAGCCGTCCAGATTTGCGTTCGAGACGAAGAAAGAGTACACGTTCCAAAGCGTGTTCATCACCTTGCTGTGCGCTTCTTTCAGCGACGTGTCGTTGAACTTCTGGTTTGCCCAGCACGGAGTGCACATGAGGGCCAGTCTGGTCGCGTCCGCCCCTGACTTCTCGAAGGTCTCCATCGCGTCGACGGCAGTTCCCTTGGTCTTGCTCATCTTCTGGCCTTCCGAATTCAGCAGAAGGCCTTGTGTGAGGCATCGGAGATAGGGCGTTTCGTCGAACAGGGCAGTGTTGACAGCCAGCAGGGTGTAAAACCACCCTCTCGTCTGGTCTATCGCCTCTGTTATGAAATGGGCCGGGAAGGACTCTTTAAACTTGTCCTGGTTCTCAAATGGATAGTGATACTGGGCGAATGGCGCGGAGCCGGCATCGTACCATGTGTCTATGACATACTCCTCGCGCACCATGGCCTTGCCGCAATCGGGACACGGAACATCGAGGTCGTCAACCCAGGGCCGGTGAGGCTCGAAATCGTCCGGAACGGAGCTGGCCAGTTCCCGCAACTCACCTAAGCTGCCAACACACACCTCCTTGCCGCAATCGCAGTTCCAGATCGGCAAAGGCGTGCCCCAGAAACGATTCCTGCTGAGCGCCCAGTCCTTTAAGTCCTCCAGGAAGTTTCCGAACCTGCCGTGCTTCAGATGCTCCGGCTTCCACTCTATCTTATCGTTGTTGGCCATCATCTCGTCCCGGAGCCTGGACATTCTTACAAACCATGAATCCAGTGCATAGTACAAAAGGGGCGTTTCGCATCGCCAGCAGAAGGGATAGGTGTGAGCGTAATTGCCTTTCGAATACAGTCTATTGTTGTCGTAAAGGTGTATCGCGATTTCGAGGTCGAGGCCTTCTTCTTTCACGAAACGACCAGACCATTGTTTGACGAGGTCGTTGAACTTGCCTTCCATGTCGACGGTGTGCTCTGCCGGCAGGCCGATTTTCATTCCGAGATTGTAGTCGTCCTCACCGTACATAACGGCAGTGTGGACAACGCCTGTGCCCTCTTCGGTCGTCACGAAATCCGCGGCGACGACCTCGTAGGCGCGCTCCGCGCCCTCGCTCAGGTCCATGAAATCGAACAGCGGTTTGTACTTCCAGCCGAGCATCTGGCTGCCCTGGATAGTACCGAGGAGCTCATACTCTCCCTCGATAACTTTCTCGACGAGGTCGAGTGCCAGAACAAGGCGCTCGCCCTTCTGCTCGACAATGCCGTAGGTGATGTTCTCGCCCACGGCCAGTGCCACGTTTCCCGGAAGGGTCCAGGGTGTCGTCGTCCAGGCGAGTATGAAACCGTGCTCGCCCATCGGTTCGTAGGTCTCGGCCAGCTTGAACTTGAGGACGACGGAGAGCTCGCGCACCTCCTCGTAACCCTGTGCC
>DAOVGM010000067.1 GCA_030672365.1 Methanomassiliicoccales archaeon
CGGAACCGTACGAAATCGCGAATATGCGGTCGCCTGGCTGTGCGTTGTCCAGCACGTTCGTGAGGCCGAGCGGAACAGCCCCCGAATATGTATTTCCGATAGTCGGCGTCAGCAAACCGTGCTCCAACTGCTCGGGCGTGAAGCCCAGGCCCTTCCCGACCCGGACCGGGAACTTGCCGTTCGGCTGGTGGAAGATCGCATGTTGATAATCCACCGGTTCCGTGCCGGCAGCGTCGAAAATCTTCTTCGCGCAGGTATTGACGTGGCGGAAATAGGCGGGCTCGCCGGTGAACCTCCCGGCGTGTTTCGGATACATCTGGCCTTCCCTTCTCCAGAAGTCGGGGGTGTCGGTTGTGAACGAAAGAGTATGATTAATTTCGGCGATCAAGTTCTCTTTGCCGATTATGAAGCCGGCGCCGCCTGCGGATGCGGAATATTCGAGTGCGTCCCCCGGCGCTCCCTGCGAAGTGTCTGCACCTATGGCCAGACCTAATTTTATCATGTCAGACGCAACCAACCCCATGCAGGTCTGGATAGCCGCTGTTCCGGCCTTACAGGCGAACTCGAAGTCGGCTGCGGTCAGGTCCGGGCAGGCGCCGATAGCCTCCGCGACGACGGTCGCCGTTGGCTTGACAGCGTACGGGTGCGATTCCGAACCGACGTAAATAGCCCCTATGTCGCCGGCGTTGATCCCGGAAGACCGCATAGCCTCCCTGGCCGCCGTTACCGAGATGGTAATGACATCCTCGTCCGGGCTGGGGACCGATTTCTGGTTGATGCCCAGCATTTTTCCTCTGGCTGCGCCGTCGACACCCCAAACGGCGCCGATGTTTTCGGCTGCGATCCGATAGCGCGGGACATACCCGCCGTATCCTACAATTCCGGTTGTCATTCTCTCACCTAGATCGATTTCAGTCTCTCGATTAGCTCAGGGGTTGCCAGGTCTGTGCTCACCAGTATAATGTTTTCCAGGCTGGCCAGCCGCAGGGCGAGGTCGTCGATGTTCTCCGGCTGGACGTACACGACCATCGCCGGCTTCATCGGGTGGGCCCTGACCGCTATCATGGGCGACCGGCCATACCTCACACCCGTGAACAACAGCGCCCTTTCCGTACTCCAACCGTAGAGTTTCAGGTAGTCAGCCGATGAAAAGGTCGTAATCGCCTTCAGGCTGTCGACAATGGTGAACCCGTTAATGCCCCGGTCCATGCCGACGTCGGCATTGTGGCAGTGCCCCTCGATTAGAATGCAGAACTCGCCGGCATCTATGGATTTCGGAAACTCGCCCATGCCCAAAATGGCCTCAGAGCCTGTTTCTACTTCAAACTTCTTGATGATATCGCCGCCTCTGTTCATGTCGATGTCCAGCAGTCCGTCGACGATTTTGCGGACTGTCATGACACCTGGAGACTGCCTGCGTCCTGACTCGTAATCACTGATAACGGAAGTCGAGATCACCAGATTCTCGGCAAGGTCCTTCTGCGATATGTTGAATAGAGTTCTCCACTTCTTAATCGTGGCTCCTGGCTCTTCCGAAAGCGTGATCTCGCCGGCTATCTTTTCCCTGAGCAATTTACTCATTACCGGAGCGAATAATTTTCAAATATATAAGATTGTCGAATAACTCAATCGGCAATCGTCGAAGTAAGGCCGCCGTATGCTCCACCAATTGCATGCAAGAACTTGAAGCCAGTACTCGGCTTCGAGAAATTGAGCATATGGCCGTCGGAATGTGAACTTCCAGACCAGTAGGGGATGGTAGTTTACAAACTGGCCTGCTTGTTTTCGATTTCTTTTATGAGGCGCGAAGTGAACTCCTTTGTGCCGCATTTACCGCCCACATCGACAGTCCAATTTTCTTTATCGGCATAGATATCGACCAGCGTTTCGCGAATCAAATCCGCTTTATCTCCAAATCCAAGATGGTCCAGCATCATCGACGCAGACAGTATGGCGGCGGTAGGGTTGGCGATTCCCTTTCCGGCGATGTCCGGAGCAGAGCCGTGAACCGGCTCGAAGAGGAAGTTGTTCTCTCCTATGTTGGCGGACGGGGCGAACCCCAGCCCTCCGACCAGGCCAGCCGCCTCGTCTGATAGAATGTCTCCGTATAAATTCAAGGTTACGATCATGTCGAAATTTTCCGGATTCAGAACAAGATGCATCGCCGCGGCATCCACATAGTAATCGTTGCTCCTTATCTTGTTGTAAAACGCGAAGTTGACGCCCACGCCGTAGAACATGTTTCTGAACATCTCGTCGGAGGCTCTCAGCACGTTTGCCTTGTGAATGCAGCTCACTTGTTTCCTGTTATTCTCGACGGCATAGTTGAACGCAAAATCAATAATCCGTTTGCAGGCCTTCTGGCTAATCACCCGCTCCGTGATGATCTTGTCGTCGATCTCCCGCTCCACCGCACCGTAAAGCCCCTCTGTATTCTCCCTGATAATCACGATGTCCAGCGGTACCATGCAGAATTCTGGGTTCAGGCACTTGACAGGACGGACATTTGCGTACAATTCAAGATTCCATCTCAACAGCAAAAGCGGTGAAACATAAGCAGGGTCACTCGGGGTCGTGAGCGTGCCGAAGAGGATGGCATCCGCATTCTGCGCGGAATCCAGGGTTTCGGTGGTCATGTACGAGCCGGATTTCTTGAATTCCTGTATTCCGACGATATCCTTCTCAAATTGAATGTTCAAGTCGAGTACAAAGAGAACGTCGAGACAGGCATCGATAACTTCCGGACCGACGCCATCACCGGGAATAACGCAAATCCTCGGCATCTTATGCCTTCTTTTTCCTGCGCTTTGTAGTCTTCTTCTTCTTGGTGGTTTTTTTGATAGCCGCACCTAATGGCAGCGGTGAGTCTAACTCCGGCGGGGGCGGAGGCTGCTCTACAACCAGTTTCGGCATGTTCTTCTCTACCTCGAAATCCACGGCCTTCTTCACCATTTTCTCGACGTCCTTCTCGAACTTGTCCAGCCGCTTGATGATGGCCTTGATGTCCGCATCGTAATTCTTGCCTTTTATCGAGGCTATCTTCTTGACTTCTGTTTCGAGGTCGCCTGTCCTCTCGTTGAGATTGTGAATTCGCTTGCTGTCCCTGAACACCGTTTCTTTGACCTCGCCGGTAACCTCCAACTCCTTCTTGGTTTCCCGGACGACCTTGTCTATCTTGCCTATCTTTGTGTTTGCCTTTCTTATCGAATCCCGAAGCCCTTTTATGTCAGCATCAATATCCTCACTGGCTCCCCCCATCGCCTGTATCGCATCGACCTTCTTTTTCAGGTCTCGGATGATTCCCTTGAGACCCTCGACGTTCTCATCGATTTCCGTCTTGAATTCTTCGAAATCGGAGGACATCTGGCCGACCTGCTCATCCATCTCGCTCATGGCCGTTTCCACTTCCAGCTCCATCTCGCCCGCCACTTCCTCGATTTGAGCCATCTCGAAGGCCTGCAATTCGGCCAGCTCTCTTTCATACTGGCCGAACCTCTCGCTCTCGTCGAGCTCGATTTCCTTGTACAATTCTAAAATCAAGTTTTTGGCGTTGCCCATCTTATCGTTCTGTGTAGTGGCGTGGTCGTCGAGCCAGGGGTTCAGCTCGAGCATCTTTTTGATGTCCGCCGTAACCTCGTCCATATGGGACTCGATGTTACCCAAGATTTCCAGCCTTTTCGAGGCGTCCAGGTCGAGCTCGGCGCCCGTTCTGGAGATTCGCTCCGCCTCTTCATCACTCAATTTCGTGAAGGGCGGGAACGTCTTCATGAAGTCGAAAGAGCGTTCGGCCAGCTTATCCCTGATATCATCGAACTCGCCGCCGGAAACCACCGTTCTCGAACTCTTTCCCTTCTTGAAAAGGACGCACAACCCTCCGTTGGGCAGCTCGAACGCCTGCACCGAATACGGAAATCCCTTGTAGAATGACGGCAGATGGCGCTCGTCCAGCTCCTTGTGCTCGATATAATGTTTATATTCGGACATATAAGTCTTGATAAACGAAGATATCAAATCTTTCTTATCTTCGATAGACACAGAGTTATCATTCCCATCTGGGCTCATTTTGACACCGGGCATATATCGACTAATCGGCCTAAATATTTTGGGGTCGCCAGTTTTCCAATTCTATGCTCTCTATGGAAGATTCCACGGCTGCTGGATGGTTGAGTATACCCAGTACGCATTACCCTCAGTCATCGGGGTCGCGCCATCGGTTGTTTCCGTTATGTCATACGCTGCTGTCTCATTGTAGTAGCCAATCTTCGTCACTGTGACACCCCAGCCAGGCAAATCTGCTGCCGTATATCCCACTGCATTTGACGGGAATCCAACGAGGTTCCAGCCCACTTCGAGCGTGACCGTTTCGCCTGCGGGGTCATTACCCTCGCCGATAGTCAGCAAGTCGTCGCCAGGCGGTGGATTGTCCGTGATGTGGAGCCAGAAGCCCATCTCGTTGTTGATCGGGTCGGGCAAGTCCTGCGCTCCGACCCAGTTCTTGTTGTATGACTTCCAGGGGTCGGCTGCATCGGTTGGGTCGTACCAGTATATCACGTCCCATTTAACATCTTGTCCGGGACCGTCGCTGCCCCAGGTCGCATCGTCGAATATCGTCAAGACACCTCCCGTGGCCGTTATCGGGAACGAGATAAACTGCCAGCCACCGGTAGCTGCTACTGTTATGGGGATGTCGAATGTTATGGGAGGGGCCCCGCTGATTGATATCTGGATACTCTCTTGGTCATTTAGCAGGTTTTCGTCTCCTGGTAGCAGGGTGGTTATCGTTATCTGGTAATCTGTCTCCGTGTCGAAGTCGTAATTCCAGGTGAGTTGCTGGGTATCGAGCTGATTCATTGTGCCCACGGTCTGCTGGGTGTTGTCATAGACTGTAACCCATGATAAACTGGCATCCTTGTAGATGATTATATCATCCACGTAAACACCTTCCCATCCCTCGGTAGAACCACCACCGTAGTTTAAACTTCCATCGGTATCGAAGCGGAACCGAAGTTGCACGTTCTGGCCGGCATATGCTGATATGTCATAAGTCTTTTGAACCCATGCACCGGATTCGTCACCAGTAGCGGCCGGATAATAGGTCGTGCCAGTGTCCGGGTCATTTAGAGAATCCCAACCGCTTCCGCCGTTTATCTCCACGTACATGTTATCGTATGTTGAGCCCTCAACATCATAATCAGTCCAGAACGACAGGTTGAGCGGTGTTCCCGCTCCGGTCAAATCTATGGAGCCAGATGTAAGTGCGTTATCCATGTTGGCATTGTATTCGCCTGCGAGGTTGCCGCAGAACTGGCCGGTAGCTCCTGCATGGGCGTGTCCCGCGTCCTGCTGCCACAGGTCACCGTTACCAGAAAGGTCAGAGGACGTCCAGCCGGATTCCATGTCGTCTGTATAATACTCGGTATACGGGGTCAATTGCATCCTCTGTATCTCACAGTTTACGTCGAACGGCCCCTGAGAATTGGTTCCCGGATTCGAAACCGTAGTGATGATATCTTGCAGGCCCATTGGATAAGTTCCCAGGTCCACGTGGCTGTCTATGCTGTCAGTCATGACATCGTCTGCGGGCGGGTGGACAATGGTAATAGTTATTTCTGTCCTGTTGTTGCCCGGTCTTTCATCGAGCGGTAGATAGGTAGTGACCTCTATTCTGTAATCTGTTTCTTGATCGAAATCATAGTTCCAGGTAAGCTGCTGTGTGTCCAGCAGGCTCATCGTTCCGACAGTTTGCTGGGTAATGTCATAAACAAGAACCCAATTGAAGCTGTTTTCGCTGTAAATAATTACTTGGTCGACATAGACGCCCTCCCATCCGTCTACAACGCTATTTCCATAGTTAACGCTGCTATCTGTGTCAAATCGGAACCTCAATTGAACGTTCTGGCCGGCATATGCAGATATATCATATATTTTCTGAACCCATGCACCCGATTCGTCTCCAAAGGTCGATGGATAATAGGTCGTGCCAGTGTCCAGGTCGTTTAGGGAATCCCAGCCGCTACCGTCGTTTATCTCCACGTGCATGTTATCGTATGTTGAGCCCTCCACGTCGTAATCTGTCCAGAACGACAGGTTGAGAGGCGTCCCTGCCCCGGTCAAGTCAATGGAACCGGATGTCAGGGCGTTGTCCATGCTGGGATTGTATTCGCCTGCAAGGTTGCCGCATAACCATCCAGTTGCTCCGGCATAAGCATGTCCCGCGTCCTGCTGCCACAAGTCACCGCCGGTACCCAGGTCAGATGATGTCCAGCCGGATTCCATGTCGTCGTTAAGATATTCTACGTAGGGGGCAGTGATGTCCTTTCTGTAAACCTTGCAGTTCACATCGAACGGCCCCTCATCGGTTATTCCCTGATTGGACACCGTCGCCTTGATATCCTGAGCTCCGGAATAGTAGGTCTGGCTGTCTTCGTGGGTGTCTATGCTGTCGAGTTTTGCGTCATGGTCCTTCGGCGTTGGGTCAAGCCAGTCGAGTATTCTCTGCATCAGGGTGTCCCTGTCAGCGGCGTTAGTCGAGAACTGGGCGAAGTTGAACGAGGTGTAAACCACCCTGAACGTGCCGGTATCGCATTTCACGCCGTAACAATCGGTTTGAGCGGTATCATAGAATATGGCATCCGCACCTGGAGCGGGAGCTATTCCATCACGACTGGTCGAGAAGCCAGCAATCTCCAAACTTATGCCGTTGAAGCCATCTGAAATCTCGTCGTCGGTGACTCCGTCGACCACCGCATCACCTGGACTGTCACTAAGGTAGTCAGTGCACAGGTAATCCCAGATGAAGGCTCCGACAGGTTCTCCTGCTCCGCTTGTACCGATATCATAGCCAAGCTCGACACCGGTTATGTACAGGCATCCGCCACTGTCCAAATAGTTAGCCAGCATCGTCTGTTTCGCAGTGCCGAAGTGGTCTCCCGACCACTCGTCGCCAACATCCCAAATGACAGTTGTGTACGGGCTTAAATCCAAAGCTGCGGAATATTGGTGTAAATCGTATTCATAAGCAAGGTTGTCGAGAGCATCAGTAATTCCCGTGCTGTCATCATTGGGGTCATCGTCAATTACGACCAGGCCGGGCAATACTGTCGTGATTGTCTCGATCTCGTCAGTCTTCGACAGGTCGTTGTCGCAGGTTCCTATAACATCAATCACGGCGAACTCGGATGGCAGGGCAGCCGCCGGCGCCTCAACGGTGAAATTTACGATGGTCCATTCCAGACTGTCCAGTATAACAGAGTATTCGACTACATCGTTGCCGATGAAGAACCTGTGGCTGGCATATGGGGTATAGGACGGTTCGCTGCTCCTGTGGGTGTTGGTGTCCTCGGTCTCGACGTAATAATACATCCAGGTGCCGTCCGGCTGTCCGGGAATGTCTCCAGTCCACGTATCTCCGCTGTTGGTCATAATGACCTCAGTCCACGAGCCGGTGGTCTTCCAGAAGAGCTTTGTCTCGTCGGCCACCAGACTGTATGGCGTTGTGATGTCCACCGAAACAGTGTACGGGCCGGTGGTGTCTGTCGTGTCGGCCAGCGGCGTGTGTGTCATCACCGGCGAGTCCAGATTAGGGTTGTCTGCGATTTCTGTCGCATAATAATTCACACCGAGATTCAACTCACAAGTCGGCTTGATCTGGCCTACAGGCGGCTGGAATTCGGTGTCCAGCTCTATGGTGAACGGGAATGTCTCCCTAAAGAGCACATACTTGTTGTAACCGTACACCCAGTCATCAGTATCGCCTGTCGTAAGGTAGGCATCTCCACTTTGCTTAGGCGTGTAACCGTTGATGGCAGTCATGTTCTCAGCTATTTTTCTCTGGAGGTCTGCATCTGGGGTCTGTGTTGTGAAGTGGTCCGCGTATCCCCATGGCCAGTATATTTCTTCGGCGTGACTGTGATAGGATAAGGTGATTGTCGGATCTCGGGCAATGATGAAATCTCTTATTGCCTGGGTTTCCGGCTCGGAGAACGCCGACGGTCCGCAATATGTGTCGTCACTCGTAATGTGGCTCGCGCCAAATCCACCCCAGTCTCCATCGGTGTCGCCGTTCTGCGCTCCGTCGTAATTCCTGTTCAGGTCGACACCGTATGTCAAATCGCCGTTGTCGCGTCTGTTCTTCCGCCACATCGGTTCGACTGTCTGGCTGTACATGTATCCGTCCGGGTTGATGGTCGGAATAATGAAAATCTCGCGGTTGTCGACCATCCAGGTCGCCTGCGGGTCCGAGCCGTAACCTTTGACGAGGTCTTCGAGATAATACATCGGCACCTCGACGCTCATCCATTCCCTGGCGTGGTGCATGCCCATTATCACGACCTCCGGCTCTGCCTCGTCAACGAGCACGTTGTCGCTGATTTTAACTGCGTGAATGTCATTGCCTTCCCAACTCGTTCCAATCACCGTGACGTTCACGATGCTTGGGAAATCATTGGCCAGATTGTAAATCTCGTTCACGACAATCGGATATGTCCGGTAGTTCACGCTCTTGGCCAGTGTCTCGGGCGACGGTGCACCCTTGGCAGACGGCGGGTTGTTGTTGAAGTTCGCCCTCCAGCTGGTCGGGTTGTCGATTGTTAGAGTTATGGTATCGGTCATCGTTCCGGTGTTCTCGACCCTGATCTCGTAGTCGTTGCCCGCTCCTGCCTGGACGAGGCTGGTGTTCACGTCACAGAACAGGTCTACGTTATAGCCGGCAACCGTAATCGGCAGGAACGCGCTGTTGTTCGCGTCCGTCAATTCCGGTATCATGTGCGACGGGTCGGCAACAGCGTAAACGTCATGATAGCCGGCACATCCATCGGTAAACCATATTATACTGGCTGTTCCAGAAGTGCCCTCCGGCAATATCGACGGGACAGCGTCCTCTACTCCTATCAGTGTACCTCCACTAGCCGGATTTCCGTAATAGAAGCCAATCTGGACGGGATGGGTGGCGTTCCCGGCAACCTGTGCTCCCGGGTCGGAGTTAATGTTCCAGGTCGTGGCTGTAATCTGAACTTGTTCCCCTTCGTTCGGGGTCGGGTTGTCGAAGGACATGTCAGCCGGGACAATCGAAAGGTCCGGCAATGTCGGGTCAACAATTATCTGGACGTCGTGAACGGTATAATCACTGAAGTCCTGGCCGTCGTATGATCTGGCCATGATCTTGTACCAGCCCGGAAGCCAGCCTGTCGTGTCCCAGCTGTAGCTCCAGGCCGTTATTCCGGTTGCTGCATCCCATTGCTGGCTGTGCACTCCGACGTCAACCCTCTGGAGTGTTCCGTCCCCGTCCGGGTCGCTGGCCGTACCCGTAATGGTTACGATAGTGTCCTTCTGCACAAATCCGCCGTTCGGCGGGAATGTAATCGTCACACTGGGTTCGTTGTTCGGCGCATCCGGGTCAGCTCCCCATAGAACCTGATAGAACTCGTCCCAGTTCGTGTCCGCCATGTTCATCAGGTCAAAATCGGTATTGTAAGGCGGGCTGGCAATGTAAATTGTCGTACCGTGTTCGTTCGTATTCTGATTATGTATTAGAATAGTCCTATCGGACTGCCAGGCAGCGTCGCCGAATTGCGTGCCGACAGGATTTGCACCGGCAACATTCAAAACATCCTGGGCCGCGGTACGGATATCACAGGCTGGTAGTGTGGCAACGATGTTCTCGCAGAAGTGGTAAACATCCTTTTGATGGGTTTGGCCTTGCCAGTCCTCCGCGTTGTTTGCGCAGGTCTGCAAGTCGGCCCTGTAGGTGCTTATCTCGTGCATCGACTTCTGGGCCAGGTTGTTCAATGCCGGCATAAGTTCAGATACCAACAAGGTCGTGTTTATCACGGACATTGTCGTGTATAATCCGGACGTTCCGTATCTGTCCACATAGGATTGGAAAATCCAGAATCCCATCTCCTCGCTGCTCATGGCAGTGTCGTTGTCGAGATGACCGAGAACATAGTTGTACTCCCAGCCGTCCCCACCGATGCTGTCCTCGGAGTTGCACATGTAATCTATGTACGGCCCCTCGTCGTAGTAAAGACAGACATCGGCCATAAGACATTCGTCATAGCCGGCAATGTCGAACAATTTGACCTTTCCGGAGCTCGCGCGCACGTCCTCATAGATTTGTTTGACCTCGGGGCTTGCGATGTTTCCGCCGCTAGTATCGTCACTGCACATGCCCCAATCCCACGTACCGCCGTGGTTCCACATGTCCAGTATGTAGCGGTCTGAAGGGTACTCTGTATAAACATATTCGATGAAATCAACGCAGTTATTGTAGTCGGCCATGTTGATCTCTGTTCCCCAGCCGGGGTTGATGTCGGTGAGTGGTATCTCGGTCGAAATTATGTCTGACTCAAGCATGCCAGCAGGTGTCGGGTCCTGCTCAATGTAGTAACAATATGTGTCATCTCCGGAAAACGTGTCCCCGTCGAAAAGCACGATGATGTTGATGTCCGCATTTGAACCGATTACCTCCATCTCGTTCATGTCCTCCCATCCATAACTGTCGAGGTTGTTGTCCGCATCCAGATAGCAGATGAATGTCCATAATTTCGGAGGTAACTTCGAATGCGGACTGCTACTGCTGGCAGGCACAGACCTGGCTGCGACCGGTTCGGAGCCGGTCACAACCTTCTTGCCGAATGTGCCGTCCGTGAATCTCTCGATAGAATAACTGTCAATAGAAGTGGAGGAAACTTCTGTCCAAAAAATGTCGATGCCAGTATCTGTAAGTTCCATCGAGATTTCGCGGGGTGTAGCGGTTGCCTTTTCTACCAGCGACGGGGCATTCCAGTTTCCGTCCTCGTACGAGGCGAAGTAAATGCCGCGGTCCGTCATTTCGTCGTTTAGCCAAAGCCAGCCGTCGCAAGCCAGGTAGATGTTCTGGCCTTCGAGAACGACAGCAGGATGAATGCAGGCGATGTCCGGCATCGTAATCAGGGATTCGAAGGACTGGCCTGTGTCCTTGCTGAGCTGCAATTCGAATGTTGTCCCGTGCCTTAAGGCGATAGCCACATCTTTGCCTGCAACCGAAAGGCTCGGGCTCTCACCGGTGAACATAATCGGCTTGGACCATTCTTCACTGAATGTGTTGAACGACATGTAGCCGGTCCTGAGGTCACGTGAAAGACCGTCCATCCAGGTTATGTGGACTATATTCTCCGCAGTTTCCATCTGGATAGTCATCGGCACGAACTCATCGTTCAACAGCCGGATCGGTTTACTCCACGTCTCGCCCATGTCCTCGCTAACAGAGAACATGAGTCTTGCATTGTGGTTGATACCGTCAATCCAGACTTCATAGACATTCTGGCCGACCTCGACAATGTCCCTGTGCTCATATGCCGAGCCTGGTGAATCGATGTCCGTGGCACCCAGAGCCCCCGGTATGATAACTCCCAGCGGCATTGCCATGGCCAGACTTATCAAAATTACAATCATTTTCACTCCGATTTTCTTCCTCTCAAACAACATGTACAATCCTCCACACACGCGTGTCAAACATTTACACTTATGTAGAGTATAGTATAAGTATTTTCCTTTGTTTTTCCGTGATTTTAGATTATCCAGTCGCCTATACCAAGTTCCATGGTTGCACGATTGTCGAATATACCCAGTATGCGTTGCCGGCGGACATCGGGGTCGTGCCTAAGGTGGTCTCGATTATGTTGTACGGTGATGGGTCGTTGTAGTAGCCTATCTTCGTAATCGTGGCCCCCCAGCCGGGAAGGTCAGATGCCTGGTAGCCCACAGCATTTGACGGGAACCCGACAAGGTTCCAACCGACATCCAGCATTATGGTTTCGCCGGACGGGTCAGCGCCGTCTCCGACTGTGAGCATGCCATCGCCGTCGCCCGGGTTGCTGGTTATGTGTATCCAGAAGCCCATGTGGTTGGTGATGGTGCCCGGCATGTCCTGGGCGCCGCCCCAGTTCTTGTTGTAGGATTTCCACGGGTCGGTGGCGTCTGTCGGGTCGTACCAGTATATGACGTCCCAGGTGACAGCGTTGGCGCCCTCGCCGTTCCATGCATCGTCGTCAAAGATGGCCAATACGCCACTGCCCGCCACATCTATCGGGAACGAGACGAACTGCCAGCCTGTGCCGGCGACGGTTATGGGTATGTCACAAGTGTTAGGCGGAGCACCGCCCGGCTCAGGGACAGCCACGGAGTTCAACTCTTCGTTACCCCATATATCGACTGCCCTTACAACGTACCACCATGTTATTCCATCCGGCTCGCCCACCCCAAAGTCCATGTAGGTGTCCGTTCCGGCAGGAACTGTATCGATTATGGCCCCCGGAATCCAGGGCCCGGCCACATTGTTGGCCCGGTATATGTTGTAATGGTCGACGTCGTTCGCACCGGCTCCGTCGTCCGCAGACAACGTCCAGTTGAGCCAGTTGTCTTCCGTGGTGCCACCTCCCGTGGAGGTCAGAAGAACGTCGTCGATGTACCAATACATGAGCTGGTACGAGTTTCCTGTGACGGCCCAGCCTATATAGAAGCTGGACGAGCCCACGTTCGTTGTCACGGTGAGGGTTTCGAGAGAAGCGGTCGTATCCCCGGGCGTTTCAGTGTCATCCCAGTACCAACCGTCCTCGATCCAGGTCGTGGCGTCGGTGCTGGTCCGAATGCTCAACCGTACACCCGCCCCGCTGGTATAATCGTCTATCATGTTCTGCCATTGAAGGTCCATTGAAGTTAAGCCAGTTGTATCAAATGGTCCTGCATATAGTATAGATGTTCCTAGACCGTCAGAGCCATAGTAGAACCTGGCTTCCGGGGAGGTTCCGCCGGCATTGCTCGTGCTCTGCTGTGACCAGGTTCCGGTCGTGCCGGACGTGTAAATGTTCCATCCCGAGGGCGGGACTGCGGTGGCGAAGTCCTCGTCTATCCAGGTCTGTGAAACACTGCCCCACCATTCGACGGTCAGAGCCGACGGGGGGCCGGGCGGGGTAGTGTCCATTGTCGTGAACTGCCAAGTCGGAGACTGGGTCGTGAATTCGCCGTCGTCGGCAACGGCATACCAGTTGTAGGTCGTGTCAGCCGAGAGCCCGTTCCAATTTATGCTTGCGGTTCCACCGCTGGGAACGTTGTTGTCGGTTCCTATCAACGTCGGGCCCGAGGCATCGTAAAACGAGACGTCCAGCAGGTCCCCGTTGGGGTCCGACACGTCCACGAACAACGTTGGGTTCAGGCCGATACCGACCGCCAAATCAGCCGGCACCGGGTTGCTCGGAGTGCTGGGTGCCATATTTCCGGTGGGAATTTCTGGAATGGCTACGGTGTTCTGCTCTTCGTTGGCCACCGCATCTTCCGCCCGAACAACATACCACCAGTTCGTTCCGTCGAACTCACCGCGCCCGGGGTCGACGTACTCGGTTGTGCCAGCAGGCACCGAGTCTATGTAAGCACCGGCATCCCATGGTCCGAACTCGTTGTCTGCCCTGTAGATGTTGTATTGTACCACATCGTTCTGGCCGCCGCCGTCGTCCGGCGAAAGGGTCCACGTCAATTTGTTGTCCTCTGTCGTGCCGCCGCCCACGTAGGTGACCAGGATGTTGTCGACCATCCAGTACCACTCATAGTTGGCATTGTAATAGTGGAATCTTATCTGCACATCATTTGCACCGGCGGCCTCAGTTGTTATGTCTATGTTTGCGTGGTCCGGGTTGGGGCTGTCGGTGACATACTGGGCCACGTTCGTCCATGCGCCCCCGGTGTTGCTGGACCTGACATCAACGTCACCGAATTCGGGACCGAGGTGGTAGAAGTAATGGTCGAACTCGAGTGTCGCCGTCAAAGTTCCGGTCATGTCTATTATCGGCGATATCAGCTCCTCGTCCATGTCAAATGTGCCGTGCTCGTCGCTGTCGACGATGGCGAACGGTGTTGTGATGGGCGCATTCGCGGTTCTCAGGCCGGGGTTTGCATCTGTCCAGGTCTGTGCGGGGCCGGTGCCTGTGCCGCCGTCGACTATCGTCCAGCCTCCCAAGCCTCCGGAGAAGTCCTCGTCGAAGGCAGTTCCGGCGACGGTGCCCCACCACTCAACTGCCAGCCCCGAAGGGGGAGCCACCTGGCCGTCAACGGTCGCGGTATCGGTTGCCGTAGCCGGGCTTCCGGTACCGTCATCGGCGTCATCATATGTCGCAGTGATGGTGTCCCCGTCGGCCACCATAAGGACGCCGACAGAGTTTGTCGCCGAGATGGTCAGCGTGCCCTCGTATCTGCCAGGGGTGGCCGTTACAAACAGGTCGACTGATTCGCCAGAAGGCTCACTGGTGCTGTCCACGTGAACTGTAATGCTGGGGGCAACCAGGTCACCGTCCTTGACCGTCACAGTCATCGTGTCCTCAACAGGGTATACATCCTGGTCGAGCTCTATCACTCCGGCCGAGCCATAGCTTTCGATGACGTTCACATCGATGCACTCCCAGTTGCTGTAATCGGTCCCGTCGTACGACCTGGCCATTATCTTGTAGTGGCCAATGCCGTAGTATGCGACATCGGAGGTGACGTCCCACGAGAAGGACCATGAGTTGGTGCCAGTGGCCACCTGCCACCATTCCCTGTTAATCTTCACCTCAACCTGGCTGACCGAGCCGTCGGAATCAGAGGCCGTGCCCTGAATCGTGAATACGCCGTCCATCGGGATGTCCGAACCCGCAGTCGGGGATGTGATGGTGCACGTGGGGACGTTGTTCGAAATGCCAGATTCGCTCAGCATTTCGTCCCTCATGGTCTCGATGTCTATCTGCCAGGCGGAGTTGGTCCCCTGCTCATCGCCCAGGCCGTGGTGGTTTGCGCTGGCACCGTATTCTACCAACACCACATCGCTCAGACCGCCGGGGTAATTCGCAGTCCAAACCTCATCTCTGGCTTGAAGGGCCAGGGCCTGTATAGGCGGATTCGAAATACCTGTATTAATATTGTTCATCCACTCCCACACGTCATGGTTCGGGGCTGTTCCCGGGTAAAAAGCGTTGGTCCAGGCAGTATTAATCTGTGAGATGTAGCTTCCGTGTCGAAGCTCCTGGCAGAGATTGTTGAAGGTAGGTTGGAAGGTGTAGTCCCAGTTGTCCATGTTCACCGTGCTGATGTAGGCGCTTTCACCTGTCCAATAGTCTGAAGCTATCTCAAGGGCCATTTCTTCGACCGTCGGGACACCAGCTGCAAGGTAGTTCATAAGGTTCTGATAATTGTAGCCAGCCCCAACAATGTTATCCATAGAACAAACTGTATAATTTGTGATAGGTTTGTAGCCATACAGCCACTCTTGTATCATCATTATGCATAAGTCCCATGAGGTGATATTAATCGGCCTCCCCAATGTGGTCATGAGGTCGTCGGCCAGAGTTGTAATCTCAGTGAGGGAAATAACGTCAACCGGGGTTTCGTCATACATGGCACCACCTGTTCCACCTCCGTGGCCACCGCTATCCCAGACTACATTAATGCCCGGATAATTGATGAAGCACCACTCTAGAAAAATCACGAAAGTGCTCGGGTCCCCGAGGTTCGGTTCCGCGGGCAGGCCCACCTCTGCCATGGTATAGGACGTATAACCGCCTCCTCCTCCCTCATCCATGACCCTGACTTCATTTGTCCCTGCACCGTCATCGTCAAACAGGCAAATGGACCAGTGGTTTGCGCTGGAGCCCCCGGCCGCCATCTCGTTGGCGTCCGCCTCAAGGAGAGCCTCTATCCCGGAGGCCTCGCCGTTGCAGACGTAGATGTAAGACCATTCCTTCTCCGGTGCCCTGGAAGCCTCGCCGTCCATCGTTTTGGCCGGTCGTCCAAACACCTCTTTCTTACGGGCCAGATCATAAGCCGCGTATTCCCCGGTGAGCCTGTAATCCAGTATTTCCGCATATGAGGCATTTGGATTTTCAGCTACCTCCTCCAGGCGGCCATCGGTAATCTTGAAAAATGTGCAACCATCGTCATCCACGCTGCGCTCGAACATGAGATACACTACGTCATCGATAGCGGCGATGTGTGGCTTAAGGAAGCCCCAGAAGGATTCGACTGTGTTCCAGGTTTCCCCCCCGTCGTAACTGACGATGTAATGGGAAAGGAAAGTCCGGTAGGCGGCATCGCCGATCACGAGATGGAGCGAGCCGTCCATTTCCAGGCCAGAAACCCACCATGGAACGATGCCATCCAATTTCATATGCTCGCCATCGAGGTACAATGCCCTGTCATCCAGGTCACCGTGTACGGCAAAGACATGCTCGCCAATCAAAAGCTCGTCCCCGATAAGCTGTCCAAGCAACACGGGCGACGAACCGCCCGGAACTGCATGGTGGTCTCCCATTCCCACACTCACAAAGCCCACTGCCGGCACAATCATTGAAAATGCGATGGCAAAGGCCACTGAAACTTTAAATGCTGGCCATTTATCCATTATACCCCTCCAATAAGGGAATGTCTAAGGGAATATATGCTTCACAAAGACGTTAATGATTATGTTATATGTTCTACTTAAACATTACTTAACTTGAATAATTGATAATCAAAATTTGAGATTCTCTAATTCCGCCTTTATGTTCTTGGCAAGGCGGTCGCCCATCATCGGCACCGAGGCAAGCTGCTTCACGGTCGCCGAGTCCAGGTCGCGAAGAGACTTGAAGCCGCGGTCGAACAGGGCCCTGGCGCGCCTTCGACCGATCCCTCTAAGTCTGGCCAAGGGTAAAAGTTCCTCCTTGATGCCGCTCTTGATTCTCACAACCAGATGGTTTAAATCCTCTGTCACGGGGTTGCCGTAGAGACGGGCCAGCTCCCTCATCGAGTACACAAGCCACTCTGCCGTATCAACCCTGTTCCGGATATCGCCAGGCCCAACATTGAACTTGTTGACGATGGCGTTCTCGCTGATTTCCTCAATCCAGGCATCCAGCAGCAGCGCTGTCTTGATTTCAGACAGGAAGTATTCATAATCCGCGCCGTCAGGAATCGGGAACAGCAGATTATCTTCATTCTCATCCACGACCTCCTCGAGCCACTCGTAATCACCCTTCCGGAGGTACAGTTTGTACATGTCCGGCGTCGAGCAGGCAACGTGCAGCAGGGAAAAGGCATTTGTCTCCTTTTCCTCGCTTAAATCGATAGCTTCGCGCATCTTCACCGCCGACATGGGGTCTATGTAGAGGTCTGACGTGCGTTTGCCGAACATCGTGGCTTTTAACCCATCGGCTGCGTCGATGAGCCCCTCTGCGTCCAGATATTCGACCATATCATCAATCGCTTCCTCGATAGTCCAGATCTCTTCCTGGTGTGCGAAGAACGTGCCGTCGATAAATTCCATCAGCTCTTCCATGTTCGCGGCATAGCCTGTCGCGATGGTGGCCAGTATGTGTGTTCGGAGTGCGGGCTCAGAGCCCAACTTCGACGAGATTGCCTCCGTTTCCCCAAGTAAATAATAGTCGATGATTTTTCGTTTCCTGTGATTGCTGGACGCCACCAGAATTCCCTCGCCGTATGGATCATATTGAGGCCGACCGGCGCGTCCGCACATCTGCTTGATTTCGAGAACGGGAATCGCCACGTTCCCGAAGTTCGCGTCGTAGCGGGTCAAATCACGCACGATGACCCGCCTCGCAGGTAAATTAATTCCCGCAGCCAGCGTCGGCGTCGCAACTATGCATTTTATTTTTCTCTCGCGGAAATTTTCTTCGATGAACCGTCTCTGCGGATTCGTCAGCCCGGCATTGTGAAACGCAATGCCGCCCTCCAGGCATCTGGCCAGCCGCGCACCGATGGACGTTTCCTCCTCTTCCCGCTCCTTCATTTCCTTGGCCAGCTCCGCCATCGCCGCCGCCTCGTCATCATCCAGATGTTTCAGGTAGGCCTTCGAAAGCCGCTCGGCAAGTCCCTCCGTCGAGCGCCGCGTGTTCACAAAAACAAGAGACTGGCCGCCGTCCAGCAAGGTATCGAGGACGAGCGAGACCATGTTGTGCTTTCTGTCGAGGACGGCGTGGCTCGTACCGTCCATGAAATCGATGATGTTATCGAAGAAGACGCCCTCCTTCAACTCTACCGGGCGCCAGTCACTGTAAATGTGCTCCGCGCCCAGCCAGTCTGCCAGCTCATGCGAGTTGCTTATCGTCGCCGACAGGGCAATCACCTGCAGGTTCGGGTTAACAAGTTTGAGCTTCGTGAGAATAACTTCGAGCGTCGGTCCTCGCGACGGGTCGTTGATGAGGTGGACCTCGTCCGCTACGACCACCGAAATCTTGTCG
This sequence comes from Methanomassiliicoccales archaeon, assembly GCA_030672365.1. Classification (GTDB taxonomy): domain Archaea; phylum Thermoplasmatota; class Thermoplasmata; order SG8-5; family JAGLSY01; genus DAOVGM01. The sequence continues at coordinate 18,237 of DAOVGM010000067.1, forward strand.
AGCCAGCTTGTTCTGTGACGCAACAGCGAGTCAGCCTTCTCCGAGGTCGCCACGATGATGTCCAATTTCTCTAAATTCGGGTCGGGGTCGTCGAAATCGCCAGTCGCGACACCCACGCGCACGCCAGCCGCCTCGAACGCCTTTAAATCATCATATTTTTCGGTAGCCAGTGCTCTCAGGGGCACGATGTAGAGTGCCTTTCCGCCGTTCAAAACATTGTTAAGCACACCCAAATAGGCGACCAGGGACTTTCCGCTGGCCGTCGGTATAGCCAGCACCACGCTTTTTCCTTCTAGGACCGGCCCGATAGCCTCTGCCTGCGGCGGGTAAAACTCGGTGATGTCCTGCTTTTCGATGATGTCGATTAGAAGGCCGTCAACCGGAGCGTCGCTAATCTTCATTCTGCGACGCATCCTTCATCTCGTTCTGTGCACCGGGCGGCTCCGGAATTTCGTCTGTTTCTTCAGGCGGTGTTTCACCATCCGGCTTGTATTTCGGTCGCTTCTTTTTCCGATTGAAATACGAAACGAGAATCGCGACGACGAAGGCAATCGCTATAACTATTGCATACGGCATCCAGTCGAATTTGTAACCCTTGACCGGGATGTCTATGTAATTGTCCTGTTGCTCATCAACGGTGGAAGCCAGGTTTCCGGACGTATCGGTCGCGTTGATGTAATAAGAGATGGTGCCGCTTCTCGCAGGCGCGTCGATGGTGAACGAGTAATTGTCACTGCCGTTCTGACTGGACATAGGTCTTTTAACCCATATTTCGCCGCCTACCGCCTTGAAGTAAAGGTAAACATCGGCGACCTCCACATTGTCAGTAACCTTTGCTGATATGAAGATGTCCTTCCTGTTCGGATACAGGATATTGTCGATGGTTTGCACTTCATAAGGCACTATTTCCGGTGGTGTGATGTCGACGATGGCGATGTCGTTCGTGAGGGTCACCCCCCCGTTTCCCGATTCGTCCTTGGCCTCGAGATAGTAGGAAATCCGCCCTATGTTTGTCCAAGCCGGAATTGTGCCAGTGTACGTATCCGTGGCATTAACGCGCGTCATCGAGACATTGTCGAAATACAGGCCCTGGTAGTCCATGTAGAATGCCTTCACCGACGTCAGGTTTCCGAAATCTGTAATGTTCGCCTCCACAACGATGGGAACGTGCACGCTCCACTCGACTATGACGTCGTGCTCGATTTCGGGTCCGGTTCCGTCGATAACGCTGTACTGTCCATGCGGGGTTTCATTGGAATTGCCGCGCACATCGATTGCCCAGATGTAGTATTCGACATCGCCCAGAGCCCATTGGGCCGGTATCGTTGCACCGTAGTAATCCGAAACTCCAGGTTCCTCCTCCACCATGGCCAGCTGGGTGAAAGAGGCGTTGCCGATGCCCTGATAATACAGTCTGGCCTCGTCCATAACACCGTGGTAGTCAATGATTTCAGCGCTGATGTTGACCACTTGGTCGTAGTTGACTGTGAAGGTCTCAGCGGCGTTCACAGTGATGACATCTCCTCCGAACTCCACCCTAAACTCCTGTCCCACCACCGGCGCATCGTAGTCATCGCCGGTGCTGAACGACCATTGGATGCCTGTTCCCAGGTCGTTGCCTGAAATATCTTCTGGTCCGGGAACCGTAAGGGTGCCGGTGTATGTTGTCCAGTATTGGAAGGGCGTGTTAGGAATAAAGCGTACAACATCGCCGTAGCCAGACCACACGACGGTGCAATCCGCTGCCGTGTAGTCATCCGTGCCGTCGGTGAAAGTGAATGCGTTCCAGACAGCGTTTTTATCCATAGGTTCCGAAAAGATTATCTTGAATGCCGAGAAAATAGAGACATTGGTGCTCCCGTCCAGGGGCGCCACAGATATGATTTCCGGTGCTGTCAAGTCAGAAACAACGTTATCTGAAAAATACACACTAGTACCGTAGTCTCGATAGTCCTCCCAAACAACCGATATCTGGCCGTATTTATCGGTAGCTATGGCGGGAGAGTATTTCTGATTTGAAATTTCATCGCTCACCGTTGTGTACGAATCCCAGGTAATTCCTCCATCAGATGAATTGGTTAAAAAAACCCTGAAAGTTCCCGGGCTATCTCTGTCGTCCACCCAGGTGACGAAAATGTTGCTTCCGTCAGGCACGACGGTGATGTCTGGCGACTGTGATGAATTTGTTATGAACGGTGTAGGACTTACCGGCCTCGAGCCGGCAAAATTGTCTGTCGAGTTCGCATACTGTATATTGTGCTTGGCGCCTTCGCCTGAATTTTTTTGTTTCATCCAGACAACGTGGGCGGTTCCATCATCTTCCACGTCTATTTGTGGATGATTCTCAATTTTAGCCGTGCCATCTATCCGCAGGTCCGCTGAGAAACTTGCTCCAAGGTCTGTCGAATTCGAGAAATATACATCATCCGCTCCGTTCCTCTGATCTGTCCAGACAATTGAAATGGTGTTGTCCGGCGCAATGGCAACTTTCGGACCCCGTTTCTCTCCGTCGAGGGTATCGCAAATTACAGCAGGTTCAGAAAAATTGCCACCACCGTCTGTCGAGACAGCATAATAAATCTGTATTTCATTCCAGGCTGCATCCTCAGAATTTCCCCCTGCCGTGAGAACCCGATCGCCTGTTGATGACCATTCGACAGCATACACGCTGTTCTTGTGTCCAGTAAGGTTCTGGATAGGGACGTTCTCCGTTGCGTTCCATATTATTGCCCTCGGGTCCGAAGCGCCCGAGACCAATTCGTCTCTCAACTTATGCCAGTCGAGAGCGTTCACACGACCGTTGTGGTCGGTAAGCCAGTATTCTTCTAATGTGTTGGTATAATTAACAACGTAAATGGTACCATTGAAGAGAGCGGCAGCCAGATAGACGTCGTCGGGTGACCAGGTAACATCGTAAACCGTTCCCAAACTCGCAAATTCTTTGTCCAGTGCGCCCGAAGTCACGTTCCAGATTTTCAAAGTAGGCTCACCGCCGTTGTATATAGCGGAGGAGGCAAGCAGCTTGCTGTTGTTGCTGAATTTAACGGATGTGAGAGAAAAGGTGTGCCCATCGCCGCCATCCTCGTTCACGGTGTAATTCGACCAGTCAGAAGTGTTGCAAATCCGCAGGTTGAACTCATTATTCGGAAATCCCTTCGGCATTCCACCCACAGGCACCACTTCTATCCCACTGTAAGCGATGGCCAGCTTCGCTCCGTCGGGCGACCATGCGACCTTATTGACCGGGTTTTCCATGACTTCGGTGACGTTTTCGATGTAATATATACTCCGGCTGACGCTGTAGTCACTGGCATCCCATATTTTGGTGAAGAAATCAAAGGAACCGGATGCGAACTGAGTGCCGTTCGGCGACCATTCCGTAGATGTGACGCGACTCGTATGCTCCGTCAGGGTTTCCGATATGCTCCAGGTGCCCGTGTCCCACACCAAAATCCTGTTGTCCTCGCCGCCAGACAAAAGTTTCAGTCCGTCAGGCGAGTAGTCAAGAGAGCGAACAGCACCTTCATGGCCTGCCAGCGTTTCCAAGAGAGCGCCGGTATCGGGGTTCCAGACACGAATCGAATTCTCGGAGCCATAGTCTTGCCACACAACAGCCACGGTCTGGCCATTTACCGCTATGTCCGGGACATATTCTTTCCCAAAGGTTGTGTTGGTGACCCGCTTCTCTTCCTCGAATGTCCTGCCCCCATCTGTGGACTTGGCCAGATACAATCGGTTCCCGTCGTTGGAGTCCTGCCAGACTATGTAAACGTCCCTGTCCGGACCCGTTGCCACGGATGGCTGGGACTGGCTGCCAGTGGTGTTGCTGTTGACTATCGACTCCGGAGAAAAGGTGGTTCCGTTGTTGGAGCTGTAAGCCAGATGAACATCCTTAGTGCCGACTCCGCCGTCGTCTTCGTGCCAGACCACGATAGTTCTACCCGCATCCAGCAAGGCGGCATTGAGGCTTTCGACGATTCGGTTGTACTCCTCGTTGTTCACTTTCACGTTGGGCGACATGGTGATGGCCGAAGTATTAGGCGAAATAGTGATGACCGCGGCCAGAAAGCCTCCCGAAACAATGAGCATGACCAGAAAGAATGACGTGAGTTTTCGCAAGCAATCACCGTTTTCTTACATCTGTATTAGGTAAATAGGTATTATACATTTTCGCTTTGGTTCGACTCCATCTTCAGGATATCGAAACCCTTGCGTGTTATCAGTCGGTCGTTGTCGTGTCTCAGAAGTTTTTTTGCCTCTTGCTCGGTTGCCCACTTGTACTCGCTGAAATCCTCCTCCAAAGAAAGTGCTGGCTCGCCCATAGCCCTCATTAAAAAATAATGCACGGTCTTGTTATAATTCACGTCCTTCGGACGCCAGAAGAACGTGTATCGAACGAGGCCGATCTCTTTCCATCCTTCCAAATTGGCCAGTCCTGTCTCCTCCTCGATTTCGCGGACCGCGGTCTCGATAAGGGTTTCACCCTCCTCCACGCGACCCTTCGGAAGCACCCAGTTCTTCTCCAGTTTTCGTTTCAAAATCAGAACGAGGCCGGCATCGTTGAAGATAACCCCGCCGGACGAGGCAACCGACTCGACCGGCTTGTCTGCGTTTGGGGGGCCAGTCATGCGTTTTTCTGCCGCTATCCTGTCACCTCCGCATGACTTGTGCCATCGTCGGATGCTGTAATCTGCAGCGCGCTGCCCATCATCTCCTTGACCTCATCCATGTGGGTAATCAAAAACATCTGCTTAAACCTGTTGCCCAGGCTGTTCATTGTCGAAAAAATGGCCTTGCGGCGCGCGACGTCCTGGCTGCCGAATATCTCGTCCAGAATGATGAAGTTGAGACCTGATGTGCCGGACCTCTCCGCGATAATCTGGCTTATTGCCAGCCGCAAACACAGGTTGGCCAGGTCATTCTCGCCGCCGGAAAACCTGTCTATGGGATGAAACGCCCTGTCGTCCGCCATCGAAATCTCGTAATCCTCATTCAGCGTAATTTCTGTATACTTTCCATCGGTCAGGTCTGCCATCAGCTGGCTCGAGGCCCGTGAAAGCGAAGGCCGTATTCTGGAGATCATGTGCTGCTTGAAGTTTTTCATCGTCGTTTCCAGTACGACCAGGCGTTCCCCGTCCTTTATTTTGGCCGTGATCGAGGACTCCAACTTCCTCAATCTTTTGATTTCCTTCTCGTGACCGGCCAGCTGGCTCTCCAGTTTTCCGCTCTCCTTCTTCAGGTCACCGACTCCACGCTCGGCCTTTAGAATCTCATCGACCAGCTCATCCAACTTCGATTTGGCCTTCGCATAGGCCTTCTCGTTGAATTTTAGATGAGCCAGTTCTTTCTCAGATATTTTCAGTTCCTTCGCCTTCTCCTCGATTTTCTTTTCGTTGGATTCGAGCCCCTCTCGAAGCTTATTCAACCTCTTCAACTCGCCCTCGAAGGCCTTGAACTTGGCAACGTTCTCATCGAGTAGGCGTTCACGTTTCCTCAAGGCATCCAGCATCGCCAAAATCGAGTATTTGTTCTCCTCGATTTTGACCACTTTTTCATCGATCTTGGCAATCTTTTTCCGGCTCGTTGAAATCTGCTTGTCGAAGGCCTTTAAAAGTGTCTGGTAGGTATCTTCAAGCTTGCGCTTGCAGGTCGGGCACTCGCTGTCCGGCCCCAGGTCGGAGATGTTCTTGACCTCACCCTGAATTTTTCTCATCTCGGATTCGAGCTGCTTATTCTCAGCTTTCAGCTCCGAGATTGCAGAAACGAACTCGTCGCGCTCAACCTGAGCCAGCTGGATTTTTTTACTGACAGACTTGAGCTCGTTAGAGGCGTTCTCCGCCCTCGCCTTTAACTTGTCTTCACCCTCCAATTTTTTCTCGATATTCGAGATTTCCTTACTCAAATCATCAGCCTTTTCCCGAAGGCCGGACAAGGCCGATTCGAGGGAAGCCAGCTTTCTCTGCAGGGCATTCGATTTTTTATATTTTGTCTCCAGATCGACGATGTCCTTCTTCATATCCTTCTTCTCGTCTTTTCGCTTGGCCAGTTCCTTTTCCTTGGCAGCGATTTCCTTCGAGACGGCCTTCGCGTTTTTTCGAACCTCATCGAGATTTTTTTCGAGGACGGCAATCATCAAGTTGCCGTCGTCATCCGTCAATTCCTTCCGGGCGCCATCCAGGGCGGACTTCAGAAGTCTGGCATCGTCCCTGATATGCCTGATGACACTGTCCAGGTCCTCGATTCCGAGCATCCGCATGATCTCCTCGCGCCGCTTTGCCGGCTGGAGCGAAGTAAGGGCGTTCAACTCCTTCTGCTGCGCGAACACCGAGATAAAAAATGACTTGTAATCCATGCCGAGAAGGTTTTCGATTGCCTCGGTGACCTCCCGCGCACCGCTGGCCATGAGTTTCCCTTCGGCAAAAAGGCTGGCTGTCATCGACAGGTTCTTGCCTTTCATTTCCCGCTCGATACGATAGCCAGTTCTCTCGAACTCGAAATCCAGAACAACCCTGCACGGGTCCGACGGCGCACTTCCCTGCAATTTCACGCTCTCGCGGTCAGTTCTCACGATGTTCTTCTCATTGCCGAAGAGCACCCAGGAGACGGCCTCCATCAAGCTGGACTTGCCAGCACCGTTTGCGCCGATGATTCCCACGAGACCGTCCGGAAGCTCGATCTCGACGTCACGAAACCGGCGGTAATTCTTCAGAGCCAGATAGGTGAGTTTCATGCCTCGCCCCCTGCCTTCTTCAAGTATTTGAGGCCCAGCTTTCGCAGGGCCTCCTTGTCAACACCCTCGATAGCAATGCCGGCCAGATAGTCTCCGAATTCCTTCTCGAGAGAATCGAACATCACGTCGCCGGAGGAAATCTTCTGCTCCTCGTCGACCGCATCTACTTTCCACTGGAAGTGCAGTGCATTCTTCAGAAGTTTCCGAATAGTGTCGACATCCAGAAGATGATAATCCTTTGACCTGATATTATTCAGGTTGATTCGAATTATGGAGCCAGATATGTCGGTTTTCTCGATTCGGGCAATCAATTTATCCATGATTTTCTCGACCCCGAGCTTCGAGCAATCGACAGTTTTTAAATCAATCATATTTCGGACAGCCAGCTCATGAAATTCGATGTCACCGGAATCCAAATCCACCGTAACGAATCCCTTCGGCTGGCCAACCTCGCCGAAGCCAGCTCTTTCCGTCGAGCCAGCGTAATAAGAATTATCGGTGACCTTGCAGTGCTCGTGGTAGTGCCCCAGCGCGATATAATCGAAATCCTTGTGGAGGTTGCCTGTCTCGGCCAGCTGCTCGTTGAATTCCCCCATTTTGAACACGTCGATGCCCACGATTCCGGCGTGCAGCATCGCAACATTAAATTTGAACTTCGAATCGGGCTTGAGCTTGGCGCGCTCGCCGTCGAAGACCTCCTTGTCGATGCAGTGCGGTAGTGCATGAACCTTCAACTCGCCGAACTTCAGTGTCTCCAGACGGCCCTGGTAGACGGGGAAAACGCCATCGATGTGCTCGAACACCCTGAAGACCGAGCCAGTTTCTCGAAGTCTCGGGGTCTCGTGGTTGCCCGCTATCATAACGAAAGGAATGCTGGCCTTCGACAGCCGAAGCACCTGCTCCAGGACAAAGGAAATCGCCCTGTTCGTCGGCCTGACCGAGTCGAAGACATCGCCGGAATGCAACACGAGGTCTGGCATGTGTTTCAGGGCGAAGTCGACGACCTGCCTGAAAGCATCGTTGAAATCGCTCTCGCGCTGGTTGTAGCCGTTATCGTCCAGCTTGTTGTAGGCGCCGTACCCGACATGGGTGTCCGAGACGTGCAATATCTTCATTAATCACCTCAAAAGAACGCCTTGTCGACGTTTTTGGCCGCGCCTGAATCAGCAACAGCCAGTCTCCCCAAATAATCCTCGTAGAGGTCGATTTTCAGCGGCAGGGCGAACGGCGTTTTCGGCGAGACCACCAGCCCCTCTCCGGGCATGAGCGTCTGTATCTCATAATCTAGCTTCGAAACGTCCTGCCGCGCGGAGCTGGCCAGCTTCTCCCTATCTAACTTGTCCGCCAACCCCAGTATAAACAGCGAATTGAACTGCGAGATAACCTGTGAGTCTATCAACTTCGGCTGCTGGCTCACCGCGCACAATCCAGTCTTGAACTTCCGGCCTTCTCTGGCGAGCTGGCCGAAGATGTTGCCCCGGGAGTGTCCAAGCACCCGCTGTGCCTCCTCCAGCACTATGAGCGTCGGCGGCATGGCATCGAACTCCTTCTTGTTCTTGAAAGTGTTTTTATTGGCCTCGAAAACGCTGCGGACCAGAACGCTGGACACCAGCAATTCCTCCTGCTCGCCCACGCCGGAGACGTCGATTAACACAACAAGGCCGTTCCGCAAGTGCTGGACAACGTTTTTGGTCATTGATATTGATGAATCGGAGGTCACGAGTGGAGAGCTGACAACCCTCTCCACCCGCCGCTTGACAACCGAAATGCTGCCTTCGTGAAATCGCTGGCCAAACTCCTCGTACAACTCGTCGACCTCGAAGTTCCCGATATGCTCGATCCAGTCCTTTCGGTAACGACCGCGGACGGCACCCAGAAATTCCTGTTGCGGCTCGCTGAACTCGTAGATGTTCTTCAGGTCCTGGATTTCGATTTCGCTGGCCGCAATCATAACCTGGCTCACATTTCCGTGGCTTTCCCGCGTGACATAACTTTTGAGGTTCGATTGTGCCTTCGGATGATGCTCCAGTCCCTTCAAACCTGCCTTGCCGCCGTCCAGATACTCGCCGTGCGGGTCGAGGATGAGCAGGCCGATCTTGCCGGACTCCAGTGTCGCTGCACCAAATCTCTTCATTAGATTGCTCTTGCCCATGCCAGTCGTCGCAAAGACACCCAGATGGTGGCAAACGACCTCGGAATGAATGCCGACCGGAACCTCCGAAATCACACGCTCACCGCTTCGCAACGAGCCGAGAACCATGTCGCCGAGATATGCTTCCAGCTCCTTGTAGTCCGGCTTTCTGGCATGCCTGACCCTCGAGAAATGGCCGGGAATCGTCTTCGGGCTCTTGAATTTTCCGTTCTCCAGATAACCCAGCGGCGCGCAAACCGCGACATTAAAGAGCCGCTTGTCCTCGTCGTAAATCGTGAACTCTGAATCGCGCCTGTCGGAGTCCATCATGCTTCCCGCCGCGCGCTTGGCCCAATCCGCCTCGCTGGCCTCGACGTCGTGCATGATGTTGATAACCCGCAACAAGAACTTGCGTTCAGCCTCCTCGTCCTCTCCGACCAGTATCTCCCCGAGGAAGATGTCCTCGCCCTTGAAAGACCTGAACCAAATCTCCGTCACGTTGCGTCCGATAATCCTGCCCAAATCACTGCCTTCAGTCATCTATCTCCCTCCGTCCAGTATGTCGTGAAAATCCTGAAATGTGAGTTGCCACTTCCGCATGTCTATGCCGGACTTTGCCGCCTCCCGCTCGAGGAGATGCCGTAAATTCTCCACTTCAGTCCTGCTGAACGCGACCGTATTGTGAACCTTGGCCAGCGGGTACGGATAGCCGTAATATC
>DAOVGM010000037.1 GCA_030672365.1 Methanomassiliicoccales archaeon
AAAAGTTATTTATGCATAGTTCCAATGACTGGATTGATGGTTGTCGATATAGGCGAGATTTTGGACGGAAGCTTGGTTGGCCAGGAGGTAAATATCAGGGGCTGGATTTACAGGACCCGGAGCAGCGGCAGCATCGTTTTCGCCATTGTCAGGGACCCGACGGGCATCATACAGGTGACGGCGAAGAAGGACAACCTGTCTGAAGAAGGATTTGCGGACGCGGAAAAAGCCCTCATCGAATCATCCGTTATTATTACCGGCTCGGTGAAGGAAGATGACCGGGCGCCGGGCGGTTGCGAGCTTCAGGTCACGAAATTCGAGGTCGTGAGCTTTGCGGAGCCGTTCCCGATCACGAAGGACCAGAGCGAGGAGTGGCTGCGAGAGAACCGACACCTCTGGCTCAGGTCGCAGAAGATGGCGGCTATCATGAAGATCCGGTCGACGGTGACCGGTGCAATCCATGAATTTTTCAGGTCACGTGGCTATTACGAATTCACCCCCCCGATACTACAACCAACGCAGACGGAGGGCGGCTCGACGCTCTTCGAGGTGAATTACTACGGGGAAAAAATTTACCTCAGCCAGACATGGCAACTGTACGCCGAGGCGGCCGTGTTTTCCCTCGGTAAGGTCTACGACATGTCGCCGACCTTTAGAGCAGAGAAGTCAAAGACATCCAGACATCTCACGGAGTTCTGGATGGCAGAGATGGAAGCCGCCTGGATGGAGCTGGAGGAGTGCACCGAGGTGGGCAAAGAGGAGGTCAAATTCATCATCGGGCAGGTGCTGGAAAAGAACGGGCCGGAGCTGGAGATTCTGGGCCAGGACGTCGCGAAGCTGGAGGTCTGCCTCGAAAAGCCGTTCCCGACGATCAGTTACACCGAAGCCCTACGCATTTTGAAAGAAAAATCTGGCATGGACGTCCAGTGGGGCAAGGATTTGAGGACGCTGGAGGAAAACAAGCTCATGGACCATTTCGACGTGCCGGTGGTGGTCACGCACTACCCGAAAGAGACGATGGCCTTCTACAAGCCGGTGGATGCCGAGGCCGACGCGCCCGGGCCAGTCGCCCTGTGCTTCGACATGATAGCACCCGAAGGCTATGGCGAGATAATCGGCGGCTCGCAGAGGGACGCCGACATCAAGAGCCTCATCGAGTCGCTGGAGAGGGAGGGTGAGGACATCGGGAAATATGATTGGTATCTGGACCTGCGGAAATACGGGTCGGTGCCGCACTCGGGCTATGGCCTGGGTGTCGAGCGGTTGGTTGCCTGGCTCTGCGGCCTGGAGAACATCAAGGACGCGATACCCTTCCCGCGTACGATGACGCGGTTCACACCATAATGCTATGTGCCGAGCAGGCTCTGGGGGGTGAGGTAAGAGCCAGCGCAGGCACATGGGTGGGGGGCTTTCCCACCATTTGGGGAGGGCCAAAATAGTGAGTATATTTTTATCACACCAAACCTTTCATCCCAAGTACCATGGCGCATCTAGCACTCGAAATCGTGAATTTTGCCGGGCTCCTATTGCTGGGCATCGGCTTCTTCTGGAAGGACAGGAGATGCCATCTCGTCAGGACTGCCGGCTGGATTCTGCTCGGCGTCTATTGGATATCCAAGGTGCCGGGATATCTCGGCGAGGACGACCCTTTCAACGCTTTTGGAGCGGGACTGGCCCTCCCTATCTTCCTGTTTCTGGCTTTCCACGAATGGCGGTCGCACAAGTGGGATGAGGAGTATCAGCCCCTGCGGTTCGTGGCCGGGGCAACTTTCGTTGCCGGCATGGGTTACTTTCTCATCGACCACGTACCAGTCCTCTCGAAAATTCTGATTGATGTCGTGGCGCACCACAGCGTCGGGCTTACGAACATGCTGGGCTACAACTTCACTGTCGGCCAGGTGACCGCTGACGCAGCCGGCAATTTCATCGCGCCGATTCCCGAAGCCGGCATCAATATCATTCTGGAATGCACGGCCATCCAGGCCTTGTTTGTGGCCGCCGCTTTCCTCTTCGGCTGCCGGGGAGAGCGCTGGCAGAAGACGAAGATGTTCCTCATCTTCGTGCCTGTGATTTACATTACCAACCTCATGCGGAATGCGATGGTCATCATCATGGTCTACAACGGCTCTGCGACCTTCGAGACCGCCCACAACATCTACGGAAAGATACTGAGTCTGGGTGTCCTTGTCGTTCTCATTGTTATCGCGTTCGTTAAAGTTCCGGGGCTGTACGAGGACATCAACGGCATGTTCGAACTGCCCTGGCGCAACAAGCCGGGCCACGATTATCTGGGACACATCGGACGGCTGTATGACAAGGATGAGAAAACATACGAAGATATGGATGGGCCAGATGATGACGAATTGGATGAAAAACAAGATGGGCCAGATGATGAAGAAAAGGCACTCCGAGCAGACGAGCAGGGGGACGGGTGCGAGTCAGCGGAGGAATGGGGTGGGGGGCCAACCTAATGGATGGGGCGGGCAATATCCCACCCACCGGATGGGGGCGGGAAAAATCAACTGGACGGGGTGGGAAGTTTAACCCGCAGGCCTCTCTATCAGATTGATGACCTTTTTCAAATCCAGGTTTTCGTTCAAGTGATAGATGATGTCCTTGCCCTGTCTGGCCCTGTTTATTATGTTCGCCTTGCCGAGGCGGTTGGCGTGCCAGTTCACGGTCGAGGGATGAATACTCAGGGCCTCGGAGATGCTCTTCTGGTTCGTGCCCTCGTTATCGAAAAGGTACTTGACAATATCCCGCGTGGTGTCGTTCTTGAGGGTCGATATCACCTGCTTGTATTCCGAGCCAGTGAACAGGCTGTAGCCGTTCTTATTGACATAATAATGCTTGTGCTTGCTTGTTTTGTACGAGACGATCTTTTCCGTCGTTTCCAGCACATACAAATGATATCTGGCACTGCTGGACGACATGTTGAAGTTCCTCGTTATTTCTGCCAGATGCTCGCCCGGGTTGTTGGAGATGTACTGGTAAATATCTCCGCGGACGCCGCCCATGATGTCCTCTGAACTCAATCTGGCGAAGAGGACGATGACCCCGAAACCTGATATCGCCATAACGGCGAGGATAAACACTGCCTTGGGGGGCATGACCGAAGAGCCCTGCGCGGTGTCGTGGGACGTGGTGAACCACAAATCTGATTCGTTGGCCGGTGCCAGAGAATACTCCCCTGCTCCGGCCTGGTTGTCATAATCTACGCCCCCAATCCCAGACAAATCACCTTCCATCCTGAGTTCGGAAGCATCATTGAACTCGGTGACAGCCAGATAGCTGAAGAAGACTGTCGAGGCCACGAAAATGACAGCGCATGTGATAAGCAATGCTTTCTTTCCTTTCATCTATATTTGCTATCTCCTCTGTATATTAAAAGGTTTTTGGCACGATTGTCCACATGTCGCATCAACCGCTACCATTATATAATCAAAAATTCGTTCATTATCCAATGAGCGATGCCCCGCCTGATGATAAGCTGGCCCTTACCGCCAAAGAGAGAATTCTACTTCACCTCAAGGAATACTGGAAGTACAGGAATGAATTTGAAACTCCGGGCGAGGTGACTCAAAGGGGGATTTCCGAGGCAACCGGCTTGGGGCTGTCCCACATTCCCAGAACCCTGAAAAGCATGAAAGGCGATGGCATGATCGTCGAGTCCAAAAACTACATATCAGGCCAGAAGAGACGGTACAAGACCTATTTTCTGAGTGACGAGGGAATCAAACTCGCCCAGAAGATACTCGGCGACATCGGCTCGAGAGATATTGAGACGGATGCTGGCCCAAAGCCGCTGTCGGAGATTCTCATCGAGAACAGGTACAAGAGCCCGTTGTCCGTAATTCTGTCGATAATCGACGGCAAGGCCCTGCCGGAGAAAACAAAAACGGAGAGGTTCATCGTCGGCGAGATACCATATCCGGATGTATTTGTCAGCCGCATCGAGGAGCTGGAAGACCTGGGTGAGATTGTTGATTCCCCAGAGGCTAAAGTCATCATCGTTTACGGCAGCCGCGGTTACGGAACCACTGCCCTCACCGCGAAGTTTATAGAGGGGGCAAAGGAAAACTGGAGCATCATCTGGTTGCGTCTTGATTCAACGCAGCACGTGCTCGAGGAGCTGGCAGGGATGCTCTCTAAGGCAGACATCGGGGCAAAAATCCGGGAGCCGGGGGATTTGGTCGCCGCCCTGACTGGCCGTAACGTCATTGTGGTCTTCGACGGCTACTTCCACGTGCCGGACGAGACAGTCGAATTCTTCGCGGACATGGTGGCTGCGATGAAAGAGAGCCAGTACCTCAAGATGATAGTGACGGCTAGGGAGGACACGCCCTCCTACAACCGCTTCTACACGATTATGGACATCGACGACTCGACTGTTCGGGAACTGCACATTCGCGGCCTGGACATCGGGGCGTTCCGCGAACTGCTGGACGAGAAGGACATCGACGAGGACGCACTGCGCCGGCTCTACATGTTCACCAGAGGAAAGCCCTCCATTCTCAAGATGATAGCCGGCGGAGATGCCGCCGGGCTAAAGAATGAAGCGATGTTCACTCCAGAGGAAATCAAGCTGATGATGTACCTGAAAGGCCAGATAAAAGGGTAGCTGGCTGGCCGGTGAATCCACTAAATATCGAAAAGCACCTGCACCGAATTTTTCTCATCGTCCACTTCGAGCATGTGGTAAGTTACCGCTTTAATCTCGGTCTTGAGGTGATGTTTGGCCGTGTCCAGTTTCTCGCCGTGAGCCATTCCGCTGAGCTTTGTGCCCCGAATCGAGACCTCGAATTTAGAAAACAAAAGCTCCTCGACCTCCGAGAGATACAGGAGCTCGGACAGCCAGTCCACCAAAAGTATCCCCAGGTCATCCGCTTCAAGGTAAATCTTCCGCGATATTTCAGACTCGACTTGACTGGCATCGGATATAATGTCGAACATGGCATAGCCAGCATGCTCGAAAGCCTGGGCCAGTGTCTCCCCCGTAGTGCGAATGCCGATGTCGGCAGTATGGTCGAAGGTCTCGTAAATATCAGGCATCACAAGTGTAATCGCTGACATAATCATAAGACTTCCGCTCCGAGCAGGGCATTGGGGGATGGGAATGCAATTTTGCGTAAGTTTCGCAAAATTAACCTTCGTGATGCGAAGCGATACGAAGGTTGCCCAGCGGAGGAGCGGGGTGGGGGGTTTATCCATTGGATGGGGTGGGTTCAAAAATCACATGGCGCAAGGGTGGTGGGCGGCAGAATTGAATGGGGCGGGCAGCAAACCCACCCACCAGTTGGGATGGGCATCCCACCCACCAGCTTACAACCTAAAGCCCTTTGGCATACTCGAAAATATTTCCCGCGTTATGAATGTCTTTCTGCACTTTCGACATCTGCTTGAACTTGATAACGACCTTTTCGCCCTTCTTGACCACGGATTCCTCTGTGATTACTGTGACTTCATCGCCGGTGGCCGCGCTCCCGTCGGTAGCAACACCGCCGGTAGCCGCGCTCCCGTCGGTAGCAACACTGCCGGTAGCCAGCGCCTCCATGTCGATTTCCTCGATCTCCAGGATCGGGAAACCGGAGTTGATGGCGTTGCGCTTGTATATGGCCCCGTAAGAGAGAGCGAAGATGCTTGTGACGCCCAGCGTACGGAAGCAATCGACGGCCTGCTGGCGCGACGAGCCGGAGCCGAAGTTCGCCCCCACGACCACGATGTCGTCCTTTTGAGCCTTGGAAGCGAAGTCCCTGTAACCCTCCAGGTTATCGAAGGTGTACTGCCCCATTTGCGCCCTGTCTGTGATGGCCAGATATTTGTTATGGTATATCATGTCTGTGTCTATGTCGTCTATGAGTTTGCCTTGCTCGTCAACTATGAGCCAGATTCTTCCGCTGTATTCTGTCATCAGAGAACCTCCTCGGCAGTACCTATGTGTCCCAGGATGGCTGATGCGGCAGCGGTTTCCGGTGATGCCAGATATGTGTCGCCAGCCCCCTGTTTGCCCGCGAAGTTTCGGTTCGACGTCGATATCTGAACTTGACCTTCGCCTGTCATACCGATCTGGCCGGATGCGCAACCGCCGCAACCGGGGTTCGAAACGAGGAAGCCGGCATCGATAAATGTCTCGATGTGACCTTCCTTCAGAAGCCGCGTGTAGCCCTTTCTGGTGGCAGGGACGACCGAGCCGAAAAGGCCTGGTTTGATCCTCCGGCCCTTGACTATCCCGGCCACCGCCTTCAGGTCCTCGTAGGTCCCGTTCGTGCATGAACCGATGAAAACAGAGTCTACATGAATGTCGGCCAGTGTGTCGACGTCCGTTACGCCGTGAGGTGTGCCGGGAAGTGAAATTTGAGGTTTCAGGCCGTTGATGTCGATTGTCGCGTTTCCCGAATAGGCCGCGTCGGCATCCGGCTCGGTTGGTTGAACCGGGGCTCCTCTCAGCTCCGAGCAATAGCGAAGTACATCCTCACTGGGCTTGAGAAGTGCGATAATCGAGCCCATTTCGGTCGCCATCGAGGCCAGCGTTATCCTACCGGCCAGATTTAGTTTGTCGATGGCCGGGCCGAAGAATTCCTGGGCCTTTCCGAGGCACGTTTTCGTGCCCAACGTTCCAACCGTTTTCAGCGTGAGGTCCTTAGGGGTGCAGGTGTCTGGCAGGTCGCCGTCAACGTCGATTCGGACTGTGTGCGGCACCTCGAACCATGTCTTGCCGGCCTTGAACACAAAAGCAATGTCCTGGTCGCCCATCCCCTGGCCGAACGCGCCCACCGCGCCGAGGATGTTGAGGTGCGAGTCTGTTCCGACCCCCGTTTCTCCGGGAGCCAGCAATCCCTCCTCTATCATCACGTGGGAGCCGATTCCAGCGTCCACATCGTAGAGCTTGACGCCCTGCTCCTTCGCAAAGCCCCTGCAGATGTGCTGGTTGTTGGCGTAGGCGATGGTGTTCGCAGGCACGTTGCAGTCGAATGTGAAGTATGTCTTGGACGAATCGTGCACTTTCTGGCTTGGATAATGCTCTCTGAAATTTTTAACGACGTTAGCGCCTCCGAAGTCCCGAGCAGAGCGAACATCGATGCCTATCCAGATGATCTTTCCTGGCATTGCCGGCTCTGCCGGCTCGTCCGAATGCGCTTGCATTATCTTCTCGATGATGGTGAGTCCCATTGGAATCCCTCGGGGCGAAATCGTGATAGTTGGCTTATACCTTTCGGAATGCAAAGCAATCCGAAAGAGGAAAAGCCGCCACGAGCAGGCTCTGGGGGGGCGGGCTAATGTTGTGTCAAATGCACAACATTTTACTTCTGGATGCGAAGCGAACAGAAGTAACGCCAGCGGAGGAGCGGAAGGGTGGGGGGTGGCAGAAATGGATGGGGCGGGACAAACAAGATGGAGATTGATGGGTGGGCAATTATGATGCGTGGGCATGTGACATAAATAAAATAGAAACCCTTTTATCACCAGTTTTATTTCCCCGTGCCAAGGGAGTATGCAGGTCAAGCTTGACCCAGCTTACTTATGTAAAACGGAGGAAAAGAGAATGATAACATTTAGCGACAGACAATTGAAGATACCGAAAATGCAGCAGCCAGTATATCTTGTCACCGGTGGTATGTCACAGTTCGCGCGCGCTTTTCCGAACAAGAGGACGGAAGAGCTCTGCATCGACGCTTTGACAGAGGCGGCGGAGTTCATCAACATGACACCGGCGCAGCTGAAGAAGTACATCCACACATGCTACTACGGCCACTTCGCGGACCACTTCGGAGACCAGTTGTTGGGTGAGGCTGTGATACACGACCGGCTCGGACTGGACCCACTCGGAAACATCGGGATAAAGACAGGTGGAGCGACCGGCGGCTCGACGTTGTGGGAAGCCTATAAAACGGTGGCTTCCGGATACTCGGATTGCGCACTGGCCATGGGCTGGGAGCGTATGGATGAGGTTCCGACCGACGAGGGGAACAACCTGATTTCCTGCGCCGCGGACAAGGACTGGGAGACGCCGATGGGGCACATTTACACAGGCTACTATGCGGTCATGGCACAGAAGTACTGGCAGGTGTTCGGAAAGGAGGAGGATTCCTTCAGGAAGACACTGGCAGAGATAGCAGTTAAAAACAGGGGCTACGCGCGCATGAACCCGCACGCACAGGGGCCGAAGAAGATAACGGTCGATGATGTGTTAAACTCGCCTGTGGTGGCTTACCCGCTTCTGGCACTAGATTGTTGTCTCATGAGCGTCGGTGCCGCATGCGGCATTCTGGCTGACGAGAAGACGGCTTACGAGATGACCGACAACCCGTTGCAAATCGACGTCACGGCAGCAAGCCACACTCTCAGGGTCGCGGACCGCCGAAACATGGAAATCCCGCTTTTGCCGAACGAGAGGCCGGGACAGTATGACGATCTGGGGCAGCGTTTCCCGG
The DNA here is from genome assembly GCA_030672365.1 of Methanomassiliicoccales archaeon. GTDB lineage: Archaea > Thermoplasmatota > Thermoplasmata > SG8-5 > JAGLSY01 > DAOVGM01. Next base: position 8,433 of record DAOVGM010000037.1, read on the forward strand.
GCGGAGACAGGTATCCCGGATTCACGGGATTTCTGGCCGCGAGGATGGCGGTTTATTATGCCTACAATATGTGTGGCATCAAGGACCCGACCGACGATTTGGACCTTGTCGAGCTGCACGATGCGTTCACGATTTCTGATATCCAGACATACGAGGACATCGGCATCAGGCCTTACGGCGAGGGAAGGACCTATGTGGAATCAGGCGACTGCTACCACACCAACCCGCACACTGGAGAGCCGGGCAAACTGCCGTCAAACATATGTGGCGGTCTCATCGGCTGCATGCACGCAGTCGGAGCAACTGGCATCATGCAGGTCGTAGAGGTGGGCCAGCACATCTGGAACAGGTGGGGTGAGATGCACGGCGACGAGGCGAAATGGGAGAGGTTCGGCAAACAGAAGCCGGACGACTGGACGAACCTTCAGGTCGAGGGTGCCAAGCGCGGTCTGGCCATCAGCCACGCTGGAGTGGGCTCGCATGTAACATGTACGATCGTTCAGCATCCGAAACATGTTCTGGAGAGAGGTGATTGAAATGGGCGAATACAATTTTGCATCAAAAGAAGAGGATGAAAAGAGAGGAAAGGTCCGGGTCGTCAATAACCGGTACAAACCTTCTGGCATCTTTCACTACATCTCGGCAAACACACCGATAAAAAATGAGGAAGGAAAGTTGATGGGTGTCACGAACCCGCGGGACATGACCTACATCCACTCCTACGGCGGTGAGGGCGTGTTCTTCGAGGGATTGGGCAAGGGCAAGTTACTGGCTTCCAAGTGCGAGAACCCGGATTGTGAAGAGACTGGCTCCATCTTCATGCCGTTCAGAATTCACTGCCCGGACTGCCTGCGGAAGAACACCGTCGTGGACATAACTGACAGGGCAAAAGACAATGCCACGGTGCACTCGTTCATGATAACGGAGAGGACCGGCGCGTTCAACACGCTACCGACACCCATTAAATTTGTGAACGTGGAGTTCGAGGGCGTCTGCACAATCCTCATGGGCGCGCTGATTCGAGGTGAACCGGCAATCGGATTGAAGGTCAGGCCGATTTTCAAGACGAATAACCCGGAATACATCATCACGGACATACTCTGGGTGCCTGCGGACTGGCCCGAATCGGATTTGCCTGAAGATTACACCTCCGGCTGAACCGCAAAATCTTTTATTAAATTAAGCCAGATGGATTTTTTGCCGTCTGGCTTAATCTGGTTTTTTAATATTTGGTGATTGGTGTGTTACCCTGTTATCTCGCAGTTTAATTTTTATACTGCCTCAATATTCGATGAGTTCATGAGCGAGTTCCAGAGACCTCGCGGCACCAGGGATTTTTCGCCTGAAGAGATGCAAAAACGGCGTTATGTAGAGAATGCTCTCATGACAACTGCGCGCAACTTCGGGTTCAGCGAGGTCATGACCCCCACTTTCGAGAACACTGACCTCTTCATCGCGAGGTCCGGCCCCGAGATAGTCGATGAAATGTATGAGTTCGAGGACAAGGGCGGAAGGAGGATCGCCCTCAGGCCCGAAATCACCGCGTCGGTCATCCGATACTACGTGAACGAGCTCCAGACTCGCCCGAAGCCGCTGAAACTCTACTACATGGGCAACTGCTTCAGGTACGAAAGGCCGCAGAGCGGTCGGTACAGGGAGTTCTTTCAATTTGGAGCGGAAATCGTCGGCTCGCCGTCCCTGAGCTCCGACGCCGAGGTGCTGGCTCTCGCGAGCTCGTGTCTCCGGGGCATCGGTTTAAAGAATGTCAAGATGAGGGTAGGACACCTCGGAATTTTGAAGGGCGTGTTCGAAGAAATGAAGCTGGACGAGATTGTGCAGACCGATATCCGAAGACTTGTGGACAAGCGCGACTTCGAAGAGTTGGGAACACTGGCTGCCGAGTCTGACATTTCCGATGAGAACATGGACCGCCTCGTCGACCTGGTGAGTTTAAAAGGAGGAGCCGAGGCAATAGGGAAGGCGAAGGAAGTGCTGGGGAGGGCCGACCCGTCGCTGAATTATTTGAGCAGATTGCTGGAACGACTGGCTCTTTACGGTGTCGGGGACGCCGAGATAGACCTGGGTGTGGCCAGAGGTCTGGATTATTACTCGGGCATGGTGTTCGAAATAGATGCCCCGTCGCTCGGTGCGGAGAAGCAGGTTTGCGGCGGTGGTTCATACACGCTTTCGGAGGTCTTCGGCGGCGAGGAGGTGTTCTCCACCGGATTCGCGTTCGGCTTCGACAGGCTGATGCTGGCTATGGAAAACGACGGCGTCGATATTCCGTCGGCGAAGCTCGAAACCTACGTAATTCCTGTGAGCGACACGGCACGTGCGAAGTGCATCCTGATAGTTTCCGAATTGAGAAATGCGGGGGTTTCGGCAGACATCGACCTCATGGGAAGGAAGATGGGTAAGGCTCTGGCCTATGCCGACAGCCTGAACTTTCGAACAGCGATCATCGTCGGCGAGAATGAACTCGAGGACGAAAAGGCGACCGTCCGCGACATGGCGAGCGGCGAACAGGAGAGCGTGCCTTTCGCAGAGCTGGCCAGATACTTTTGTACTGAGTTGTGACTTGACAGAAAAGGGTTTAAAGCATTAGCCCTTTATTCCCCCTGGATTGAAATGATCACATGTTTCGTACTGATTAACGTCGTCGCCAATAAAGAGGATGACGTATACAACGCGCTCGTCAACGTCAACGAGATAGAGGGCATTAGAGAAGTCTTCGGCCAGTATGACCTGATCGCCAGGGTCGAGGCAGAGGATCTGAGCGCCCTCAGGAAGTTGATTATCAACAATATTCGAAACGTGGATGGTGTGGTGTCCACAGCGACACTGGTGACCACAGAATAAGGGATGTGTGCAAAACACTTATATCCGTTTTTTATATCCGCTTTTTATTCTGTAGAGCAATCCAGAGGAGATGAATTGAATGAGTAAGTGCAACGAACACATTCAAAAGCTCCGACAGAAAGGAGGAGATTAATATGGCAGATTACGACCGCGATGCAATCGAGCGAAAATGGCAGGACAGATGGGAAGAGCTGAAGCTCTACCACTTTAACTTTAATTCCGACGAGCCGGTGTACAGCATCGACAACCCGCCGAGGTACGCGTCCGGCCCGTTACACGTCGGCCACGCCATTCATTACACTCACATCGATTTCGCGGCCCGTTATAAGCGCCAGCGCGGCTACAACGTCATGTTCCCGCTCTGTGTCGATGTTAACGGAATGCCCATCGAAGTTAACGTCGAAAAAAAATTCAACATAAAGATGCACGACACCCCCCGCCAGCAGTTCATCAGGATGTGCACCGAGTTCGCGGATGCAAACATCGACAGGATATGCAATCAGTTTAAAATTCTCGGTGACTCGATGGACCCGTCCATATTCTACAGGACGGACGCGCACTATTACCGCCGCCTCACCCAGATATCGTTCATCAAGCTCTACAAGAGGGGGCTAATCTACAAAGGTCTGGCTCCCGTAAACTGGTGCGTCAGATGCGGCACGGCCTTGGCAGATGCGGAGGTCGAGTACCGCACCCGCATGACCAATCTAAATTTCATACACTTTGGTGTCGAAAGCCTGGATGAGGATATCATAGTCGCCACGACCCGCCCGGAGCTTATTTGCACGTGCCAGCTGGCTGCGGTAAATCCCAGAGATGAGAAGAAGGCCCACCTTATCGGCAAGAAGCTCATCACACCGATCTACGGAAGGGAGGTCGAGATCGTCGGGGACGACCGCGTAGACCCCGATTTCGGGACAGGCCTGGTGATGATATGCAGCATCGGCGATAAAGATGATTTAGAATGGATTTACAAGTACAATCTGACTGTTGAAAAGGGCATCGATGAGCGCGGCTCGATGACAGAGCTGGCCGGTGCCTATCACAGAATGGAGGTCAAGGAGGCCCAGAATGCGATAATCGAGGACCTGCGAAAGAGCGGGCTCCTGCAGAAACAGGAGGAGTTGGAGCAGAGCACCGGCACATGCTGGCGCTGCCACACTCCAATCGAGTTTTTGCAGGTTCCGCAGTGGTTCCTGAAGACGCTGGACGCTAAGGATGACGTCCTCCGCATAGCCGACGAGCTGGAGTGGAAACCGGAGTTCATGAAGGTACGCCTCGAGAACTGGGTTAACTCGCTGAACAGGGATTGGGTCATTTCGCGCCAGCGATACTTTGCTACTCCCATTCCGCTGTGGGAGTGCAACGGCTGCGGCGAGGTTGTGCTGGCTAACGAGGAAGACTGCTACGTCGACCCGACAGCCGATGCTCCGCCGGTCCCAGCTTGCCCGGACTGCGGCAGCGCACTTATTGGCTGCGATGAGGTGCTCGACACCTGGATGGACTCCAGCATATCACCGCTCTTCATTTCAAAATGGCAGCAGGACGACGAGCAGTTCGAGAAGCTGTTCCCTACGAGCTTGCGTCCGCAGGGCCAGGACATCATCAGGACCTGGGCGTTCTACACGATTCTCAGAAGCCACTATTTGACCGGAAAGAAGCCGTGGAACGAGATAATGGTCGACGGCTTTATTTTGAGCCCTGACGGGAAGCCTATGCACGCTTCTTTGGGCAACATAATCGACCCGCTGGACTTGCTTGAGGAGCACGGCACGGACGCCTGGCGGTATTACAGCGGCACGGTTCCAATCGGAGAAGATTGTGCCATCCGAACCAAGGATATAGTTCACGGAGGCAGATTCTGCACGAAATTCTGGAACGTCCAAAACTTCGTGAGCAAGGGCGTCCGCGGAGGTCTGGCTGTTCCGCCGGAGGATTTCCACACGCCCGACAAGTGGATTCTCACCAAATATTCAAAACTCGTCGGGGAGGTCACCTCCCATTACGAGGATTTCAGGTACGACAGGGCGGTCAAGGCTATCGAGCAGTTCACCTGGCACGAGCTTGCCGACCACTATCTGGAGATGGTGAAGCACAGGCCGGTCGAGGAGGACGACGCCCTTGCCATGACACTTTACGAAATAGGATTGGGCATCACGAAGATGCTGGCCCCGATCACCCCCCACATCTGCGACGAGGTATACGAAATGTATTACAAGGAGTTTGACGGGGCGCAGAGCGTCACGGTCTCCGAGTGGCCGGTTCCCTCGATTTCTGACCCCGCCGAGGAAGAGAAAGGCGAACTCTTGAAGGAGGTTATCGCATCCATCCGGGGCTGGAAGTCCGGCCGCGGCATCCCGCTCAACCAGGACATCGGCATCGTGGAGGTCATCGGCGATGATTTGGAGAGATTGATCGGATGTGAGGGCGACATCGCCGGCACCCTGAAAGCCCGTGATGTCTTGCTGGTCGGCGAGAGGGAGATCGTCGAAACTCCCACTGCGGTAAAGCCGGTCCATGCGAAGATGGGGCCTACCTTCAAGCAGAACGCGAAGGAGGTCGTCGATACACTGGCTAAGGTTAATCCTGTTGATATAGTACCCGCGCTCGAAACAGGCCATCTGGAAATACAACTCAAGTCAGGCGAGAAGGTCGTTATCGAGAAGGACATGGTCGAAATCGTCAAGATACCCACCATAGATGGTAAAGAAGTCCAGATGGTGTCTGTCCGTGACTTGCTGATAATAATAGGTGAGTGAATGGTAACAGAAGAGATGGTAACCGGCGCCCTGAAGGGAGTCATCGACCCTCACACCTACATCAGCGTTTTCGACATGGGGCTTATTTCGGATATCGTGGTGGACGGCAGCAAAGTCAGTTTGACATTCATACCGACGAGCCCGTTCTGCCCGATGGGAATCAAGCTGGCAACAGACATAAAACATGCGGTACAATCAGTTCCCGGCGTAGAGGAGGCTGTTGTCACGATAACCGGCCACATTCAGGCAGATTCGATAAACAAGATGCTGAAAGAGTGTTAACCTATGGGAAATCCATTTCTATGGTAAAGCCGACGTTTTCAGTATACATCCAGGTTTTATTTGATAATTGAATGTCTGAAGAAGATGAGTACCTGTAATTCCGTATTTCAAACTCATGAAGTTCAAATGCTGAAACTTCGGCCATTAAATGGTACGATGTGTTATTTGCAATGCTTGAAGCTTGGTCCTCATATTCTCCGTCGACGTAGAAATATATGTTGGAGTTCTCTCCAGCTCTGTTTACACCATTAATTTGAACGACTATTTTGGCTTGAACGATTCTCAAATCAGATATATAATTGAAATCGCCAAATCTGGTGTACATTTTTATTTTCTGTGATTCTTCCCCATTTGCTGTGATTACTTGGAATTCATGTTCTTCATTCGCCCTTACCCTATGTGAAAATGTAAAATATTTGTAAGTAGAATATAAGGCAAAATTATACGTGTCCACTACTTCGCCATCAACATAAAAATCACATGAAGTCGCGTTGGTCTCGGCAGAACCATGAGCTGATACCAATGACGTAATCATATTTTTTGAGTCAATCAAGTAAAAGATTACGCCCACTGAGGCGATTATGATTACTGCAGTTATTATCAAAGAAATGAATACTTTGAGTGGTTTGGTACCTTTTTCGTTCATACGCCCCACCCCCAAATGTAAGTCTGGAAGAATATAAGCCAGGCTATCGAAAACATTATTGTTAGTATGCCAAGTATAAGACCTGTGAATCCAGTTCTGTCTGCCTCTTTTGAAAGGTCTTCGGCTTTCAATACTTTCAAGCCTGATGGAAAACCGAACCCGACTGCCAGACAAGAAAGAATCAATGGTATTGGAAATACAAATAACCCCCAATCGAAAATTACCAGCCAATGCGTTGTTATTGCAATTATGCCTAAAACTAATGAAGCAATGCCAAAAGGTGACTTTCTAACGAATTTGTATGGAAATGGTGCTACCTGGATTGCTGGCGGCATGAGATAAACAAGATCTGCATCCTTTTTTTCTTCATCCATGTTTTCACCTCAATATAAAATTATCATCAATGATATAACGAACAATACAGAACCCAGCACAAGAGAGATAATGCCAAGAATTATTCCCGTAATAGCACTTCCTCTTCCTTTATTGCCGCGAGATGTCATTCGAAGGCTGGAGGAACCGGTCACAACCGCCAAAATAGAAAAAACAAGAGTAACAATGAATATCACTATTCCAACGAAGGGGATGAAACACAGCCAGGCAATAGCAATTGCAATTATTCCAAATGTCATGGAGGTATAAGGTAGCCAGCTTCCGGCACCACCCGCTGGACGATGACCTAAAAACGATTGTTGGCTGTTCAATATGAAATAAGGGCAATAAAGATTTGTTTTACTTTCTTGGTAATAAGGACACTTGGGTTTGAAGGATTTCACGTCAATAACCTGATATGCTTGTCCATGAAATGGCTGATTGTCTGGAGCGTCTGTAAACATTTGCTGCCCTTGAGCAGAAGTTTCATCATTTTCTTCCACCACTTTCACCAAACATTGTATGTGATTATTACCTTAAAAAGATTGGTACACCCTTTTGTATTTCTGTCGCTCCGAGCAGGCGAGCAGGGGGATGGGTGCGAGCCAGAGGAGGAGCGGAGGGTGGGGGGAGCGTTGATAGATTGGGGTGGGTTATAAGAAAAGCCTAGCCGAAGAATCGGCACCCCGAAGTACCAAACTTCGTGTATTGGGAATGGCCGGTAGGATTGCCATATCTGTCCCGAGTGACGGTTTTGTTCTGGCTGGTGTCTCCCTCGGGCTGCTCGTCGGTGCCCGATGAGTCATCTGGCTCATCGTCCTGTGTTTCCGGGAGTCAGGGAAGGTCGAGGTTGACGGTAAGGTTCGTAATGCCCACGTAGACCCATGTCGAATTCCGGTACGTCTCGGTGTTGTA
>DAOVGM010000055.1 GCA_030672365.1 Methanomassiliicoccales archaeon
GGACGTCGCCGGAGATATGGGGTTCTCCTTTGAAGTACTGAACGGCGGGGACATAAAGATCGATGCGCAGAACAACGACCAGATCGTCGATTTCCTCGATCAGTTGAGAGCTAAGAACGTGTCTTACAAGAGCATGGATATCAGGAAGCCGAATTTAGAGGAGCTGTTCCTCGCACTCACCGGCGAATCGTTGGTCCAAGAAGAGGGGGATGATGAATGAGTGAGCAAAGCGAACACATTCATCAGCTCGAAACGATAGTTGAGAGGTGCGGAATGAAGTGGGGGGGATTGTAAATGAACGTCAGAAGGGTGTATGCCAGTGTCGTCATTAACCTTAAACATTTCTTCAGAGAAAAATCTTCGGTTTTCTTCGTTCTTCTGTTTCCAATTCTGCTGATTTTACTCTTCGGCTTCATTTTCCAAGGGCAGGGCGATATTTCATATCAGCTACATGTCCAGAATCTTGACGATGGCGCTTATTCGGGTGCGTTCATCGCCATGCTGAACGCCTCGTATAATGACTCCCAGCTGTTCGTAGTGAAAACCATACCTGCTGATGAGGATGCCATCCAGTATTTCGACGATAATAACCTGAATACTGCGGTCGTCATACCTGCCGACTATACTGACCATATTCTTCAGATGCAGTATAATTATTCCCAGGGAAATGCCACCAGTCGGATTGATATTCAAGTCATTTTTGACGATTCCAACTCTGCGGCGATGACCAAGGTCACTATCCTGGGGTCTATGATTGAGGGGTTCAACAAAAACGTCACTGGGGGAGTCGACTTCATCGGAGCCGAGCATGTTACAACCACGTCCGACGAGTTTGACTTCATCGATTTCTTCGTACCGGGTATAATCGGGATGTCTGTTATGACCTCCAGCCTCTTCGGGACCGTCGGCATGATAACCGAGTTGAAACAGAAGGGCATCCTCAGGAAGCTGGCCACGACCCCTCTGACAAGGGCCGAGTGGATAGTTGCCAACGTCCTCTACCAGTTCGTGATGGCCCTGATGTCAACGATTGTCATTCTCATTGTCGGAATATCGGTGTTCGGCCTTCAGCCGAAAATCAATATATTCCTGTTCCTGTTCATTATTTTGAACGTTTTCGCCTTCGGTGGCATCGGCATGCTGATAACCCGGTTCGTGAAAGAGGCGGAGAGCGCCCAGGCAGCGGCGAATGCCGTCATGTTCCCTATGATGTTTCTATCGGGAACATTCTTCTCGTTCGAGATGATGCCAGAGTTCTTGAGAGCCATTGCAAACTTTCTCCCGTTATACTATGTTAACGAGGGGCTGCGTGCGGCCATGATCGAGATAGACATGGCAGCCATCGGATACAACGCGCTGGTCGTTTTCATCTTCGCAATGGTCGTGTTCATCTTGGGAGTGTTCCTGACCACTTGGAAGGACGATTGAGTTGGCGAAAGTAATATATCAACTGTTCTTATTTCACAATCTGGTGTTTGTTTGAGCTGTGGAATATTACTCATTTCGGTCAAACCCGGTTCCGAGTTGGAAGTCTACGAAAATTTGCTCAAATTGAAAATGATTTCAGAGGTCCTGCCAGTGCTCGGAACAGTCGACTTTGTAGTTCAAATCGTGGCTGACGGCCCGGACGACATCGCAAAGATAATCATCAATAATATCAGGACAATCAAAGGTGTGATAAGCACCAGGACCTTCATCGTTGATGAATTTATGGTTGAGCTGGAAACTCTGTACACCTGAGGTTTTTTTATGAAAATAATTATGCTCGGGCCCCCGGGTGCCGGCAAGGGAACTCAGGCGCAATTGCTCGTCGATAAATTTAGCATACCGCAGATTTCGACCGGCGATTTGTTACGGGCGGCAATCGACGAGGGCAGCCAGCTCGGTAAAATCGCCAAGGAATGCATCGACGATGGGAAGCTCGTTTCCGATGAGATTATAATTGAGCTCGTCAAGGAAAGAATAAGCAAGCCAGACTGCTCGAATGGATACATCCTCGACGGCTTTCCGAGGACTGTTCCGCAGGCGGAGGCGATGGGCGGACTGGACAAAATCGACCGTGTGCTGAACATCGTCGTCGACATGAACGTTCTTATGGAAAGGCTGGTGAGCCGCAGGACTTGTAAAAGCTGCAACGCGGTGTATAACCTTGTCGGTAAGCCCCCGAATACTGCTGGCGTCTGTGATTTGTGCGGTGGTGTGCTGTTCCAGAGAGATGACGACCGCGAGGAAGTCATCCAGAAAAGATTTAACACCTACAGGAACCAAACAGAACCGCTGATTGAGTATTACTCCGGAAAGGGAATCCTGAGAAACGTAGAGACAGGGGCCAGCATAGAAGAGACCTTTAACTCGATTCTGGTTATTCTTGGCTAAAATAATGCCCTTTGCCGCTCAACTTATATCTCACAACACGATTTACCGGCGATGTTCAAGTTGGGGTTCTTGGTAAATCCTATTGCTGGCATGGGCGGAAAGGTCGGGTTAAAAGGCACCGACGGCCAGGATACTGTCGAGAAGGCGCACGCCCTCGGAGCGGTCCAGAACGCTCCGACTATAGCCAGACAGTTTCTTGAAAAGTTATATTGCCTTTCCGACGTCAAGATTTTTACCTGCGCCGGCGAGATGGGCGAGGCATATTTTTCCGGGGACTTGACCGTGGTCCACGAGCCAGGCGAACCGTCGACAAGGGAAGACACGATAACTGCGGGCCAGATGTATCTGGAGCGGGAAGCGGACATCATCGTTTTCGTGGGCGGCGACGGCACGGCGAAGGACGTCGCCTCTGTTGTAGGCGACGTCACGCCAGTGCTCGGAATTCCGGCAGGTGTCAAGATGTACTCCTCTGTGTTCGCGACCGGTATTGAAGATGCTGTCGCGGTCTTGTGTGAATACATAACCGGCAACATTTCACTTGCCGAGGCAGAGATTCTGGACATCGACGAATCAAAGCTTCGCGGCGGTGAGGCTGATATCTCGCTCTTCGGCTATGTGAAGACTCCTTTTGACGAAAAAAGGATGCAGCGCTCGAAGTCGTTCTCGGCTCCTGAAGAAAGAGAGTTCGCAAAGGCGATTGCCGAGCACATCACCGAGGAAATGGACGATCGCCAGCTCTATATTTTATGCCCAGGTATGATTCGGACCGAGATCGCTAATGTTCTTGAGTTTAAAGAGTCGGTTCTCGGAATCGACGTCGTGAAAGGCAGAAAATTCGTTGGCTCTGACCTGAACGAGTGCGCCCTTTTAGACCTGTTGGCTCAACACGAGAATGCTAAAATTGTCGTGACCCCTATCGGTCGGCAGGGCTTCATTTTCGGAAGGGGGAATCAGCAGGTGAGCGCCGACGTTATCGAACACGTCGGCGTGGAAAACGTGGTGGTTGTGGCAACACCGCAGAAGCTGGCAAATACCCCGGCGCTCTTTGTCCACACCGGCAAACTCTCGCTTGACGAAAAGCTGGCTGGCTATGTGAAAATAGTCAATGGGTACCGGAATTACGAGATGAGGGAAGTTCGGGGGGTCTGAGGAAAAATAGCGGACGTGAGGGGATTCGAACCCCTGACTTACAGCTTAGGAGGCTGTCGCCATATCCTGGCTAGGCCACACGTCCTTAATTGAGGGAAAAGTAATCTGATATATAACATTGTACTTTCCAAAAACATTTTAAACTGCGCTCATTTCCGTAGCCTGCACAACATGGGCCCATAGATCAGCCTGGAAGATCGCCTGCTTTGCATTGGCTCGGCGGCCGAAGGACGCCGAGACACATAATAGCAGGAGGTCACGGGTTCAAAAGACATCCAGATGTGCTCTGGGTGTCTGACTATCCCGTTGGGTCCATCATTTTTTATTGCATCCCCATTTCCATGAACTTGAAGGCTCTTCTCCGGCCTTCCAGGAACCGGTAGACTGCTGAATGCTCGCTTCCCTCCAAAATCATCTGGCTCGCCCGTTTTGCGACATCGAGTGATTGGATGTCGCCGATGATTGCCACCGAATTGCCGAAAATAGACATCTCGGCGCCTGTGAGCTCCTCGATGATTCGCCGCGTCTTGCCGTCGGTTCCGATTAGTCTGGCTCTTATTCTTCGGACGTGCTTCGTGCTCTTGCCGACGAAGTCCCGGACGTCCAGAAGTTCGAGATATATGTCATCACTTCTGAGCTGCATCGCCCTGTCCGGGGAGAAACCGCGCGCGATGGCCTTCACGATGTCGCGCGCTTTCAGGGCCATATAGTCGCCTTCCTCTTTCGATGCAATGCCGACATCGCCGGTTTTCGAATCGACTTGTATCTGGGTTTCGGTCATCTCCTCGATTCTCTGCTTGACCTCGCCTTTCTGGCCAATCAAAACGGCGACCCTTTCCTTCGGCATGCGAACGTACAACATTATTATTCACCCTTGACCTCGGCAATTAATTTTTCAACATCCAGTTCAACGCCTTTCTTGGTAAAAAATCTTGCGATGTTGGTGATGTCGCGCTCCAGGAACTCGTCTGCCATCGGATGGTTCTTTAAAACTGCCTGGCCAACATCGATGATTATTGGTTCTTCTACTGGTTGCCCACCAGTAGAAGCGGACTCGGATTCTGCCTGTCTCATTAGGATGTTGTACTCGCTAAGATCTGCATGGACCAGTCCGACGTCCTGGTACATCGTCAGGATATCGGCATGGATTTTTTCATAGACCTTGACGGGGTCTGCGAGTTCGACATCCTTCAGGTGTTTGGCGGGGGTTGTTTCGGTTCCGATGTATTCCATCACGACCACGTTGTTTGAGCAGGCTATCGGTTTAGGCACCGATATTCCGCCTCCGTGCATTCTCTCGAGGTTGCGAAATTCCTTCTGAGCCCAGAGGTAAATACCGCGCCTATGGTTTTTGCCAACGCTCTTGAACCTCTGGTCGCCGACGATGTACTTCTGAATATTCTTGAAGGTGGAGTTCGAAACTCGATAAATTTTAACAGCCAGATGTTTGCCGTCTTTTGTGTCTGCCCTGAAGACGTTGCCTTCTTTTCCGGTGGCCAGCGGGAAGTCTATGATGTCGAAGGTGTTTTTCGACATCATAGAATAGAGCGTCATGAGGGTCTTGTGGTCGAAGACTTCATCGTAAGTCTTGCGCTCGTCGGCATCCTTTTCCCGAAATTTGTAAGACAAGACTTTGGCCTCTAACTGCATTCTTTTCTTTTCGGAAAATTCCATTGCTCAAACCCCACTCAGAAGACGTTGATGACCTCGGGAATGGCTCCTTTTCTGCTCAAGTAGGATGACTGGGTCCGGGTGTATCGATACACCACGTCCGCTTTCTCGTCTTGGAACTCCCAAGGACGAATAATCAAAAGATCGCCCTCGCGAATCCACATTCGCTTTTTGAGCTTGCCGGGTATTCTTCCCATTCTTGACTTGCCGTCCTCGCACATAACCTTGATTTTCGAGGCGCCCATGAGCTGGTCGGCTATCCCGAACATCTCCCGCTTGGGCTTTTTCGGCATAGGCGCGCGAACGACCTCTTCCTGACCTGCTGCGGCTCCTGGTCTCAAGGTAACACCACACTCTGTAATTACAGGCAATATAAGGAGAGTTTGGTATTTAATAACAATTGATGTCTGGCAACTCCGAGCAGGGCATAGGGGACGGGTCAATGTTGTGTCAAATGCACAACATTTTGTAGTTGTGCATTTTTTCAACAGAAGTGCACAACTACAAAAGCAAATACGTATCATATCAATTATAAGCTATGTATTTGATTAAATTTCTGAGATGCGAAGCGATTCGAAATATAGCCAGTGCAGACGCAGGGGGGTGGGGGGAACGCATTGAGTGGGGTGGGAATAATAATTGTTCGTCGTAGGGTTAATTCATTAGCCAGACAGCTCGTATATCACAGCTTTGAGAAGCTTAATGAGCCTCGTGATGTCATTGATGTGCACAACCTCGACAGGACTGTGAGTGTAACGCATCGGTATTCCGAACGGCAAGGTGGATGCGCCAGCCTCCTGCAATGCCATGCCGTCTGTCCCACCGCCGGTGATTCCGTACTGGATGGGTATTTTCTGTTTCTTTGCAATCTTTGCCACCTTCTCTGCGAGCTTCGGGGATGCGATGGTCCTTGCGTCCACCATCCGGAGAACTGGTCCGTCGCCGAGAAGCAACGGCTCGAAGAAGTCGCCCATGCCCGGCGAATCGGTTGTGGAGTAGGTGTCTATCGGAAATGCGTAGTCCAGTGGGATGGTATTGGATATGACGCGGGCGCCCCGGAGGCCTATCTCTTCTTGCACGCCCCATGCGAAGATAACCTCTGATTTTAGTTTCTTCGGGTCTATCTGGCTGAAGAGCTCGAGAAGGACCGTCACCCCGACCCTGTTGTCGAGGCTTTTCGAGCAGATGAGATTCTTGTTCATGATGAAGAAATCCTTCTTGAAAGTGATTTGCTGGAGCATGGAAATGCCAAGAGCCAGCGTCTCTTTTTTGGTTCGCGTGCCCACGTCGATGCACATCTTGTCCCACGTGATCGCCTGATCCTTTTCTTTCGGGTCAAGGGAGAGGTGCGGGGGGCGAAGGCCGATAACTCCGAGAACCGGTCCTTTCTTAGTGTGAATCTCAACGGCCCTGCCCAGAAGTAGCCGGTCTTCTGTGCCTCCTAACTTCTTGAACTTGATTGTACCGTTGTCCAGAATGTTAGAAACTATCATTCCGGTCTCGTCCATGTGTGCTATGAGTGCTATTCGGTTGCCTTTTTTAGCTGGCTTGCCGGGTTTGCCGATTCTCACGATGAGGTTACCTATTTCGTCCTCCTCGATTTTACCTTTTTTGCCGACCTTCTTTTTCACATATTCTCTAACTTTATTTTCATAGCCAGACACACCGGGAAGCATTGTTGCCTCCTCTAAATTCTTTATCAATTCTTTTGACATGATCTCACCCCTTGGGCTTTTTCACGAACGGAGGTTTAGTTGTTACTCCTTTAAGTCGTCTTCCCTTATATTCGATTTCCACCTCGATATCGGGCTTCGCGAACTCTCTTTTCACACGAGCCAGTGCTATTGCGTAACCCAGTGTCGGAGAGAAGTTGCCACTCGTGACCAACCCCTTTATTTCCACTGGAGATTTCGGTTCCTGTGGGTTTGCGGCGAATATGGGGCTGTCTGTGCGGGCAGCCAGCTTACTCTCGAGGTGAATACCGACGAGCTTGTCATGTGTCTTCTTCTCCTTCTGAGCTCGTAGCTTGTCTTTTCCGATGAAGTCGTGGTCCCATTTTATGACCCACGCACCGGCTGACTCCAGAGGTGATTGGCTACCATTGAAATCCTGGCCTGAAAGCAGATACCCCATTTCGAGACGAAGGGTATCTCTGGCACCGAGGCCGATGGGACTGATTTCATGGGTTGGCTCGGCCTCTAGGATCATGTTCCACAGTTCAACAGCTAGGTCATTATGAAAGAACAACTCAAATCCTTCTTCGCCAGTGTAACCAGTTCTGGATACAAATATGGTATTCAACTCTGGAAAGTTAGTAGTAGTAGTATAATTCGATTGACTATCTAATCTATCATCTATCTGATTAGTAGACGACTGCCCATCTAATCTATTGACTATATGACTTGTAGATGACTGACTGTCTGACCCATTGATTATCTGATTAGTAAATGACTGGTTATCCAATCTGTTGAATACCTTCCCAGCAAATCTTTGAATATTATCAATCTCAGATCCAAACACCCTCCTCATAACATCAATTGACTTCGGACCCTGCACAGCAAGACACGTCATATCATCAGATAGATTGTTAATCTCTGTTAACATCTGTTTTCTCATCCAGATATCAACTTTTTCTGTCGTGGTGGCATTGGGCACCACTAAAATTTTGTCCTTCGCAATCCTAAATACTATCATATCATCAATGATATTTCCTTCTTCATCGAGCATATGAGTGTAGACCGCCTGGCCAGGCTTGGAATCGATTATGTTGTTGGTGCAAAGGCGTTGTAGTTCGCCAGGCGCATCCGATCCCTCGACTATTATCTGGCCCATGTGCGAAACATCAAAGAGACCCACCGAATTCCGAACATTGTGGTGCTCCTTGATAATACCCAGTTCATAGTGAATTGGCAGTTCCCAGCCATGGAAATCTATTATCCTAGCACCGAGTTTCAGATGCTCATCATAAAGTGGAGTTCTCATCGGCCATACTCAATAGCAACACAAATAAAAACTTTTATATTCTTAAAACAAAATCAGGGAGACATGGGACTGATGCAATTTCTAAAAGAGAAAAAATTCGATTTGAGCCTCTTCTTGGCTATATCCGGAGGCTTTTTATCCTTTCTTTCTGTCCTGGCCATACTCGCAGAGGACGTGGGCACGGGATTCAGCAACACCATCTCCGATATTTTTGGTGAATGGACATATTGGATATTCATCTTAGGAGCGGCAGCTTTCATCGTCGGAATTTTCTATCTCTTTGACTATATTCGAAAAGTAAGAGAAATCAGAAAATTGCTGGCCGAGCCAGGCAAATCAAAATTCATCCAAAACCAGGACAGGATTGAAGAACTGGCCTGGCGTCTTGGCACGAAGTTCGAAGTGGGTGTTGTCGAGAAAAAGAAGGAATTGAAAATCCGATGATTAACTTTCACTCATGCTGGCAGTGATGGGGAGCCAATGCGTGCGTCAAATTATTGCAATTTTGCACAGGAAACAGACCCTTCGGAACAATTACGTCTCGGCGCTCGGCACATCCTATCGCCGAGCGCCGCACAACGTTTTGTCAGTGATTTCACCACCGAAAAAATTCCATATTTTATTTATAGCCAGTAATTTGAATATTAAATATAACAAAGTATATTAAGAAGCCGGTCAATCAGGTCTTAGCTCATTTGTGTGTTAGCGGTTTCCAATGGAAATAAAGGGGTACCGGAGCCACTGTAGGGGGAGCTGAATCGTGACGACTAGCGTATTCGATAAGTACATGGATGCACCTAGCATATTCAAGAGAGACCGCGATGTTCTCAGACCGTCCTACATTCCCGACAAGTTACTTCACCGCGACGAGCAGATCAACCAGATAGCCAGCATTCTCGCTACTGCACTCAAAGGCGAGCGCCCGTCCAACATCTTGATTTTCGGTAAGACCGGCACCGGCAAGACAGCCACAGCCAAATACTTGGGCAAGGAAATTACAAAAGTCTTGAAGGCCGGATCTGCATTTCAGGAAGTCGTTTACGTTTACATCAACTGCGAGGTTGTGGACACCCAGTACGGTGTTTTACAGAATATCGGCAACCGATTCATAGACAATTTCAACGAGCGAATTCCGCCGACGGGATGGTCGACGGAGCGTGTTTACAACATTCTCTGGAAGAAAATGGATACGTCACCCAAGGTTGTGATTGTTGTGCTGGACGAGGTCGATAAATTTGTCTACAAAAGCGGAGACGACATGCTCTACCACCTCACAAAGATCAATGACGACTTCGAAAATGCCAAAATTAGTCTTATCGGGATTTCCAACGACATGAAGTTCACAGAGCTGCTGGACCCGAGGGTGAGAAGCAGGCTCAGCGACGAGAAAATCGTGTTCCCACCCTACGATGCCGGCCAACTGAAAGACATCCTGAAACAGAGGGCGGAACTGGCCTTCGACAACGGGATTTTAGCTGATGAGGTGATATCGCTCTGCGCTGCTGTCGAGGCCCACGAGCAGGGAGATGCCAGACGCGCCCTTGACCTCCTGAGGGTCGCAGCGGAAATCGCGGAGCGAAATCGCGACCAGGAAGTGACCGAGCAGCACGTCTACAAAGCCAAGAACAAGATAGAACTGGATTGCGTGATCGAGGCGGTCCGCACCTTACCAGTCCAGTCGAAGCTCATACTTCTGGGGATTCTGATGAACGAGGAGGCCGGCCAGATTAAATTGACGACCGGCGATGTTTACTCAACTTACAGGATTCTATGCAGGAAGACTGGCCTGAGCATGGTATCGCAGCGGCGCGTCACGGACCTCATTTCCGAGTTGGACATGATGGGAATCGTCAGCGCGAGGGTGAAGTCGTTCGGAAGGGGCGGCAGGACGAAGGAAATCATGGCCAGCGTGCCATTGATGGAGACAAAACGCGTCATTCTGAAAGATTCGATGCTCGAGCCCCTTAATGAGTTCAAAATCAACAAACAGATGACCTTATTATGATTATCTGATTGCTCCGCCACAACTTGGACATTTGCTAAGGGTGCTTTCCACCAGGACATCACAATAGGGGCACGGAACCTTTACGATTTCTTTGATGACAATGATTTTTTCCGAACTGACTTTTTCAGGCAAAAGTCCGATATCTCCAGCGTGATTCCGCAACCTCTCGGCAATCTCATCCAGCGAGGTGGGCGGGGATGCCACGCCAGCTCGTTCACTCAACGCATCCCCTTCTTCTCTCTTCATCTCCTTCCCCTTCCTATCCCTCAATCTCGGAAGTCCGAGATCGAGGAAAAGCGGAACTCCTACCAGGATAATTATCGTGACGATGAGCAGCATCCAGCTGTTTGCCGGAACGTTCAACGGGAGGTCGTTCGTGAACAGCAATTTGATGAGACCGAACCAGGGAAGCTCACCGGTTGCCTTTCCGACAATCCAGTCCATTTTAATAAGCATTATCGTACCAGAACTCTGGTCATAAATGTGATTGTTATCTCCCATGGTGACAAAACCATCGTGGGGCTCAACACCCGCAGCGGCGAAGCCACCCATAATTTTATCCAGATGGATTGTGACATCTCGGTTTTGATGGCCATAATTCTCGAGAAGGAAGGTATTTTCCGCAGGATCCCACGGATTTCGATTAACCCACTCAAAGACAGGAACATCGAATGTATAATTTTGATAATCGATTTGCCCATCAGATAGATTTTGAACACCATCGTCGTTAATCTCGAGCCAGATCACAGCTCTGTGAATTATCGGTGTCCTGTTCGTGTCGCCGTTTGGACGATAGACGATTACATTTCCAAAGCCACTATAAGTTCGAAAAGTATGCTCTTCACCCTCCATGTATGTCAAAATGTCAGAACGTTCTTTAACCCCCCTCACCAAAACCATGTCTCCGGTGTCTATGACACCAATGTGGCTGTTCGGGCCGTGCATCATGCTTCCGGATTCCACAACAACCATCGGCGGCCAGACTCGGCAATATGCAAGCAATATCAGCATGACGACGATGACCACGATAAACGCTATGAACAGGTCTCGCCCGATGTTGAACAGGGTGTTTTTCATCTTGGCTTTGTCCATCAAGTGCCTCGCATAGCCTCGGCTTATTTAAAAATTCGCCTGTCAGATTCATGTACAAAACTATCATGCCCCATTCTCTCACCAACACGGCTCTCCGGCCACCTGCCCCTAACCTCCCATTCAGGCAGTCGCCACCCCCCGGTCACCACCACACGCCCACTCCCGCCCACAACACCGTCCCCGTCCTCCGCCCTTTCAACCCCCTATCCAATTTGTTCATCCCACCCGCCCCCCAAAGCGCCCTCCCGTTTTCCCACCGCCTAGCCAGTCGTTGTGCCCCCCCAATCAAAACAGGCACGTTCCCACCCCACATCTCGCGTTTCTCCAAAACCCAAATAAACGATGATTGCTTCATCGTCCGTGGTGAACCTTTGAGCCGCCCGAGTATTGACGAATATTTCATGAAGATGGCACATCTGGCCTCCGAAAGGTCGACCTGCATGCGGAGGCAGGTCGGAGCAGCTGTGGTCAAAGACAAAAGGGTATTGACCACCGGCTACAACGGAGCACCCAAGGGAATCCGGCATTGCGAGGAGATCGGGTGTCTCAGGGAACAAATGCAGGTTCCCAGCGGCCAGCGGCACGAACTGTGTCGCGGCGTTCATGCCGAGCAGAACGCAATCATTCAGGCCGCGGTTTTCGGGGTGAGTGTCAAGGACGGGACGATGTACGTCACCAACCACCCATGCTCTGTCTGTGCCAAGATAATAATCAACGCCGGCATCAGGGAAGTCGTGTTCGAGGGAGACTACGAGGACGACCTGGCCGTCGAGATTTTTGAGGAGGCCAGCATAAAGACTCGCAAATTTAAATCACATTAATTATAACCATTTTTTACAATCATTCCCCACTTTTATATACACTAAGTTATATTGCCCCCTCGCCCATTGAGGAGGCTTGATGTTACATGGATCTAATGTCCTTGATAAATCTCGTTTTGTTAATTTCGATGGTGATATTGATATTCTTCGCCATCGAGATGGGTGACCTTATACAGGCATCGATACTTCTGGGAGCCGGTAGTGCCCTTTTGGCGTGCGTTTTCTTCATCGCCGGCGCTCCGTTCGCGGCTGTCTTCGAGCTTGTAGTCGGCGCAGGATTGATTACCGTTCTGTTCATTTCCACGGTCAGCCTGACGAAGAGCGGAGGTGATGCGGAATGAGCCCGTCCAGTAAGATGACAACAGCGGCTGCCGCAACCATCTTGCTGCTCGCCGTCTTGGTCGGCTTCGCCTTCACGATGTCGAACGAGGCGGTCGTGCTGGAAGATACCGGTGTACCTGTAGAAAATCAGCTTTGGGAGGCCAGAACGCTTGACCTGCTAATCCTGTCAGTCATGATGTTCAGCGCTGTAATCGGAGTGCTGGCCCTTGTTGGAGGTGAGTTCCGATGGAATTAGAAATGATCCAGATGAACCTATTCTTCGCCGCCATTCTCCTGTTCTTCGGCCTATACGCCATTATGAGGAAGCCGAATCTGATTAAAATTATCATAGGTTTGGAGATAATGGCCAAAGCCGCACTTCTAAGTTTTATCGGAAGCGGCGGCGCGAGCATCCAGTCTGTCGTTATCATCGTCATCGCAATTGACGCAATCGTGGCTGCGATTGCGTTGTCCATAGTGGTTAACGTCTGGAAACAGAACAAAACGCTGGACGTCGGTAAAATAACGAGATTGAGGGGGTGAAATCATGATTCTGGAAAATTCATTGTTGGTTTTACTCATCATCGTTCTGCCTTTCATCGCCACGGCACTTATACCGGCACTCAGGAGGTTCGGCGACAAAGCAATTGCCGGAATCGCGGTAGTTGCCGCGTTTCTCCTTGCCGCCTTCGTCTTCATGTTGGTCCCCGAGATATTCTTCGGGGCGACGAACGCAATCACACAATCCTATGATTGGATACCCTCCGCGGGCATCATATTCAGCGTATATATCGACCCGCTGGCCATGCTCATGGCGCTCATCGCCACCGGCATCGGCGCTTTGACAGTTCTGTATTCAGTCAAGTACATGGAGGGCAAGAAAGGCCTGGCCAGGTACTACTCGCTGGTCATACTCTTCATCGGCTCGATGGTGTGTTTGGTTTTCACCGACAACCTCCTGGTTCTCTACATTTTCTGGGAAATCATCGGCCTGTGCTCATACGCGCTCATCGGTTTCTACAACACAGACCCGAAGGCTGCCAGAGCAGGAATCAAGGCATTCGTGATGACACGGGTAGGCGACGTCGGCCTGTTGCTCGGTATATTCCTGTTGTATGCAGGCACCGGCACGTTCTCGATTTCAGACATGGTCTCGGGAGCGGTTACAGTTCCGGCCACGCACCTTTCACTTGCCGCATTCTTGTTCATTCTTGGTGCTATGGGCAAGTCCGCCCAGGTACCGCTGCACACATGGTTGCCCGACGCGATGGAGGCGCCCACAACGGTCAGCTCCCTAATCCACGCCGCAACGCTGGTGAACGCCGGCATTTACATACTGGCCAGGATGTCCCCGCTCTTCATAGGGGTCGAGGGGTGGACAACCGCACTTCTGTTGATAGGAGGCATAACGGCACTTCTAGCGGCAATCATGGTGCTCGTCGAGCCGGACCTGAAACGGGTGCTGGCCTACTCTACAATAAGCCAGCTCGGTTACATGGTCTTCGCACTCGGCATAGGTGTCGGAGGGGTGTTTGCAGCTTCGTATCATCTGATGAGCCACGCGATTTTCAAAGGCCTATTGTTCCTTTGCGCCGGCGCGATCATTCACGCCGTCGGAACACGCAACATGTACTCCATGGGCGGCCTGAAGAAGGAGATGAAGGTGACACATTTCGCGATGCTCTTCGGAACACTGGCTCTCGCCGGGCTGGTGCCGTTCAGCGGCTTCTGGTCCAAGGACCTGATAT
The DNA here is from genome assembly GCA_030672365.1 of Methanomassiliicoccales archaeon. Classification (GTDB taxonomy): domain Archaea; phylum Thermoplasmatota; class Thermoplasmata; order SG8-5; family JAGLSY01; genus DAOVGM01. The sequence goes on from DAOVGM010000055.1 coordinate 14,166, forward strand.
TCGCCGGCGCTTATGGCGCCGAACTTTGGATCCCACTGGCATTCATGGTGTTCATCGCGATTTTGACGGTAGCTTACTCGCTCAGGATGTACTACCTGGTGTTCCACGGAAAGTCCAAGAGGGCCGAGCCGGCGCACAAAACGCCGGCCGCGATGGCCATACCTTTGGTTTTACTGGCCATCGGTGCGATAGCATCCTGGGCACTCATCGGAATATTCAGCGAGGCATTCTACGACTTCGGGTTCGCCGATGCGCATGCCTACACGATATTCTCGTTCATCGAGCACACCTTCACGAGCCTGGCCGTCGTATTCTCATTCATCGCGCTCGGCCTCGGAGTTATGTTCTTCCTTGGCAGAAAAGATGCTTACAGGAACAAGCCAGTGCGCTCGATCCTGAAAGCAGCGGGCGCCGGATTCGGCTTCGACAGGTTCTACGACGGCATCGTGATAGGCCTGAAGGAATTCGGATTGAGGTTGAGAAAGACGCAAACCGGAGACGCCAACATAAATTCTGTCGGCATCGTCGCAGCACTTCTTTTGATACTAATTTTCATATTCTTCTGGGGGGTGTTCTGAGTGATGGCAATATTACCAATACTGCTGCTCATAATCGGAGCATACCTGGCCTTCATGGCCGGCAGGCTCAAGCCGGCTAACAAGATGGCCGCGGGAGCAGTCGCGTCGGCATTCGCACTCCTGAGCTTCATAGTCACATTACTGTTGGCTATGCGGGTGTGGGACGGTGAACTTATATCCTGCACGATAGGCGGCACAATAATCGTCGCCGACGCCCTCGGAATCATGCTGGCCCTTATCGCGACGGCCATGGTAACGCTCATTTCGGTCTACTCGATGAGCTACATGAAGCACGACACGAGGCTGGAGAGTTACTATTCACTCTTGCTTCTCATGGTCGCCGGCATACTCGGGATCGGGTTCGCCAGCGACTTGTTCCTGATGTTCGTGTTCTTCGAGCTGATGGCTGTTTCCTCCTACGCTCTGGTCACGTTCAGAAAGCACAGGAAGGACGCGGTCGAGGCAGGCATGAAATACGTAATTCTGAGCGCTGCCGGCTCTGCAATCGCACTCTTCGGAATCTCGCTGATGTACGGCCAGACAGGCTCGCTCGAGATAGCCACAGTGGCGAACGGCCTCAGGGACAACATGGTCTCGCTCATAGGCGTGGTTATGGTCATTATCGGTTTCGGTGTGAAGGCAGCTATCGTACCATTACACACCTGGCTGCCGGACGCACACTCGGCAGCACCGTCGGGAATAAGCGCCATGCTGTCCGGAATAGTGATACAGGCAGGCTTCATAGCACTCTTCAAGGCATTACTGGCCTTCACCGAGACCAACATATCGGTGGGCAACCTTTTGGTCGGCCTGGCACTCGTTACGATGACTGTCGGCAACCTGCTGGCTTTCGTGCAGATTTCTGTCAAACGCGCTGACCTGAAGAGGGTGCTGGCCTACTCAAGCATCGCGCAGATGGGCTACATCATTCTCGGCATCGGCTTATGGATGGAATACAACACGGAAATCGGCTTGCAAGGCGGTCTGTTCCACATAATGACACACGCCTTCATGAAGGGGCTGGCCTTTTTGTGCGCCGGCCTCATCATCTACAGGCTGGGGACAAGGGAATTGAAGAAGATGAGAGGTATCGGGCACCTGATGCCCGTGACCGCATTCTGCTTCACGATTGCGGCGCTGTCTCTTGCGGGCCTCCCCCCGTTAAGCGGTTTCATGAGCGAATGGATGATATTCCGAGCAGGCATCGACGCCTGCAGCATAATCGGCTTCTGGGGAATACTCATAACCTTCATCGCGGTGCTGAATTCCATAATCTCGATGGGCTACTACCTGCCAATCATCAGGACGTTCTTCCTCAAGCCGAACCGGAAGTTCGTGGGAGTCAAGGAAACGCCGAAGCTCATGATGATTCCGATAATAGTCATGACCGCGATAACCATAACTCTGGGTGTCTGGCCAGAGCTGGGCCTGAAGGCTATTGCACCGGTTGTGACAGCCCTGTTAGGAGGTGTCTGAAATGGATTGGCAACTGTTATTCACACCGTTGTTTGTCTTCCTGGTATTCCTCTTCGTGAGTGCATCAATCTACTGGTTCGGAGGGAAGCTGGCCCTGAAAGGGGGCCCACAATCGGACCACAAACTGAGCACATATGCCTGCGGTGAAGAAGTTGAAGGCGGGAAGTTCCAGCAATCCTTTACGCTGTTTCACGTAGCCTTCATCTTCACGATATTCCACATAGCGGCGTTGATAATAGTGACGATGTCGAATCTGGCCGAACCGGAAAACTACCTTTACGGGCTGTTGTTCGTCGGGGGCCTGGTAATCGCCGCGGCGGCGCTCATAACCTCAGGAGGTGTCAAACATGCTTGAGAAACTCGTGACCTGGTCAAGGGTAAAATCGCCCTGGGTCCTGCACATGAACACCGGCAGCTGCAACGGCTGCGACATCGAGATCATAGCGGCACTCATGCCGAGATTTGACGCGGAGCGCTTCGGCGTCCTGCTCAAAGCAACCCCGAGACACGCGGACGTTCTTCTGTGTACTGGTGCCGTATCAGGGCAAATGAAGGATCGGTTAATCAAGATATACGAACAGATGCCTGAGCCCAAGTTTGTAGTGACCATTGGCGAGTGCGCTATCAGCGGGGCAGGTTTCGACGGTGCATACAACGTGGAAGGAGGCATTGACAAGGTGATTCCGGTCAACGCTCACATACCCGGCTGTCCGCCCAAACCGGAGGCAATACTGGACGGCGTGGTAAAACTTCTTACCGCCATTAAAGGAGGTGACTGAGATGGTTGAGGAACAACTGGTCGAGCAATTAACGAACAGTCTGAGAGGACTTCAGCAAGGAATCGAGGCGAAGATGCCCCGGCGCGTTTATGTGGACATCCCGAGAGAATCTCTACTGGATGTCGCCAAGATACTGAAGGACGACTTCGACGGATATCACATCTCGACGATAACGGCCATCGACGCCGGCGAGAATTTCGAACTACTGTATCACATAATTGTCGGTGCAGCCTGCGTGACTCTCAGGACCAAGGTGCCGAGGAACAACCCCACCATCGAGACACTGACACCAGTACTGCCCGGCGCCGTTCTTTTCGAGAGGGAGGCCCACGACATCATGGGCATCATATTCAAAGGACACCCGGACATGAGGGTTCTGTTGCTTCCCGACAGTTGGGGCAACAAAGGCCATCCGCTCCGCAAGGACTGGGTCGACCCCAGGAAAGGAGGTGGTCAGTGATGGCGAAATTAACGATACCCATCGGACCGCAACATCCCGCGCTCAAAGAGCCGGAAAAGTTCATGATTACAGTCGAAGGCGAGACAGTGGTCGATGCCGACGTTCGAATCGGCCACATGCACCGCGGTCTGGAGAAGATGTTCGAAAACCGGACCTACATGCAATTGATTCACGCAACAGAGAGAATCTGCGGAATATGCTCGTTCACGCACTCCACCAACTTCTGCCAGAACGTCGAGTACATCCTTGGCACCGACCCGCCGCCGCGTGGTCTGTACCTAAGGACGATAATGAACGAATGGGAGAGAATTCACAGCCATCTTTTGTGGCTGGGAATCGCCGGCCACGAGATGGGTTTTGATACACTTCTCATGTGGTCCTGGGATGACAGGGAAGAGATTCTCAACCTTTTCGAGGACATTACCGGTAACAGGGTAACTCACGCGTACAACACAATAGGAGGCGTCCGCAGGGACATATCGGACGCCCAGATACAGAGATCGCTGAGAGTTCACGACTATCTGCTCGAGAGAATGGACGCATACGTTCACGTTGCTTTGAACGAAAAGACGGTCCTTAAGAGGACCCAGGGAGTCGGCATTCTCACGACCGAAGATGCAAAACGGCTTTGCGCAGTCGGTCCGCGCTTGAGGGCTTCGAACATCAGCTATGACGTTCGAAAGAACGACCCCTACGCGGCCTATGACCAGATACCATGGGAAGTCATTACCTGCGACACGCTGGACGTCCATGCACAACTGGTCGTCAGAGCACTGGAGATAATCGAAGCCATCAAGATGTGCAAGTACATGCTCGAGAACTTGCCGGCCGGTGACATTCGCATCAAGGTGCCGAGAAAGGTTCCCGAAGGCGAGGCAATAAGCCGCACCGAGGCCCCGAGAGGTGAGGACTTACACTATCTCAAAAGCAACGGAACGGACAAGCCAGAGAGGTTGAAGGTCCGTGCACCGACACTTGCCAACATACTCAATGTCGCCCACGTACTCAAGGGCGCCAACATCGCGGACGTGCCGATGATTGTGGCAGGCATCGACCCCTGCATGGGCTGCATGGACCGCGTGTTGATTGTCGACAGCGAAAAGGAGACCAGCCGGGTTTGGGACAGGGAACAGCTGCGCAAATATTCAATCGACTGGTATGAAAAGGAGGCGTTCAGATGAATATTGTTGAATCGTTAGTCTACATGCTCATATTCCCGGGCTTCCTGTTCCTCACGAGCTACGCTTTCTTCGCCCAATACATCGACAGAAAGTTATACGCCCGCTTCCAGAAAAGGGTCGGGCCCCCGTTCATCCAGCCGATCGCCGATTTCATAAAACTGATGTCGAAGGAGGACGTCGTGCCGAAAGCAGCGGACAAGAGAATGTTCACACTGGCTCCGATAGTAGGATTGGCCGCAGTAATCACAGCCTTCATGTACATCCCGATTGCCTGGGAATCATCCCTGCTTCCGTCATTCGAGGGCGACCTGATAGTCGTGCTCTACCTGCTAACAATCCCGACGCTGGCTTTGTTCCTGGCCGGGTGGACATCCGGCAATCCGTTCGGCCAAGTAGGCTCGATGCGTGCCATCACCCAGATGATTTCATATGAAATACCGTTCTTCATGGCATTGCTGGCTCCGGCGCTCATAGTCGGAAGCTGGAGTTTCGGGAACATAGTGACAGACCAGATGAACGGCATCTGGCTGATTTTCCTGGCGCCGATCGCGTTCATAGTCGCGATCATCACTTTGCAGGGAAAGTTGGAGAGGCTTCCGTTCGATATACCGGAGGCGGAGACAGAAATCGTCGGCGGCCCGTTGACAGAATATTCAGGCCGCAGGCTGGCTCTGTTCAAAGCCATGCTGGACATCGAGATGGTTGTCGGCGCGTCGGTTATCACGGCCCTGTTCCTGGGCGGACCGCACCTGTTCATCGACTTCAGCGGATTGCCGCTGGCCCCGTACCTGCCGTTCATCATCGGCGTCATCATCTTCTTCGTGAAGGTTCTGGCGGTGATACTTATCCTCACACTCATCAAATCGGTGGTTGCCAGGTACAGGATAGACCAGATGGTCACGCTGTCTTACAGGTGGATGGTCTCGCTGGCGGTGGTTCAGCTCGTGATAATCATACTCGCGAAGTACATGGGGTGGTTATAGATGAAGAGACCAGGAGTGATGATAGGCGCCGTTCTCGGCCGTCTTACGAAGAAACCAGTGACCGTGCTGTTCCCGTTCGAGGAATCGCCGGCCGAGCCCGGGTACAGGGGTCAGATGAACTTCGACAACGACAAGTGCATAAGCTGCGGGATGTGCGCCAAGGATTGCCCCTCCTTCGCCTGCGTGATGGAGGAAATCGACGGCAAGAAGAGGCCGGTGTTCTACCTGGACAGGTGCATGTTCTGCGGCCAATGCGAGGAATCGTGCCCGAAGGACGCAATCGAGATGACCACGAAGTACGACCTGGCCCACCTTCCGGGCGACGAACCTATAGTGAAATGAGTATGGTTGGATATCTATGATATTCACTATATCCATGACATCCATGGACGTCCTGGCAGAGGTCGACAACGTGTTGACCAACCTAAAGCATGCCGTAATCGTAGGCATAGGCAACGAACTGAACGGGGACGACGGCTTTGGGATTTACCTGTCGGAAAAACTATCGACCAGCTTGAAGTCCGCAAAGGTTTTTGTCACACACACCGCGCCGGAGAATTTCGTCAGCAGCATCGTTAAGGAAAGGCCCAGCCATGTCATCTTTCTCGACGTGGCTGCTTTCGACGGAGCACCGGGCACGATAAGACTGTTGACAACGGACGACCTGGCCAGAATAGAGGCCGCAACACATCGAATCCCGCTTTCGAAGATAATAGAAAGGCTGCTGTCATTCCACGAATGCCGGATAGTCATAATCGGCGTCCAGCCCCGTTCGATGGACGTCGGCGCAGGTTTATCCCCTGAGGTCCGGACAGCCGCAGACGAACTTCTTGACATCCTTTGCCGGATATTACGTTGATTCACCCCCGGCCTAAAGACCGGGGAGTTCTCGACCAGTTGCACTAAACTCAACTGCCGCATTACAAATTAGGGGATTTAGTTTATATAGCAAATGCAAATTCCCACCTCACTCGTAACTTGAGGAGAGTGAGAACATGACAGAGGAGCTAAATCCATTTAAGATAGCACAGCAGCAACTGGACAAAGTCGCTGGCTTGCTGAATTTGAAGAAAGGCATCCATGAATATCTGAGATACCCGCACCGAGAACTGACAGTAAACTTTCCGGTGAAGATGGACAATGGAGACATCAAGGAATTCACAGGCTACAGAGTTCAATACAACAATGCCCGGGGTCCCTGCAAGGGCGGTATACGATATCACTGGAACGTATCGCTGGACGAGGTCAGGGCGCTGGCTGCCTGGATGACATGGAAAACTGCGGTCGTCGGCATACCTTACGGCGGTGCCAAAGGCGGCGTTATCTGCAACCCAAAGGAAATGTCACAGGGCGAACTTGAAAGGATGACAAGGCGTTTCACAGCCGAGATTTCGCCGATAATCGGGCCCGAGAGGGACATTCCGGCACCCGACGTCTATACCGATGCTCAAACGATGGCCTGGATAATGGACACTTACAGCATGATCAAAGGCTACAGCGTTCCCGGTGTGGTGACAGGAAAACCACTTCACATCGGCGGCTCTTTGGGAAGGAACGAAGCCACTGCCAGAGGCTGCATGTTCGTTGTCCGGGAAGCCCTCCAGAAGACGGATTATAAGGTATGTTCTCCCGAGGAGTGGAGGCAAAGAGAAACTTATGAGGACAAACCCCTGCCAGATGGAGACGAAGGTGGGGGCTACCACTTCGACGACACCGTGGTGGCTGTTCAGGGATTCGGAAACGCCGGCTCCATCGCCGCGAAGCTCATTTCGGACAAGGGCGGTCGCATAATCGCTGTCAGTGATAGCAAAGGCGGTATTTTGAACAAAGATGGCCTGGACATAGATGCCGTGTTGGAGCACAAAGCCAGCACCGGAACGGTTCAAGGATTTGAGGGCGCCGAGAACCTCGAGCCAAAAGCCGTATTAGAGGTCAAGTGCGACGTTCTTATTCCCGCAGCTCTCGAGAATCAGATAACCAAAGAAAATGCGGACAATATAAAAGCCAAGATTGTGGCGGAGGCAGCCAACGGTCCGACGACCCCGGAGGCGGACAGAATTCTCTACGAGAAGGGAATCACTGTCATTCCGGACATTCTGGCCAATGCCGGCGGTGTGACTGTTTCATACTTCGAATGGGTGCAGAGCCTTCAATCGTTCTTCTGGTCCGAGAGGGACGTGAACATGCGGCTCAAGGGCATCATGGTCAAGGCCTATGATGATGTTACGGGCATGTGCCAGACGGAAAACGTGGACATGAGAACCGGCGCTTACATGGTGGCAGTTCAACGCGTTGCGGACGCAATCATGCACCGCGGAATATTCCCGTAATAAACCACAAGTAGAATACCATAGCCAGCGCGACCGGAAAAAAATAAAATTGAAAATGGCAGGGCGGATTTTCGCCCTGCCATGTTTTATTCAGCTCTCGAGAATTGCGTTGGCTTCTTCGCTGTAGGCATCCATTACGTAGGGGATGCCGGATATTTTTGCCGCCTCTTCGGTGAGTGTCATCAGGTCATCCCTGGTGATTGTGGTGATGTTGAAGTTCCTGCTTCCTGCCATGAGCTGCTGGAGACCGACGTGAGTCTTCTGTGCGAAGTGATAGAAACCGATGGCTCCGTACGGAATTTCCTTGATGTCGTTTCCGAATTTTTCAACGAGCTCCTCGTGGCATGTGAAAATCTCGCTGGCTGTGGTTCCGTACTTGGAGACGGTCTTCGGCAGGTTACCCTCCTCAATCCACTTATGGATGTTCTTTCCGACCATTGCCGGGATCATCAGTCCGCGGCCCATGCATACGGATTTCACAAAAGGCGCACCCATCGCGATCGCCTTGAAGATACCGTCCTCGCTCGAGAATCCGCCGGCCATTGCGATGTCCGGCACCCCCAATCCTCGCCCCTCAAGCTTCTTGGCGAAGTTGTACATCATGCACTGCAAGTAGAATGTCGGAACACCCCACTCGCACATCATCGGCCACGGGCTCATTCCCGTACCGCCGGGGGCACCGTCGATTGTGAGCAGGTCAATCTTCGCTTCCGAGCTCCACCTCATTGCCATGGCCAGTTCCCTTTGCGGATAGGCGCCGGTCTTGAGCGTGATTCTCTTGAATCCGAGACCTCTAAGGCGATCAACTTCGTCAAAGAAAGCCTCCTTCGAGACGAAGCCGAGACGCGAGTGCCTCTCGAATTCCTTGATTCCGCCGCTCTGATAACAGGCTTTCACATCAGGCTCCGTCGGGTCGGGTGTGACCACATAGCCTCTGTTCTTAAGTTCAATCGCCCTGTCTATGGACTTCACCATTATTTCTCCGCCGATACACTTTGCACCCTGGCCCCACTTCAACTCGATGGTATCCAAATTATGCTTCGAAGATACGTACTCGGCAACACCGAGACGAGTGTCCTCGACATTCATCTGGACGAGAATTTCACCGTATCCCTCGTGGAACTTTTTGTAGGTGTTGATTCTACGGTCCATCTCCGGCGATTCAGCGATTTTACCATTGGCATCAATCTTGTGATTCGGATCTACACCACAGACGTTCTCGCCGCAGACCAGCGTAACACCGGATATCGCAGCACCGATAGCAAAGTGTTCCCAGTTCTTCTGTGCGATGAATGTAGAACCCAGCGCACCCGTGAACATCGGCACCCTCATCTTCACCTTCTTGTCCCAGCCATACTCAGTTTCTGTGCTGACATTCGGGAAAATGGCGGTGTCAGGGTTACCTTCCACGCCCTCTGGCAATCCCTTGGCGCCCATAGCATATCCCATGATATTCAGGTGGGAATAATCGATAGGATAATCCTTGTCCGCTCCAGCGGTAATGTCGCCAAAAGGCCCGGGGTAGAGCACTTCGCGCCCTCTGAATGAAGACAGCCAGATTTCACAACTGCCCTTACATCCATCTACACATCTGGTACATAGTCCTGACATAGGCACGACATTTCTCGAGCGATTTGCCGTCGCCGTTGCCTCATTTGCATTTGGTCGTCTTAGATTCACAAATATTCCTCCAATATGGATTAAACTTGGCGACTGGCATCCATTATTCATTTAAATACATTACGGGAAGGTTTTTTTACTGTATTATCAACCCACATCGTGAACATCTCCCAGATCATGGAAGATGAATGATAGGTAGACAGAAATAGAGGATTCTCATGACGCGTGTAGGACAATGCAAAATGTCAAGAGAACCATACAGTAATAGGTAGAACAATATATGAAAGAGCCCTCAGATAATACAACGAAGCCTTTTCCTGCGAAAAATTATTAAGTGTTAAAAAGAATATGTAACATGTTACTCATCTTCCTAATGGGGGCGGATGATTGGAGGAATATTATGAAAAGTTATATTAAATTACAAGGACCACCGCTTGACAAAGGACTACAGGCAATGAAAAAACTGGCTAAAGATTTACCGAAGCTTTCAAAAGGCGCAATATCTGAAGAAACCATCTACGACAGCAAGATTTTGATGGGCGAGTTCGACTTCGTTTTTTCATGGAAGAAAAAACCCGCGAAGAAGGATTTGAGAATTCTGGTTTTCCACATCGATGAGGTGATGGAAGAAATAGACTGCAGATACTCGATAGTCACAAAAGATTAACTACCATTCTAATTCTCAGTCTCAATCGAAGTGAGTTCTAAGCTATGCTCAACGCCACGGCACTGGCCCATAATCTTCAAGTGAGGCACAGGGCCCAATAGCACAGGAACGTTTTTTCAGAAACAAAATATTAATGTATGATAAGGCCTACAATGCTTGATGCACCCCATAAACGACATCAGGGGCACGAAGAGCCGGAAGCTCGAAGGCAAGCGCATAGTGCTCGGCATCACGGGCAGTATCGCGGCAGTCGAATGCGTCAAGCTGGCGAGGGAGCTGGCACGCCACGGCGCAGAGGTCATTCCGGTCATGTCCCTTGCGTCTCAGAAAATAATACACCCGGATGCGATTCATTTCGCAACCGGCCAACCACCGGTAACCGAACTGGACGGGGCCGTTAAACATGTAGAACTCTGCGGCCAGTCATCAGGAAGAGCCGACCTGCTGCTCATTGCACCATCGACTGCCAATACAATTTCAAAAATCGCATACGGAATCGACGACACAACAGTTACCACGATGGCGACCTGCGCCCTCGGCTCGGGCATGCCAGTCATTATCGTTCCGGCAATGCACGGCTCGATGTATGACCACAAACTCGTCATGGAGAATATCAAGAAACTCGAGAAAATCGGGGTTAAATTCGTCGGACCCAGACTTGAGGAAAACAAAGCCAAAATCGCGGACATCGACGAAATCGTGACCGCGGCGATTCAAGCAATCGGCCCATCTGACTTCAAAAAAAATAAGATTTTAGTGATTACCGGCTCGTCGAAAGAAGCAATAGACGACGTGCGTTTTATCAGCAACTTCTCATCAGGCAAGACAGGCTTGGAAATCGCGCTCGCTGCCCACGAGCGCGGCGCGGACGTGGAGGTCTGGGCGCCCAAGGAAATAAAAATCCCGAAATATATGAAGACCAGACAATTTACGAGTACCAAAGATTTAGAGAAGATGGCCGAGAAGGTTAAAGCAAACATCGTGATAGTTCCGGCGGCGATTTCCGACTACTCCGCCAAAAAGACAGACGGCAAAATCTCGTCTGATAAGCCAGACCTGAGAATAACCTTTGAAAAGGCCCCGAAAATTCTAAAAATCCTGAGGAAAAACAAGAAGATAAAATTGGTGGGCTTCAAGCTCGAGTCCGGGGTGAGCCAGAAAGTTCTGGAAGAGAGAGCCGGGAAGCGAATGAAGGAGGTCGGCGCCGACATCATGGTCGCAAACCTTCTTCAGGACGTGAAATCAGACACCACGAAGGCCATTATCCTCACCTCCAAGAAAAGGACGAAATTCGAGGGCACGAAGAAAGAACTGGCCGATGCAATTCTAGATGCAGTTTCGGGGCTTTGAGATGAAAGCGAGGGCTTTTTGTCCGGGCCACATCACAGGATTTTTTATCATCGAGGATAGCGACCCGGATTTTCGAAAAAAAGGCTCGCGCGGTGCAGGTTTTTGCACCGTGCTCGGCGCAATTTCAAAAGTTGAACTAGGCGAAGGCCAAGGCATTAAAATTTTCATCAACGGAAAGGAAGAAGACGCCCCGATCACAAGAACTGGTCTATCAAGAATTCTCGGCGACAGAAAGCACCAGATCACCGCCGACATCACACTCCAGCTTCCGCAAAGCTCGGGATTCGGAATGAGTGCGGCAGGCACGTTCGCATCGTGCCTGGCTCTCACACATCTTTTGGAAATCGAAGACCCGAAAAATACAGCCCTGGAAGCCACCCATTTTACGGAAATTCAGCACAAAACCGGACTGGGCGACGCTGTCGCACAGAGCGTCGGCGGCTTCGTCCTGCGGAAGGAAGCAGGCCTGCCGCCGTTCGGTATCGTCGAGCAGCTGGATTTCGAGGGCGAAATAACGCTCTGCGTTCTCGACGACTCTTTGAAGACCAGCCAGATACTTTCTGACAAAGAAGCCAGACAACGGATAATCGGCGTCGGATGCGAGGCGATGGGTGTTTTTGAAAACACCACCGACCTCGCGACCTTCGTCCAGCAATCGTGGAAGTTCGCGCAAAAGACCGAGCTAATCTCGACTAAAATTCAGGAAATTATAGGAACGGCATGCCAGCAAAATGCGAGCATGGCGATGCTCGGCAACTCGATTTTTGCGTTCGGGAGTTTTGATTGTGCGGAAGGCCACATATTTAAGACAAAGATAGAAAAGGGAGGAGCAAAACTCCTCGATTAAGCACTAATTTTTTTTTTACCAAACAACTGTTTTGTCAGTAACACTTTCCTTCATTTTTATTCGTACAACGTGAACAGTTTATCGTCCCCACTGACGTTTTTTCTTTTTATAATCCTCGCTGCGCTAGCGCCATGTCGGATTGCTACGCATCCCGACATGATCTGTCGCGCCTTCGGTCACGACAGATGCTCCTAAAGAAAAAAGGTCAAAGAAACAAAGAAAAACCCGCCAGGCCTGCTCGCTCGGAAACCACCAAATCTCATTCATACAATGTGAACAGTTTATCGTCGCCGCCAACATCGAAAAATCCCAGTCTGGCTCCGCAATCTAACCACCCATGCGCGTAGTTCACGCACGCGAACGCGTTCACGTAATCCCCTTTCTCAAAAAAATGTACTGCGTCCTCAAAATAAGCCTTAGCCATTTTCAGGAAATCGTCAGCCCCCTTCCTCGCGAACGACCTCTCCGGAGCCATTATCTTCAGTTTGTTGAGCGCCGTCTCCGTCTTGGCCAGATAGTTCTCCAACTTCTCCTTCGATATCTGTTGGTTCATGGGCGTGAGTACTCTTTTTTATATTTAATAATGACCCAAACCACCTGTCCACCCTGTCGAAGATATCCGGTTTCCACTCACTGTTCAGCCGCATTTTCATGGTATCGCGATGGTTCGCGTAGATGTAAACGATCAGCAGGGCCAGATAGCTGAACCCGAGCACCCTCCAATCGAACCAACTGATGCCCTTAATGTAGAAATCCTGAGAAATGGGAAACAGAAATCTCGTGGCGAACGTAGGGTCCTCGTGAAACGGAATGTCCATAAGGAGGTGGATGAACCAGCCGGATAGTGCCGGCACGAGTTTGGGTCGCAGTTTCCAGAGCACGATGGCGACAACTGCCAGTGTAACAAAACTGTGCATCACAAAATAAAAATCCAGGTAGAACTGGGGCATGCCTCTCACAGACTCCCAGAAACCGCTGGGCTGGCTGAAAACATAAAGAAGGATCAATGCAAAACTGATGTCCGGCAGAATTGCGAAGAACAGGGCCTCGTCGCGCCACAATTTATTCCTCGTCGGAACGAAGACCCAGAGTATGTGTGAGAATAAGTCCATTGATTGATGATTGGCCTATGAAATATAAAAACACATTGGTACGGAATTTTGTATAAGCCAGCAAACGAAACTAATCATCAATGACTTTTACGGATTCGCCGCCGTGCCTCGTCTCCCTCGGCCTTATCTGGACGAACAGCGGGTTAGACACCCCGCCGCCGCTCACGATAGCGACTCCGATAGGCAGGCGCTGAATCTCATCCGCCATTCCGGAACTAAGCCCCTCGACGCTGGCCACTATCGCTTTGATATCGTTCGGGTTCGTCACCTTCAGGATAACCTGGGTGTTGCACTGGCTGAGCACGTTCTTGTCGACCTTCGCAGCCCTCTGGGTGATAATAATAAGCCCCAAACCGAACTTCCGCCCCTCTGAAGCCACGGTCCTCATAATTTTCGAGGAATCGGTCACACCCTGCTGGGGGCAGTAGTTGTGCGCTTCCTCGACAACCATCAGCATAGGCGGAATCTCATTGATCTTTCGCAGCTCGAAAAGAGCGGTCGCAATTCGATTGACAATAAGACTCTGGATGTCCGGCGGCGTCCCTCGCAAATTCAGGATCGTCGTCTTGCCTTTAACAACCAACTCGCTCATCTTCGTGCCCCTGTCCGCGAAAATCTCAATCGAATTAAGATACTCCAGCTCCTGAATGAGGGCATTGGAGCCGTCCTCGTCCGCCTCCAGCACTTTCATGAGGTCCGAAAGTGTATATGAGTCCCTGCCGGCCCGCAAGGCCTCGATCGCCTTTTTCAGAGAAGTCAATTCTTTTCTTCCGTTCTTGATGTTCGTCAGCTCGAGGAGGTCCTTCGCCTCCATGTTAGCCAGCGTGAACTTCAGGGGCTTTGCCTGCGAGTTTATCTTCGTATCTGGCGAAAATTCCCGGATTTTGCTGCCGTAACCATGCGGAGTGACATTGAACTTCTCGGCGCCGTCAACACGGGAGCCAGCATCCCGCATGGAATTATACTCACCATGCGGGTCGACAACGAGGACCGTAACTTCGTGCTTCATCAATTCCTCCAAAATAACGCCGGTCATGTAGGACTTTCCGCCGCCGGTCTTGGCCAGCACCGAGACGTGCTTCTGAACCATCGAGTTGATGTCCAGCTGAATTTTGATATTGTGGCCGCTGAGCATTCCGATGTACGCGCCTGTTCTTTCGTTCTCATTAATGCCTATCACGTTGCGGATGAGCTTGTCCTCGGCTCTCAGAACAGGCGAGCCAGCCTTGAACGGCGTACCGGGCACCTGCAGAAGTCCCCTGCCGTCCCTGAAACCGAGAATGGATATGACTGCCGACACCCTCTCTTCGATGCTCATATCCTCGCCCTCCGCCATGCGCTGCGCCCTTTCGAGAGAGAGGTTGGTCTTTCTCTCGATCTGGTCGACCTGGCCGAGTACCATGCCGGACTGGCCGTGCGGGACCTGCACATATTCACTCTTCTCGAGTGGCGCGGTAACACTGCATTTAAAGCTCACCGTGCCCACGTCGCCGTAAATCACTCCGACGACATTCGAACCGCTTAGATCTGAAGTGCTGGCATCTTGGCTGTGCGCATCATCGATAACCTCGGATTGAGGGTCTTCAGAATCAAAGCTTGACCGCATCCCATCCATCAAGGGATGTAATGGCGGCAGTAAATAAATAATTATCGCTTTATTAATTTCAGGGTTTTGTTTTGGCCCCAAACCAGCATTCCGGTTGTGCCCCCAATCTGGCGGGCGGGTCATTTCCCACCCATCCGGGTAATGCTCCCCACCCCGTACTTTTCTTGCACCCCCCACCCCGCTCCTCCGCTGGCTATACTTCGGTTCGCTCCGCATCCCGAAGTATAATGTTATGCATTTGACACAACATTGCCCGCCCCCCTACGCCCTGCTCGGAGCGCTTGGAATTAGGATGCTGGCACTATCTAACGGGAGTATCTGTATTCGATATTACAGGAACCTTCCCTGCTCACCATGCAGGCGCCAATCGGGGTGTCAGGATTGCAGGCATTGCCGAACAACGGACATTCCTGCGATGTGATTACGCCGCGCAGCACGTCACCGCATCTGCATCCCGCCGGCTCAGGATATTCTCTATTATGGACGTCAGCCAGCTCGTCCGCGAAAAGTTTTCTGGCATCGTGGTTTTCATACTCAGGTTTCAGATCCAAACCGCTTCCGAGAATTACGGGAAATCCGCGCCAGACCACGTCCGTCGGCTCGAAGACCGCATCCATGGCAGCCAGCGCCTTCGGGTTTCCTTCATCTTTGACCACACGCTCATACTCGTTTCGGACATAGCCCTCGCCCTTTTCTAGCTGCTCAACGAGCATAAGGCACCCCATCAGGAGGTCGAGCGGCTCGAAGCCGGCGATAACCTGAGCCACCCCGTACTTCTCGGATAAAAATTTGTATGGCTCGGTGCCGATGATGGTGCTCACATGGCCAGGCTGGATGAGGCCGTCCAGCGCAACCTCGCCGGACTCCACGATGGCCTTCAGCGCGGGCGGCACGACCCTGTGGCACGATAAAAATGATAAATTTTCGGGAGGGTGGGCCAACAAAACAGCCGCGGTTGTCGGGGCAGTGGTCTTGAATCCCACGGCCATAAACACCACGTCCTTGTCGGTGCTGGCCGCGATATTCACAGCGTCGCCGGCGCCGTAAATGATACGGATATCAGCGCCCCCACTCTGCATGTCGGCGATGCTTTTACCGTCCACACCGGGAACGTGAGCCATGTCGCCGAAGATAGT
Source organism: Methanomassiliicoccales archaeon (assembly GCA_030672365.1). Classification (GTDB taxonomy): domain Archaea; phylum Thermoplasmatota; class Thermoplasmata; order SG8-5; family JAGLSY01; genus DAOVGM01. Next base: position 30,291 of record DAOVGM010000055.1, read on the forward strand.
GAGGGTCTTTCCCGCACAAGCCAGTGCCTTCGCCTCTTCGATTTCTTTCGGCGTCGTCACGCAGACCGGGCATCCGGGTCCTTGGCGGATTTCGATGTTCGCCTTTTCCAGAAGCGGCATGAGGCCGTGCCTGACCAGAGTGTCCTGGTGGGTTCCGCAGACGTGCATGAACCTCGCCTTGATGTTCTTCGACCGGATCTTCTCGACAATTTTGGAAGCCAGCTCCCCATCTCTAAGCTCAAACATTTTAATTCCCCTCTTTTTCAAAGTGCCGATTCTCACCCACTCCATTCCAAGGCATCGAAATCATTCCCCCACCTCTGCAATCATGTTTTTGATCTGGCATTCTCTTCCTTTCAGAATGCTCACAGACCCGTCACAGTCCGGGCACTTGATTATGGGCATTCGAAAGTGATTTTCCTCGCCCAGATAATCTACATCCCCAACCCTGCCGCATTCCTGGCATTCGATTTCCGCGGGCACGCTCTCGAAGGTGAATTTTGAACCGGCCAGACGTTCATTGTCTTCGGCCAAGGTGTTGTAGGCAAATCTCATTTGCTCCTCTGCAAGAAATGACAGCTCACCGACCTCGACAATGACTTCATTGACTTTGGTCACGTTGTTTTTTTCTATCTCGGCTTTCAAAACGTCCACGAGGGCGCACATCATGGAAAATTCATGCATCTGGCCTCACTCCATGGCTTCGAACATCTGACGCCACAATTCGAGGGTTTCGAGGGCCACCTTTTCCTCCAATATCTGGATTGCAAAGCCGGTGTGGACAATCACATATTCGTCGATGCCAGCGTCCACAAGGCTCACATCGATATCTCTCTTCACGCCCCCGAAATCGACGGTGGCTTTGTTTCCCTCCAATTCTATTACCTTTCCGGGCACTGCAAGGCACATATCAGCAACAAACCCACAATCGATTATTAACCTTTTGCCCAAATCGATTGTATGACTGCTAAGGTGGGCGGGTTAAGATGGGTCTTGCCCACCCCATTCAATTCTTCCGTCCCCCCACCCTTCCGCTCCTCCGCTGAACCGCACCCATCCCCCTGCGGCTCTGCTCGGAGCGGTTTTATCGGGCCTTATAAGTCCCAATGTGGTTCCAGGTATTTCTTGACATCCTCAATAGTCTCGTCCAGCATCTCATCAAGGACGTTCTCCGGGAAACCCCGCGACCCTTTGTATTCAGGAGGCGAGTGTGCCTTGTAATCGATGTCCAATTTTTCAACACCGCAGAACAAAGCCAGCCATCCGTAGATCACCGACGGACCGTAGCCGCTCACCATCATGTCCAGAAGTTTTCCGCAAGTCTGGTCCGATATCTCGCGAACCTCTCTGCCGAGCATGGCCAGACCGTCATAATCTAGGCTCAAAAGCGTCAGTTCATCGCCGACGTATGGGTCCGACCCACCGTTTCGGATGACAATATCCGGCTCGAAAGCCCTCGAAACCGGCACGACAATCTCGTCCATCGCCCTTTCATAGTGCCCGAAGCCAGCATACGGCGGCATCGGCACGTTCACCGTATATCCACGACCAACACCGGCACCGACTTCATGGGCAAAGCCTCGGCCCGGATACAACGTTCTCGGGTCCTGATGGATCGAGATGAATAAAACCTGCTGGCTCTCCCAGAAGATGTCCATAGTTCCATTGCCCTGATGGGCGTCGGTATCGATTATCAAAACTTTTTCAACACCGTGATTCTGGTGCAGAGCCTTCGCCACGATAGCCACGTCGTTGTAGAGGCAGAATCCTTCTCCATAGTTCCTGCCGGCATGATGAAACCCGCCGAAAGTGTGGGCAATCGAAACCTCACCTTCAACCAACAACTTCGCGGCGTCCAGACCCGAACCGGCGATCAGGGATTGAATGTCCATCACGTCCCTATTTACGGGCGTGTCGAGGGTCAGATTGCCCCCGACATCGGCCAGATGCTCGACGTAATCGAGATAACTCTCGTCGTGAGCCAGTAATAGCTCGTCGTGAGTCGCATGCCTCAAACCTCGGACATCCAGCCTGTCCCCCAGGCCCGCCGCCTTTAACAAATCCATGAACTTTAGAAAACGATCGCCTGTGAAAGGATGACCCTGGCCGAAGTTGAACCTGGCCAGCTCATCGCTGAAAAAAATCGGAATACCGGATGGCAACGCCTTCGCCTTCCGGGCATTTATGGTTTATGGTCCAGCTGCGTCGCCTTGTCCTTGAGCTGCCTTATCTTCGAACGGATCTTCTGAAGGTTCATCTCTATCTTTCGGGCCTTCGCCTCGAGATTGGCGGCCTTCGCCCTGAGCTTTGCGGCTTTGGCCTGCGCCTTCGCGTCCTTGGACATCTGCTTCGCTTCTTTCATGGCAGATTTGGCCTCATGCTTGGAAGCTTTCGCATCCCCTTGATAACTTGACATGGTAATCATCCCGCAATGGAAGAGCGGTGATATAAACCTTCGTGGGATGGGCGCGTGTCGAGTGTCCTACCCCAGCCAGTCTTTATATTTCTGCCCGCCCTTGCCAGTTATATATCCCCCCACCCGCCGCTCCTGCGCTGGCCAAACCCTCCCCCCTTTGGCCTGCTCGGAGCGGAAGGCAAGAGGTTAGAAATAAATACTGGATGGGGGTTTTCAAGGCAATGAAAATATTGTTCGAATCCTACGGCTGCACCCTGAACAAGGGCGAGGCGGAGGAGATCAAAGAGGCATTGATTGCCGACGGCCAGACAATCGTCGAGCCCAATGAGGATTTCAACAGAGTGGTTTTGTTTACGTGTTGTGTTATCGAAACAACACAACTGAAAATGATGAAAAGAATAAATGAATTGGCTGACGCAAACAAAGAAATCGCAGTGTGCGGATGTCTCGGCGCGGTTTTCGAGAGTCAGATTCTCAAAGTTGCGCCGAATGCCATGATTTTCCCTCCACAACTTTCCCAGGCCGCGATCAAAGCATCGTTGTGCGGCGACCCACGCTCCCCCACTGCCCAATTTGTCCAACCCGCCCGCCCCCCGGCCTTGCCCTCCCAACAACTAGTGCAGCAGCCCCAACAACAAACCCAGCCAGCTTACCAGCAACCGGTTCAGCAACAACCACAACAGACACAGCTAGATGGCGACGCGATTGGAATTCTGCCAATCGCGACGGGCTGTCTCGGGCACTGCACTTACTGCATAACAAGAAGGGCGAGGGGACCGCTCAGGAGCAGGCCGATATCCGCCATTCTCGACAGGGCCGGCAAGTTAGTGGGGGCAGGCTGTGCGGAACTCCGACTGACCGCCCAGGATACGGGCATCTTCGGCATCGACACAGGGACCGACCTGCCCGAACTCCTGAACAGTCTGACAGCCCTCAAAGGCGATTTCATGGTCCGCGTCGGGATGATGACCCCGAACTCCGCCCTGCAAAACCTCGACGCGCTGGTTTCGGCTTTTAAATCTCCCAAGATTTTCAAATTTCTCCATCTGCCTGTCCAGTCAGGCGACGACAGAACTCTGAAAGCAATGGGACGAGAATACACAACCGCCGAGTTCAGAACAGTCGTCGAGGCCTTCAGAAATGCCGAGCCAGACATCTCACTCTCGACAGACATCATCGTCGGCTTTCCGGGCGAGACCGACACGCAGTTCGAGCTGAGCCTGAGCATGATAAAGAAGATCAAACCGGACATCGTGAACGTGACGCGTTTCTCATCGCGTCCCGGAACCGAGGCAGAGATGCTGGCCGACCAGGTTCCCGGTTGGGCCGCGAAGGAGCGCTCCCGGATTCTCACAGATCTGAGATTTGAGGTCACAGGTCAGAACTATTCAAAGTTTATCGGGCGAGAATTGGACGTGCTGGCCACCGAAAACCGAAAGCCCGGAACTACGTTTTTCAGAACCCGTGAATACAAGCCGGTTGTCGTGAACGGCGACCACCAACTCGGAAAATGGCACAGGGTGAGGATAACTGGCCACGAGAAAACGCACCTCGCGGGCGAATTGATTAGTGTAAAGGGTCAAGAACTCCCTGGTCTTTAGGCTAGGGATGAATTGACCCGTTTGATAGCAAACGTGGTAGATTGCCGTATACACATCGATAATCATCAAAGAAACTCGAAGCCTTCCGTGGCTTCGAGAAATTGTGCATATGGCTCACTGAAAGGAAACTTCCAGGCCAGGATTGTAACGCTAGGTCGTTAAGACGAGCTATGGCTCGTCTGAATATGGTCTGGTAGTTTACTGGAATGACTGCTCATCGACCAAGTTTCTCGACGTCTGCCATCACGTCCTCATAACTCTTATCGGTTCCGAGCTCTTTGTAGATGGCCAGTGCCTCGTTGTATCGTTCAAGGGCGTCATCCTTTCTCTTTAGGGCGGCGAAGGCATTCCCCAACTCATGCGTAGCGTCGGCCAGATACTTAGGAATACCCAGTTTCTTGAGAGTTGTGATGCAAGATTCGAAGTGCGGCACAGCCTCTTCGTATCTCTTCTGGTCCAGATACAGCTCTCCGAACTTCATGCTGACCCCCGCCATACCTATCTCGTCGTCCGTTTTTTTCAGCAGGTCGGTCGAGCGATCGAGTGCCTCCTCGGCCTTCCCGAAATCCTCCAGCTTGGTGTACGCTTCCCCCACGTTAAACAAGGCCCAGGCAACGGTGTTCATGTACCCCTCCTTCTCGATGAGCCCGATGCACTTCTCGTAGTGCTCGGCGGCGCCCTGCCAGTCTTTCTTTAACGAATAAACGACGCCCATGTTCATGTAAACGCTACCGAGGTTATACACGTCAAACCTCGGGTCGAACAGAGCAAGACTTTTTTCGTAATAATTCAGACCTTCGTCGTACTCGCCGCACTCTCCGAAGACATCTCCAAGGTCTTTGTAAGTGTAGGCTAGATTGAGCTCGTCCTTTTGCTTTTTAAAATACTCGGCGCTCTTGAAACCGTACTCTTTGGCCTGGTCGAACTTTCCGGTGCGCCAGGCGAGTTTTCCGAGGCCTCGGAACGCCAGCGCCCTCGAATCCTTGTCTTCATATTCAAGGGACTTGGCCAGCATTTCGTCCAAGTACTCGCCTGCTGAATCCCAGTTTCCCATCTCCAAATATACAGAGCCAGTGCTGTCCAGCGTTTTTAATTCCTCTAGTTTCCTGCCAAGCTCCCGGGACAGCTTCAAAGCCTCTTCCAGATACTCGAGGGCGTTCTCCCACTCTCCGATGAAAGAGCAAATGTCTCCCAGCCGAATCAAAGCATCCATTTTGTTCGTTTTGCTGATGCGCTCCGCAATCTCGCCCCCAACATGAGCCAGCTCATCCAGAACCCTGAATTTTTCGATTTCCTTTACGATCTTTTCGGCTTTCTCGCGACCGGTGAACGTCAGGATTGCGTCGAAAAGCACTTTCGACAACTTGTCGATATCGTCGACAGATATCTCACTCCACAAAATTCCCAAGTCCCCGCATTGCTTTTTCAGAATGTTCTCGCCCATGGATTTTAGCTCGCGCCTGAGAATCCGTTTGATAACAAGGGACAGATGACTAACCATGATTCCTCCTCAATGAAGGGAGCGCTTGCATTTTATACAAATAATGCGTGTTTCCTTCCCGCACTTCATACACTTTCCCCCGCCGAACTTCTCCCTGACCGGTGCGTGGCAGCACTCCGAAACCGAATTGACAATGTGACCGCAATATTTACAAGGATGCTGCTTCGGCGACTTGTCTGCAAAATATCTGTTGAAAACGTAAAGGCCGACATAAAGACCGAGAAAGATCAAACCAAGGATTATTATGTAAGTGCACAGCAAGCCAGTGCCCTCGTTTTCTGTCTGCAGCGGATAAAAGAGAAGATTCAACACACTCACGAATACATGTAGAAGTCTAAAAGGTTTTGCTCGATTTCAGTAAAACGAGTATAAAGAATATCTTACGCCAGTGCCCCGAAGGGCAGTGTGAAGTTCATCGACCATTTTTTTGTAGGATGCCCCAACCCCCTCGCCGATTCCGCCCTCCATGACGAAATCATAGTCTCCCATGACTGGCTTCCATCCGATACCTTCCAATTTATCGATGATTTTGGACGGAAACCCAGCCTCACTACTGAACTGGATTTTCAGATAGGTTTTCATATATCGGCTCCGCGGACGGTAATCCGCCCTCCCCTCTTAATTTTGACGGAGCCAATCGAAAGTTATTAAATAATTGACCTCATCCCAATGCCCCCGACATGCGGGTGTGGTGTAGCCTGGTATCACTCTAGCTTGCCAAGCTAGTAACTCGGGTCCAAATCCCGGCACCCGCATCGGATTTTTATTGTATCCGATGGGGGCGCGCCCGCCGTCCTTTCATGTGGCCGATGGGGGAATCCACAAACGTTAAAATATTTTCAATCAACATTACCCCGCGCCACTATTTCCTTAACATACTGACTGCCCTTTTCCATCATGAAATTGAACTCTTCCTTTCCGTAGGGCTTCTCTCCCCTCAACTCTTCGGAGTACGCATTCTTCGGCACGAACTGCTGGAGAACGTACTTTTCCGCGCCTTTTATGTCCTTGACCAGGTCGGCAAAACCCTCATCAGTGATCAGAGCCGGAACGATGGTCGTCCTGAACTCATAATCGACTCCGGAGTTCATAATAATCTCGATGCTGGTCCGTATTTTTTCGAGGTCCACCTTGACGCCGGCAGCGACATCATACCTCTCATCCAACGGCGCCTT
>DAOVGM010000079.1 GCA_030672365.1 Methanomassiliicoccales archaeon
GGATACCTGGACGATGCCGTCCGTGTTCGGCAGGGATGATATCGCGAACACGCTCTCCCCAGTCCCCAACGCGCTTATGATGGCGAACTGGCCGGGCTTGTGTAGCATCTTCTTTCTCTCTTCGGGGTCGTCTATCTGGAACGTGAAAGTCTTGATGGGCCTGGCCCCGCCGGCCTCGAGCTGGATGTCGGTTATCGTCGCGGTGTAGGGCTTGTAGACGTTGTCTTTTTCACTCATTTCGCAGCCTCCTTCGCTCCCTCGACGACCTCAATGATATCGATGTTGACAGGGCAGGTGGATATGCACCTTCCGCACCCGACGCAGCCCAGCATGTCCAGGTTCTTGTTGGAATACAGGAATTTATGATAGACCCTGTTTCTCTGGCGGTGCTTCTTGTCCGGCCTGGGGTTGTGCCCCGAGGCGTGAATCGTATAATAAGGATACTGGCATGAGTCCCACGTTCTTTCCCTCTTGCCCTTTCCGCGGGTTATGACGTCGTTGATGTCGAAGCAGTGACAGGTCGGGCACAACAGGGTGCATTCACCGCATCCGAGGCACCGTCTGGCGAATTCGTCCCAGTACTCGTGGTCGAACGTGGCCTCCAGCGCCTTTTCGATTCCTTCCGTATCCAGCTTTCGCACGATTTTCGATTCGGCCAGCTTCTTCACGTCCTCGGTCTTCTTCTCGTCATCCTTGGCCGCGTTCGCAAACAGGTTTCCGCCCGTCTCTAAAATCTTGTTGCCCTTGTCGGTGAAGGATTCGACGAGATATCTGTCGCCGATGTCCGTCCAGAGCATGTCCAGTCCGTCTTTCGAGGACGGGCTGCCTCCCACCGAAGTGCAGAAACAGCTCTGCAGCGGCATGTGGGGTTCCGTGCAGCTGAAACCGATGATTGTGGCCCTATCTCTCTTGTTCACGTAATAGGGGTCGATGTAATCCCAGGTGAACAGGGCATCCAGCACCTGGATCGCCCGGGCATCGCAGGGCCTGACGCCGAGCATCAGGATCGGCGTCTGCGCCTCCACCGGCTCGACCAGTGCCGTGATCTTGGAACCGTCGATCTCGAAGTCGAACATGGTCTCGGTCTGCGGGAAAAGGACCTCCTTCGGCGGTTTCTTGGAGTTTGTGAAGTCAGACGGAATGCCGCCGTCCAGATTCCTGAACAGGGTGACACCGCCGTTCTCCACGGGGCCGAAGACCTCGCAGCCTGAGGATGAAACCTTCTTCACCAGCTCGGCGACCTTGTCCTTGTTGATAATACTGGCCATACCATAACCTCCTACTTGATGCCCTCCCCGGGGTCGTCGATGTCGTAATCACCGAACATGGCTTTGTCCTCAACGTTTATGCCGGGGACGACCTTGAATCTCTCCTTGGCGCGCTTCAGCAAGAATCTGTTGAGCTTTCGAATGGGTATGTCCATCGGGCAGACGCGCTCGCAGCCGCCGCAGTCGACGCAGCGGCCGGCCAGATGCATCGCCCTGACCATGTGGTAGAAGAAGTTCTCGGGCAGGTCGACTGTCTTCTCGTTCCAGTTGTAGGGTTTCGTCCTGTCGAAGACGCACTCCTCGCAGTAGCACAGCGGGCAGGTGTCGCGGCAGGCGTAGCACCTTATGCATTTGGACAGTTGCTCTTTCCAGTATTCATATCTCTCCTCGTCTGACATCGCCTCCAAATCGGCGATGTCCTCGAACTCATCCTTGTCTATTTGAGTTACCTTGTCGCCGACGAAGATGTCGTAGACGACCGGGTTGTGAACGACGCAGACCTTGCACTTGCCGTTCAGGAGCTCGTCCTTCGGAACGGAGAGCGGCTCTCCGTCATATTTAATCGTGAAATTGTCGCCGCCATCCAGAATTTGTATGCCGGCGATCTTATCGAGCGGGACATCCTTCAGTGCCTTGTCCAGCGCCTTGGGGTTGATGGTCCCCTCGCTTATCACCCCTATGATCTTCACCCTCTCCCTGGGGACGATGTTCTCCTTCATCAGCTCGACGATGGTCTTCGAATCGCAGGGCTTGACCACTATGCCGACAGGTCTGAGGTCCGGCTCCTCGCCTTTCTTCGGTTTGATCTGCACTTCTTCGACAAGATACTTTGTGAGGTTGTTGTTGCAGAGCGGGCCCCAAGCCAGCTTCCCTGCATCCTCAGGCTTGTAAATGAAAACAGGCCTGCAGACAGGCGAGTTATCGCCCTTCTCGAATCCGATGACGTACTTCACCTCGCCGCTTTCCAGCCACTGTCTGGCCTGGTCTTGGATTTGCTTTTCGAGGGCCTTGTAGTCGGTCATCAGCCCTCACCCCCGGAAAGCTTCGTTTGAGGTCCGAGTTTTTTGATGCGCTCCGTGAATTCGGTCACGACCTCTGCGAACTTCTGTCCCTCCGAGGCGGAAACCCAGGACATCTGGAACCTGCTCGGGTCGACACCCGTGAATTCAAGTAAATCCTCCATCAGTGTGAGCTTTCGGCGGGCATGATAATTCCCCTCGATGTAATGGCAGTCTCCGGGATGGCAACCGGAGACCAGCACGCCGTCCGCGCCCTCCTGAAATGCCTTCAGGACGAACTGGGGGTTCACCCTGCCGGAGCACATCACTTTTATTATGCGAATGGTGGTGGGATATTGTATTCTACTAGTACCTGCTAAATCAGCTCCTGCATAGCTGCACCAATTACAAAAGAATCCTATGATTTTAGGTTCCCAACTCTCCTTTGCCCCTCCCTCATCTTCCATGTTAGAACACCTCGCTCAAAGAACTTTTAATCATTGATATTAATTGATGGTCTGTCAAACCTTTCAGTTGTATTGCTCCGGAGCGACAGGTAGCAGAGCACAAACCACAGCCTCTACATAACGCTTCATTCACCTCTGCCTTTCCATCCATAAGCTCTATAGCAGAGTATGGGCAGGCTTCTACACACAACCCACAACCGGCACAATTATTCTCGATAACAAAGGATGTCTGTGGGTCAAGGTCGATTTTTCCTTGTGCGAGCGGTATCGTTGCCTTGGCAGCTGCACCACTGGCTTGTGCGACTGTGTCCGGGATGTCCTTCGGTCCCTGGCAGCATCCACCAAGGAATATGCCACTAGTGGCAGTATCCATTGGTCGCAGCTTTGGATGTATTTCGAGGAAGAAGTTATCTGCGCCCCGGGAAATCTTCAAAACCTTGGAAATGTCTGCGATGTCCTTTTTCTGTTCTATTGCAGTCGCAAGAACCACGAGGTCAGCCTCTATGTCTGGATGCCCCTCCGCTTTGACAATGGCTTTGTCGCCGTTCTCCACCACTTCGATCTGGTCGTCCAGTTCTCTTCTGAGGTATTTGACACCCTCGTCCATCACTCGGACATAGAATTCCTCGAAGCCCTTTCCATAAGCCCTGACATCAGTGTTGTAAACAATGACTTCTGCACCAGGGATTTTATCTCTAACAAGGTGCGCATGCTTGGCTGTGTACATACAGCAGACACGGGAGCAGTATTCGTTCCCTTCTTTATCCCGGGAGCCAACACATTGAATGAACACGACCTTTTCCGGCTCTTTTCCGTTTATTTCTATATGTCCTTCTGTCGGACCGGAGGCAGAAACCAGTCTCTCGAATTCCATGCCAGTGATGACATTTTTGATTTTTCCATAGCCATACTCTGGTTTCTGGGATGGATCATATAAATCAAAACCAGTTGCCACAACGATAGTACCCACGTCGAGCTCGATGATTTCATCCTCTTGTTGATGGTTGATGGCGTCAGCAGCGCATGCTCCCACACAGGGCGGGGAATCACCGCATTTGCCAGTCTTTAGGAATATGCACTTTTCAGGGTCAATTGTATATTTTAACGGGACTGCCTGAGGGAACGGAACATATATCGCACTTCTTTTTCCGAGATTTTCATTGAATTCATCATCTACTCGGTCCTTCAGTCTACATGCCTCTGCACATAATCCACAACCCACACATTTTTCGATGTCCACGTATCTGGCCTTCTTTTTTACAGTGACAGTGAAATTACCAATGTACCCGTCAATACCGGTAACTTCTGAGTAAGTGAGTAGCTCGATGTTAGGATGTCTGGCCACATCAACCATCTTCGGAGTCAGTATGCAAGCCGAGCAATCCATTGTCGGGAAGGTCTTGTCCAATTGGGCCATCCTCCCGCCGATGCTCGGGGTGCTTTCAACGAGATATGTTTTGAATCCGCTTTCGGCAATTTCCAGCGCCGTCTGGATGCCGGCTATGCCGCCACCGATAACGAGAGCTGCCGGGGTTACAGGCACCTGTTTTTTCTCGAGAGGCTCTAGCAATGCTGCCTTTGCCACCGACATTTTCACCAGGTCTTTTGCTTTTTCGGTTGCTTTGAATTTCTCATGCATGTGCGCCCACGAACAATGTTCCCGGATATTTGCCATCTCAAAACAATAAGCGTTCATGCCGGCTTCCTCGACGACGGTCCTGAAGGTAGGTTCATGCATTCTCGGGGAGCAAGAGGCCACGACCACATGGGTGAGCCCGAGTTCTTTAATATCATCTTTAATGAGAAGCTGGCCGGGATCTGAGCACATGTATTTGTAATACTTGCTGACTGCTACATTTGGTAATGATTTGGCATACTCGGCAACATCCGCGACATCCACAGTTCCGGAGATGTTGGTACCACACTCACAAACGTAGACACCTATTTTCAAATTCACTTCACCTCTTCTAACTCTGATTCTTTGAAGCCAACCAGTGGCAATGGCTCGTCCCGTTTCATGCCAGAAACATATTCGAACAATCCCTGGACGTTTCCGGTAATCGATTTCCAAACATCCAACAATGGAATGTCCCTCGGGCAGACCTCCTCACACGCACCGCACTCCACGCAGCCAGCTGCCACATGAATATTACGGGTAAGTTGATAGAATAAAATGTCTGGCGGAATCCTGAGAATGCCTTTTGTCGCTGCCTGATGAAGCATCTCGTCTGTTCTCAAATCACCCAGGGGGGTTTCGAAGTAACATTGCTTACAATAACAGATCGGACACATGTCCCTGCAGTTGTCGCATCGAATGCAGTCTTTGAAAAACTCCACTAAGGTATCTGGGGAGCCCAGTTTCTTATCCAATTCCTCGACCATTTTTTCCTTCTTCTCTAGATTTTCCTTTCTAATTTTTTCTACTTCGGCATTCCTGCCAGAGGGGATTTCGCCTGCCTTGAGTTCGAGTCCATCAAGAAGTTCTTCGCGGTCGGTGGCAAGTATGTAGCCACCTGTTGTTCCGATTGCCATTATGCTGATATCGACCTCTGGGGGTGTGAAGTGTTCACAGACAGTACATGCTTTGCGAATAGGGATAGAATCTTTCTCCAGCTCTTTCTTTTTTGCCTCAGTCAACGGTTCGGTGATTAAGCCATCCCTGGGATTGATAGTTCCCTGGCAATCCGCGCAAATAACAACAAGTTTGTCCGTGTTTATCTGATTCAATTTTTTCAGTTCGTTAATTGCCCTGGCTTCGCAAGGTTTTACCACCACAGCGATATTTCTCGTGCCGTTGTTTTGAAGAAAGACGGCATTGTTATTCGAGAATAGTGGAGCGAGCGGTGCAGTCTTTGAAATAAAATCCGGATCGGTGATTATCGATGTAAACACTCCACTCTCTCCTGCAGTCTGGACCATTACACCTTCGACCATGCCCTTCCTGAGCATGTTCTCCAGAACCTTTTTGAGTGCCTCTTCATTTTCCAATATATATGTACCCATTTTGATTCCTCCTATATCTCCCACCTGGCCTTGTGGGGATTTGGTCCAAGCTCTTTGAGTTTGTTCGTAATATCTGTGACGACCTCTGCGAACCTTTTTCCCTCACTTGCACTCACCCATTCGAGAAATACCCTGTCGCTCAACCCGTACTTTTCGAGAATTTTATCCAGTGCGGCAATTCTCCTCCTGGTGCGGTAGTTTCCCTCGATGTAGTGACAATCTCCGGGGTGGCATCCGGCAATCAATACGCCGTCAGCGCCTTCTGTCAACGCTTTTAGTACGAACTGGGGGTCTATCCTGCTGGAGCACATGACTCTGATCACACGCACATTTGCAGGATACTGGAATCTGCTCACCCCGGCCAGGTCGGCACCCGCATAAGAGCACCAGTTGCACAGGAAGCCTATTATCTTCGGCTCGAAATCGCTTTTATCGTCCATTTCAATCACCTGATTCCTCCTCATTAATCCAATTAATCGTCATTTTCAATCACCTGATATCATTGCAGACCCCAGCATCGCCAGAATCTGGTTGTCTCTGTATCCCATTTGTCTGGCACTCCCTGACGGACATGCTCCTGAACACGCCCCGCATCCTTTGCAAAGGGTAACGTTAACAACCGCAATTTTCAAATCCTCGTCCAACTGGAGGGCTCCGTAAGGACATACCTCGACACACAGTCCGCAGCCCGAGCATTTGTCTGGGTCTATTCTTGAGATTATTCCTTCACCCTTGACGATGCCCTGCAATATCGGAATCGAGGCCCTCGAAGCCGCCCCCTCGGCCTGGGCGATGGAATCCGCGAGATTCTTCGGATAATGGGCGCTTCCAGAGACATACACGCCGTCAGATGCAAAGTCCAACGGCCTGATTTTGGCATGTGCTTCTGTAAAGAATCCGCCAGAGCCAGTGGGCACCTTGAGCATCTTCTTTATCTTTTCAGTTTCAACACCACCTTCAGTTTGAGCAGTCAGCACCACCAAGTCTGCGGTCAATGTCAGTTCATCTCCATAAACCGCGTCTTTGACGGTGACCGTTACATTGCCGTCTTCGTCTACCGAAACGTCTGGCTGCTCTTCCTTAAGATAGCGAACGATCTTGACTCCATCGTTCTCTATGACGTTCGCAAAGTATTCCTCCTCATCTTTCCCGAATACTCTTATGTCACGGTAGAGAAGCGTGATTTCGGCATTTGGATTGAGTCCCTTTAGAAGGTGGGCGTTCTTTATCGCAACACCGCATCCGATACGACAGCAGTAAGGCCTTTCTTCGTCCATTGCCCCGGCACAGTTTATCATAACCACGTTTTTTACTTTGTCCAGAGTTCCATCTTTCATCTTCTTTTCGAGGTCCATCTGGGTTACGATCTTCGGGCTCGTCCCATAGCCATAGCGTCCGTCAAGGTTGATTTCTCTGAAACCAGTGGCTATAATCACCGTTCCGAACTGGAGTTCCATCTCCTCTTCCCCGGCCTTGATCTTGGCCGTGAAGTTGCCGATGAACCCATCCACTCCGAGCAGTTCTGTTTCTGTATAGACCGTGATGTGAGGATCGTTCTTGATTCGTTCAATGAGCGGATTGACTATTTCAGAGGCTTCAATTTCTGATGGAAACAGAGAATGAAGGTCTTTCAGATTTCCTCCCAACTCCTTCTCCCTCTCGATTATAAATGTATCGATATTCATGTCAGCCAGTGCGATGGCGGCCCTCATTCCGGACAAACCGCCGCCGATGACCAATGTTTTCGGAATGACGTCAGATTCCCTTTCCTCCAGTGGCTCGAGCAACGCAGATTTGACCACCGACATTCGAATGAGGTCCTTGGATTTTTGCGTGGCCTTCTCCGGCTCATGGGAATGAACCCACGAACACTGATTCCGAATATTCGCCATCTCGAAGAGATATTTGTTGAGACCAGCCTCTGCCATAGTGTCTTCGAACAATGGCCCATGCGTCCTCGGCGAGCATGCGGCAACTATTATCCTGTTCAATCCCTCTTCCTCAATCTTCTCCTTTATTTTCTTCTGGATGTCCTCCGAGCAGGCGAACATCTCGTGAGTCGTGTAAACGACATTCGGCAAAGTGACAGCGTAATCTGTCACACTGGCCACGTCAACATAACTCGCGATATTCTTCCCGCAGTGGCAGATGAAGACGCCTATTCTTGGAGGCTCACCTTTGACGTCTTTTTCCGGGACTGGCTCGGCTGGTACAACCTGCTCCCTGTCCTTAATTGGAACCATGGCCTTGGCTGCAGCCCCGCTTCCCATCGCGACGCTGTCCGGAATATCCTTCGCTCCTTGATTACAGCCAGCGAGATATACACCTTTTCGCGTGGACTGGATAGGGTCTGAAAGGATGGATTCTGACTTTAAGAATCCGCTCTCATCAACCTCAATGCCCAAAACCTCGGCCAGTCTTTTATTATCTTTCGAAGGCATTATTGCTGTTGACAGTACCAATAGGTCCACAGTCTTTTCCGTGACCTCCCGTGTATGAGTGTCCATGTACCTTATCGTGATGCTCTTGTCCTCGTTTTGGTATACTGATGAGGGTCTTCCTCTGATGTATCTTACACCCAATTCCTTGGCATTGTCATAATACTCTTGGAAGTCCTTTCCATAGGCCCGCAGGTCCATGTAGAAAATCGTCATATCTGTATCTGGCTCCGCCTCTTTGGTTATTGCCGCTTCCTTGGTCGCGTACATGCAGCAGACCCTCGAGCAATACGGGAACCCGAGCTGCTTGCTTCGCGAGCCGACACACTGTATCCAGGCAATCGATTTCGGCTTTTCGCCGTCTGATGGTCGCTTCGCCTTTCCCTCGGTGGGGCCGAATGATGACAAGAGTCTTTCGAACTGCATCGCGGTGATGACGTTCGGGTACTTGCCGTAGCCGTATTCCTGCCTCATCTCCAAGGGCTCGAACACCTCGTAGCCAGTCGCTACGATTACACTTCCGACTTTAACCTCGATATCGTCCGATTTCTCAAGGAAAGAAATCGCGTTCGGCTCGCACACCCTCTCACACGCGCCGCAGCCGACGCAATTCTCATAGTCAATCGTGTAAACGATGGGCACTGCCTGCGGGAATTCGATGTAGATGGCCTTTCGTTTAGCCAGCTTCTCCTCGAAGGGGCTGATGACCTCTATCGGACAAACCTCTGTGCAATCGTCACATCCGGTACATTTGTCGGGGTCGACATACTTGCTCTTTCTGAAGACGTGGGCTGTGAAATCGCCTGCCTCCCCGTCGAGACCGGCCAATTCGGAATATGTGAGAAGAGTGATGTTGGGGTGACGGGAGACCTCGACCATCTTCGGGGCAGAGGTGCAAATCGAGCAGTCGTTTGTCGGAAATGTCTTGTCCAGCTTGACCATGTTGCCGCCGATGGTCGATGACTTATCGACCAACACGACCCGATAACCTTTGTCCGCAACGTCCAGCGCGGCCTGCATGCCGGATATTCCTGCTCCGACAATTAAAACGTCGCCTTCGATTGTCCTTTTCTTCGTCCTGATGCCCATCTCCGAAACGATTTTGACCTCGGTCTCGAGGTCAACGAACTCGTCGTCCAGCATCACGATTTCCGGTACTTGGATCAAATAATCGTCCTCGAGCGGGACGTCCTCGTAATACTGCGGAACTATGTCGTCACTCTGGTCTGGCATTCTTACCCGCCTCATAGCCTTTCTCGAAGGCATTGATGTTTAGATCGGTAAATCGCTTCGGCACACTGTCGATGACCGCCTTTTTCACTGCCTCCTTGTCCAACAGATCATATATGCCAGTCATCGCACCGACCATCGCGATGTTGGTAACAATCTTGTTTCCCAGCTCCTCCGCGATCTTCTGAACCTGAACCTTGTATAGCGGACGGCCGATGTCGTGCTTCGGCACCAGGTCCGGGTCGATGATGATGACAGTATCGTCACGTACATCACTCCTGTATGTATCGAAGGCCTCCTGGGCCATTGCAACATACAGGTCGACGCCGGTGGGTCTCGGGTAGCCGATTTTCTCATCGGATATGATAACCTCCGACCGCGCCGCGCCTCCTCGGGCCTCCGGTCCGTATGACTGGCTTTGCACCGCGTTAAAATCGGAGAACACGCATGCCGCCTTACCGATTATAAAGCCGGCCAGTATCACTCCCTGGCCGCCGAAACCGCAAATTCTTATCTCTTTCTTCATTGGCTCCCTCCTTTCAGCTTAGCATCGTCCTTTTCGATGAGCATGTTCACCAGCTTCTCGTATTCGCCGAAGAAGCCGGGCTTGTCGACGTCCTGGAAGACTCCGATTTTGAACTTTTCCTTGATGCTGTTTTTCTCTTCTTCAGTGCCGTAGTTTATAATCTTCTCGTAGTCCTCGATGAGGATGGTGTTCTCCTCGTACCAGTTCCAGAGGGCCTCGATATTGCCCAGCCTGTTGCGCCGGCCGTATGCCGTCGGGCACGGGGACATCAGTTCGATGAGCGAGAACCCCTTCTTGGCGATTCCATCTTTTATCGATTTGATAGGTTGATACGGATAAGAAATCGGCCATCTGGCCACGTAGTTCGCTCCCAGCGCTTTTGCCAATTCGGAGATGTTGAAAGCCTGCTCGATGTTGCCATATGGCGCGGTCGTGGCTATGCTGCCTATTGGAGCTGTCGGGGCAAGCTGGCCGCCGGTCATCCCGTAGATGAAGTTGTTCAACAAAATCACGGTCATGTCGATGTTCCGCCTTGCCGCGTGGATGAAGTGATTTCCGCCTATGCCAGTGCAGTCTCCGTCGCCGGTGAAAACGATTACATGAAGGTCAGGATTCGCGGCTTTAATGCCTGTTGCAAATGCGAGAGCCCGACCGTGGGTCGTGTGCAATCCGTCAGCGTTAATGTACCCCGGAATCCTGGACGAGCAGCCGATGCCGCTTGCGAGTGCCACTTTATCCATGTCTAAGCCAAGTTCTTCGATGGCCCAGAACGTGTAATCTATGGCGTTGCCGTGGCCGCAGCCGTTGCAGAAGATCGTCGGGAGCATGCCTTCCCTGAGATACTTGTCCCGCAGTTCGTTGGCGTCGATCATCTTTTTCTTCACCTCCTCGCTCATTTATAATCCCTCCATTTCGGGTATCTGAACGCAAGTCGCATGGAGAGTTTCCATACATTTGGAAACTCTGTATTGAATGGGGAGCGCCAGTGACCTCATTCAAACACCCTCCAGTATTTCGAAAAGCTCGTCGGGCAGGTGCATCTCGCCTCCCACCTTCGGAGCGCTGATTATCTCACAGTCCTTAGCCGCGTATTCGGTAATCGGATGGACCATCTGGCCGAGGTTCATCTCCGGCACGATGATCGTGTTGACCTTCTTCGAAAGGTCGTGAACAACCTTTCGGGGAAACGGCCAGACCAGTTTCATTCGCAGCATTCCGACCTTCATTCCCTTCTTCCTGGCCATTCTGACCGCGCTCTCCGCCGGCCTGGCCGACGCACCGAAAGTTACGAATGCGATTTCGGCGTCGTCGAGTTCAATTTTCTCGACGTTGGTCAGTGCCTCGCGGTCGTCCGTGATCTTGCTGACGATTCTCTTGATAAGCCGCTGGTGGTCGGGCGGCTTGTCCGTTGCCGGAAATCCCTTCTCGTTGTGCGTCAGTCCGGTCACGTAGGTGCGATAGCCGGTTCCGAACGTCGGGAAGTCCGGGACCTTGCTTCCCTCCTGCGTTTGAGAGTCAGTGAACGGAATGAACTGCTCCTTGTCGATCGTCGCCGGAACCCTCTCGACGAGCTCCATTTCATCTTCATCGGGTATGACAATTTTTTCTCTCAGGTGGCCGACCTCGCCGTCGGTCATCAAACAGACCGGATGCCGGTATTTCTCGGAAAGGTTGAAAGATTCGATTGTCATGTCCATGGACTCCTGGACAGTGCTCGGAGCCAGGGCGATAGCTTCCATGTCCCCGTGGCTGCCCCAGCGTGCCTGCATCATGTCTCCCTGTGCGCCGAGAGTCGGCTGACCTGTCGACGGGCCGGTTCTCTGGACGTTCGCGATGACGCACGGCGTTTCGGTCATGATCGCATAGCCGTAGTTCTCCATCATGAGGGAGAACCCCGGCCCGGACGTGGCAGTCATGGCCTTCGCACCGCTCCACGCGGCACCTATCACGGCGCCGATACTGCCTATCTCATCCTCCATCTGGATGAAGGTTGCCTTCACCCTCGGAAAAAGACGGGCTGCGCCCTCCGCAACTTCGGACGCGGGCGTAATCGGGTATCCGCCGAAGAAAGAGCATCCTGCCAGCACCGCACCATAGGTGACGGCCATGTCTCCCTGAATAAATTGCACTTTATCTCCCAGGACCCTACGGATCCGCTCCGGGTCACGTTCATACTTCATTGGTAATTCCTCCAATTATGAGCCTGCTTTTTGATTCGACTGGCTTCTCGTCTTCGTCCGGTATAACGGTGATCGCGAAGTCCGGGCACAGCAGCTCGCAAAGCCTGCAGAAGTTGCACTCGTTCTCCTCCTTGAGTTTTGGGGGGTAAACTCCGCGCTTGTTCAACTCGTCGGACATCTCCAGCGCGTCCACCGGACATCGTTTAACGCATATCTCGCAGCCTTTGCACCAGTCTTTTATTATTTCTATCATGTTTCAACCTTCACAGGATGTCGAGAGCGCGGGCCAGGGTCTCCTTGCCGCGGTATTCGGGCAGGATCATGGGCGCCGTCTCTTTCGATACAACACCGGCCTCGGCCAGCATCTTGTTGTAATTGTCAATGTGAGCCAGACTGAGCGTTCCGACGGTCCGCGTTTTAACGTACTCGGCGGCGTAAATGCCGGCGCGCCTGCCGAACACATTGTAGTCCAGCAGCGAATTGCCCATCAGGCGGTTCTTTCCGTGAACTCCGCCCGAGACCTCGCCTGCCACAAACAGGCCGGGCAACTTTGTCTCACCCTTCTCGGTGGTCTCCACGCCGCCGTTCTGGTAGTGCAGTGTCGGATAGACCAGGATCGGATGTTTCACCATGTCTATCCCGAACCTCTTGAACTTGCGCACCTCGCCGGCCAGCTTCTCCTCGATAGTGCCGGGGCCGTGAATTATGTCGATCATCGGAGTATCGAGCCAGACGCCGGGCATATCTGTCGGTGTAACGAGCCCCTTGCCGGTCTTGCACTCGCGGATGAAGGATGCCGACTCAACATCCCTCGGCTCCAACGGGAACACGAATTGTTCTCCATCTTTATTCAGCGGCTTGGCACCCAGAGCCCTGATCTTCTCGGTCGACAGAATGCCGACGACCGCTTCCGGATACGCATCTCCGGTCGGGTGTATCTGGATGGTGTCCAGGTCGAGCAGGTTGGCGCCTGCGTGATAGGCCATCACCAGGCCGTCGCCTGTCGCGCCATAGTGGTTTGAAGTCGGATAATTTTCGAGATGTAAACGACCGCTTCCGCCGGTAGCCAGTATCACTCCCTTGGCACGAATTATATGGTATTCTCCGGTCTCGATGTTGAAGGCGATACCTCCGGAAACCACGCCCCTGTCATCGAGCAACAGCTCGATGACAGGACAGAACTCCAGAGCAGGGATGCCCAGGTTTATGGCCCTGTCCCGAATAACGCGCAGCAGTTCCATGCCTGTGTAGTCCTTCGCGCTGTGCATCCTGTTCCTGCTGGTTCCGCCGCCCGATAATTCCTGAAACTCTCCGTTCTCGTGTCTGTCATACATAACGCCGAGCTCGACATGCCAGTCGATGATCTTCGGGGCGTCAAGTGCCAGGGCTTTCGCGAGCTCCGGCTTGTTCGTGAAGTGCCCTCCTCCGTAAATGTCCAGATAGTGTATCGCGGGGTTGTCCTCGGGCCTGTCCGCAGCTTGAATGCCGCCCTGGGCCATCATCGAGTTGGCGTCGCCGTGCCTCAATTTCGTGATAATGAGGATCTTGTCCGCCGGAATACCTGACTCGTGGGCGAACAGCGAGGCGACGGTGCCGGCCCCCCCGCCCCCTATGATAAGAAGGTCCACGTCATAATCGATCTGCGTCAGGTCGATATCCTTCGGGTCGAGCACCGGTTTTGCTTCCAGGAGGTCGGTGATACCGTTATACATCACCGTGCCCTTGTCGATGCCGACCCTGACCTCGCGCTTCGACTCCTCCATGTAGTCCGGATGGTACTCGCCGAGGACCTTCTGGCGGTCCTCCATAGACATTCCCTTGATGTCGTTGTCGATGTTGTACTGCCTTTTCTCCTCGAGCTTCTTTATCGAGTCCATCATGTAATCCGGATAACCGTCGATATACTCCATCTACCATCCCTCCATTATCATTCCGGGCTGTTGAATGTGTTCGCTTCGCTCACTCATTCAAACCACCTCCGACATCTTCGCCCTCTGCCTCGATTTTTCTGGCAGAGTAGAGCTCGCGTATCTTCACATCGTCCGCGGCAACCATGCCGTCGATATCGCCGTCGAACTTCTTGCTCTCTACCTCGGCCAGCCGTGTCTTCAGGTTCTCCGATCTTGTATCCAAATACTTGCCTCTCAGCCGGCGGGCCAGCTGTGCGACGTGATAATGTTTGATGTCTGCCGGGCACCGCATCGCGCACATGCCGCACTGGATGCAGTCGAACGAAAGCTCGGCGGCCTTCGCGATGTCACCACGAAGGGCATTCTGGATATACATCATGACGTTGATGTCCTGCGGGCACGACTTGGTGCAGGTGTTACAGGAAACACATCTGGCTATCTCGGGATAGAAACTTAAAATCGTGTTCTCCTCCGGTTTTAATTCATTAATGTCGTACTTCGCCTTGTTTGCGGGAACGAAAGGTATCTGGACGAGGTTCATGCCCTCCTCGACGAGTTGCTGGCAGGCCAGCGCGAAGTTCAGTTTCTGTTCCCCCTCCTTGCGATAGACGGTGGAACACGCGCCGCAGAAGCCGGCGCGACAGCCGCAGCTCCTGATGTACTGATAGCCAGCATATTCGATGGCCTTCATAATCGTGAAGCCCACCGGCACCCGGTACAGCTTGCCCATCACATAGATGTTGTAGATTTCGGCGTCGGCTTCCTTCTTTACCGGCGCTGGTTTGCTGGTCGATGTTGGCGCGGGCGTTGGCTCCGGCGTTGGCTCGGGAGCCGGGGCAGGTGTTTGCTCCTGCGCAGCTGGCTGCGCTTCTATCGGTTTCTGACCGGCAGAAGATTCTTCCGGCTTTTGTTCTGTTGGCTGTGCTCCTTCTACATGATCGTCCGTCATGTTATCACCTTCATTTGTCACTGCATCACCCCTTTCTCTTTGAGTACCGGAACCGGGTCGACGGCGTTCCTCTCGAACTCGCAAATGTCGGCATCCAGTCCCAGCGCAAGGGCGACCAATTGAGTATAATAAAAAATCGGGATTTGCTTGTAATTCTCGAACATCGATTCGGCTTCCTTGCCGCGCACGTCCAGATTGTACCTGCAAAGCGGGCAGGAGAGCATGATGGCGTCAGCCCCCCGTTCAACCGCGAACGAGGAGATCCTATACGCCCGGTTGGAGGCCAGCTCCTTCTCGTCGATTGTCTTGTAGGAGCCGCAGCACTCGATCTTGTAGGGGTTGTCGACGACCTCTCCACCAAGGGCTCGGATCAGGTCGTGCAAAACGACTGGCTCCTCGGCATCGTCGATTGCGACCTCCCGCGGTCTAAGCATCGTGCATCCATAGTACGGCATGAGCTTCAGGCCCTTCAGCGGCTGTTTCACCTTCTTCTTCAGCACCGCAAAGCCGACCTCGTCCCTCAGGAACTCCAGGAAGTGCAGAACTTTCACGGAATTCGAATAATCGTTCTCGAGGTCCATGAAGTCGTTGAGCGTGGCCAGGTCATCCTCGCTCTCCTTGACCCTCAAATTAGTCTGCTTCAGCGTGTTGCAGCACATGTCGCAGAGTGTGACAATGGAATCCTTGCCCTCGTCCTGCGCGTGAATCAGGTTTCGCAACGGAGCCAGATGGTGCATGAGGTCGTCGCTCGTGAGTGATGCGACGACTCCGCAGCAGTTCCATTCGTCCATCTCTTTCAGGCTGTGGCCGAGGGCCTCCGCGATTGCGAAAGCTGTTCTTTCCAGATTTACGGCTGAGGTCTTCAGCGTACATCCGGGGTAGTAAAGCATTTCCATGTTCTCATCCGATGTTCTTTCTGAATAGGCTCACGAACGCCATCTGCGGAATCTCTCTCAATTCCTTATCGCTCAGACAACTGATGTCAGTCTCGTCGATGTTCTTTCTCAGAATTATCTGGCGCAGTGCTTCCATTACCTTCGTTATGTTGATATCGCGGGGGCATCGCTCCGCACAAACAAAACAAGATGAGCACAGCCAGATGGTCTTCGATTTCAGAACGTCCAAGTTGTCGTTGATGATGTAGTGAATGACTTCGTCGGGGGTGAGGTCCATGTCGAGCACGAAAGGACAGCCAGCAGAGCAGGTGCCGCATTGGTAGCATCCGAAAATGTTCTCCTCGCAGAGAGCCATGACTTCCTCGACAAGACTTCCGTCCAGCTTGGGAATATCCGTGATTTCCTTGGTGTGACATTCCGTGTCTTCGGTATCAACCTTGCCAGACATTTGCCTCCAAACCCCTAATAAGTATTGCAATCAGGTATTGAAATAATGTATATAAAGTTTAACCCCCTAAATTCTCATAATATTATTATTACAGAAGCATTCTCGTTCTTTCGCAGGTTTCGGCAATAAATGTGAACAATGATACGATATTTTATAATTTTTTCGTATTTTTGATAAAAAACTATTTAAATCAAAACCATTTGTTCCACATCATGCACTCGCTGTCGCATAACGAGAAACTGGCCTTGTACGGTTTGATAAGATTTCCCTTGCTTAAGGACAGGGAAATCGCCGAGATAGTGGGACTCAAGGTCACGACTTTCTCTTCGATAAAAGAGCGTCTGAAAACTGCTGGCTACTACCGAACCATTCAGATTCCGATGCTAGAGCGGCTCGGTGCGGAAATCCTGTGCGTGATTTACACCCATTTCAATCCGGCTGTGCCGGCAGCCGAGCGTGCCAGGAAGACATCCAAGACCATAGAGATATCTGACGAGCTTTTCTACTCCGCCGGCGAGACGAGCCGCGGCTTTTCCCTGAGTCTTTCGAAGGACTACACCGATATCAGCAAAATCGAGGAAAAGCGCATCGATACCTTCGCCCAAATGGGACTGTTGGAGGAGGAGTATCCTACCAAGCTGGTATTTCCTTTCGAGACCAGCCAACTCCACAGGTTTCTGGATTACGCGCCTCTCCTGAAAAGCACCTTTGAGATAGAGTTGGACGAGAAACACGAGCCAGATGTATCGGGGAGCACAGAAAAAATTGAGCTTTCGCAGACTGAGAGAACGGTATTCTGTGCCCTCATCGAGAACCCGGAACTGAACGACCACGCACTCGGGGAAATGCTGCCTGTGTCCCGCCACACCATCGCGACGGTCCGTAAAAAGTTCGTATCCGACTGTCTGATAAAAACGATGAGAATACCGTCGATGAAACTGCTGGGCTTCAACGTGCTATCCCTCTACCATCTGAGATATAACCCGAGCAACCCGCCGGACCCGGAAGAGCTGGCCGATGAAATTATGGACGACTCGACGATATTTTTCATATCCAGGAAGTTCGAATCCTTCATGCTGGCTGTCTATCCGACCTTTCAAAGTTGCAAAGACGAAAACGTCAGAAAAATTCAATTTCTGAAGACGCAGGACTACATGACTGACAAGACCCTTATCGAGGATTACAGCATTCGAAATATGATAACAATCAAGGATATGGTGTTCGGCCCGATAGCGCGAAAGATAGTCCGCTGCGATTTGCCAGCATGATACGAAATTTATCGCACAATTTATAATGTATGAAACATACTTGGCTACCTGTTACAATGTCAGAGCAGAAGATTAAGGGCGGCGTCCTCAAGGGGTACATGAAATTCATAAGGTACCAGTGGGGAGCCGACGGTCTGGCAGAGTGCGAGGGCCAGACCGGCATGAGGTTGAACGAAATCCAAGAAGAGAAATTCTATTCCTTGGAGCACAACGAAGCGATTTTGAAATGGGTCCATAACCAGAAGGGAATGGAGTATCTCACGAGGATGGGAAATTATACCGTGAAAAATCTGGGTGTGCTGAGTCATGTTGTAAGGTTTGCCAACATCAAGTTCCTGCTCAGGAAGGCCAAGGAGAATTACAAGGACACCTTCAATTACGGTTCCTGCTCGGTCCTGACGGACGAGAAGTCCAAGCGCGCCACGATAATTTTCAAGGACACGAACATAATCTACGAAAGTTGCGTTGTCTGGCAGGGTGCTCTGGAGGGCATGCTCGAGATCACCAGGACCAAGGGCAATGTGTCCCAGGCCAAGTGCCAGCCACACGGCGACGAGTACTGCGAATATGTCATGAAGTGGGAGTGAGCCAGTGAACCTTAGAACTCAAACACTGGCAAACGAGCACTTCAACAAGTGGGAGTGAGCCAGTGAATCTCGAAATCCGGCCTATCACGTTCGAGAACTACGACCGAATAATCGACATCTGGCAGAAGGCAGGCCTGCATCTGAGATTCGCAGGCAGGGACTCGAAAGAGGATATGACCAGGCAAATCACACTTGACCCCGAACTCTGGCTCGGTGCATTTGCCGACGGCCAGCTTGCCGGTCTCGTTGTCGGGACCTACGACGGAAGAAAGGGGTACATCAACCGTCTGGCTGTTCTTCCAGAGATGCAAAGGCAGGGCATCGCCACCGCCCTCGTTAAAGAGCTGGAGCGCATCTTCGACAGCCGAGGCATCTGCGTCATAACCCTCCTAATCGAGGACCAGAGCGCCGAATCCCACGAATTTTTCAGGAAGTTGGGTTACCACTGCCACGACGACATCAAGTACTATTCGAAGAGGGTGAGCTGGGATGTCTGAGATCCTGATTCTCACGTCGAACGAGGACGTGGCCAGCATGAACATCCGCGAGCATCTCTTACAACTCGCGGACTGGCAGCCGGAAGGCACTTTCGACGGCAACCCCGCACTCCGCAACGGCCGGTTCCTCATGATTGAAATCAACGAGATTCACCTTTTCTACGACTTCATAGGGAGAAAGGCCAGGGAGCAGCTCGGCATACAGCCGGACCTGATTGTCGTGGCCTCCCGCCATCGGAGTAAATCCGGCTTGAGGACTCTCACCGTTCACCCACTCGGCAACTTCTCATCAGCCGATTTCGGCGGCCAGCCGGGCAAACTTGTGCCCACAGCCCCACGCAAAATGACCCATGCCCTGCTAGAGTTGAAAAACAAAGCCGGCCACCTTGATTTCGGGATTTCGTTCGAGGCGACGCATCACGGCCCTTACCTCGAGACACCCCTTTTCTTCATCGAGATTGGGAGCGACGAGAGTGCCTGGCCGGAGAAGGAGCCGGCAAGCGCCATTGCCGAGGTCATCTTGTCCCTGGCGGAGCCCCTGAGAACGGACGATGACATCGTGGCTGTCGGAATCGGCGGGGGGCATTACATGCCCCGCATCTCCGACGTGGCCGGTTCTCACAAGATATCATTCGGGCACATGGTCCCTTCCTACGCCCTGGAATCGCTGGACGCGGACATGATCCGGCAGGCGGTGGCGAAGACGCCGGGCGTCGAGGGGGTGTACTTTCACAGAAAAGGGATGTCGAAGCCCAAATTGCGGGAATTGAGGGCGCTCTGCGAGGAGCTGGATTTGCCGGTTTTGAGCTCGAAGGACATTCCAGAGAGATGAACTTCCGGGTTTGAGAATCATTCAACCCACCCCGTTCTGTTGTGTAACCTCCTACCATTCCCTTTAATTCCCACCCCATTCAATCCTGCCACCCCCCACCCTTCCGCGTCCTAATCTTCTGTCTGCTGCGCATCCAGAAGCTTGATTGAATCTAACCTTCGATTTGCTCTGCATCCCGAAGGTTAACTTTGCGCAATTGACGCAAAGTTTGCTTCGCAATTCAATCCGCTGGGTGAGCCCGTCCCCCCCTCACCCTGCTCTACGCGGTCGGAACGGTCGAAATGAGTGTTTGATTCATGGCAAAGTAATTTATAGGGATGGGCCAATATAAGACCAGTTAAGTCAGACCTCGCTTCTGAGGAGGTGACTCAAGTGAAAGGTACAGTAAAATGGTATAATGCCGTGAAGTCCTTCGGCTTCATAGAAGTAGAAGGCGAGAAAGACGTCTTCGTCCACAAGACAGCGATACCGGAAGGTGTCCACATTACGGAAGGCGACGAAGTCGAATTCGAAATCGAAGAATCCGAAAAGGGACCCCAGGCAACCAATCTGGTAAAACTTTGATAATTTTAACCAAAAGTTATTAATTATCTCAAAGCTTATAGACGGACGTAAGGAGGGCTGCATATGCTTAGAGAATGCAGGACCCATGGCTATTTTAGATCAGAAGAATGCCCGATTTGCGGTGAAAAAGGACGATTTCTCCTTAATCAAGAGGAGCTGGACATACTGGGAAGGACGATGGCCGGAGTTCTCCGCCACTTCCCCGAGCGATATAATTTGGAGATGGACGGAAACGGCTGGGTGGACCTGAATGGCTTCTTAGAGGCCGTCCAGATACGCCAGAAGCGTTTCCGGTGGCTCAGGTCACATCACGTACTGGCCATGATTGATACCGACCCAAAGGGACGGTATCAATTCCGCGACGGCAAAATTCGGGCAACGTACGCGCACTCGATAGACGTCGATCTCGACCTCCCCACCCGCGACATTCCGGATGAGCTTTTCTACCCGTCGACAAAAGAGGAGCTGGACATCCTGATGGAGACCGGCCTCAAGCCCTCCGACAGGAAGCACGTGCACCTCAGCAAGGCCTTCGAGAATGCGATGGAGGCCGGACGCGTCCGCGACCCCTTCCCGGTGATCATGAGGATTGACACCAAAACGATGATTGCAGACGGCCTTGTCGTGAAAAAGGCCGGCACCACGGTTTATCTTACAGATGATGTCCCGCCGAAGTACATCACCGTTATGGAAGAGTCTCTGGGGCCAGAAGTTCCGAAAGCACAGGAAGGCGAAGAAGAGGAAATCAATTTTGGAGCGGACCCTGACGCACCGGAAGTAAAGCCCGATGAAGAGGAAGAAGAGATTGATTTTGGAGCGGAGCCCGCAGAGGGCGAGGAAGAAGGGCCGACAGAAGGGGAGAAGGAAAAAAAGAAAAAGAAGGGATAGTAACCGGAGGGTTGCCCATCCCCCACATGATTGTCATTCTGCCCACGCTGTCCGGCCGTTTTTTCCAAGACAGTCCAGAACCTAGGACATCTCAGTTGGGCTACCCGAGCACCGGACATTTTCGATTTACTACTACTGGCCCTGTAGTCTTCTCAGGTTTTTCTCGTAGAGTTCCTGGGAAATCTTGCCCGACTCATAGGCTTCCTTGAGTTTCGTAATTATGGGGACGTCCTCTTCAGGGGCTTCTGCATCCTCAATCTGTTCGGCATCTGGCTCTGATTCTTCCAAAATTTCTTCGGTCTCTGCGTCTGTTTCGGGCACGGCGGCCTCAACATCTGGCTCAGGTTCAACGTCTTCCATCTCGGTTTTTGACTCTATATCATCAATACCATCATCGGACATCTCCGTGATTTCATCCTCGGGTGCCGTCTCGTCCATGTCCTCTAACACTTCCGGCTCCTCTGACATTTCCTCGTCCAGAAGGTCATCGCCTATCTCCTCGGATGTCATGTCCTCCTCGGGCATTGACACTTCATCCTCATCCATTTCAGGCATGTCCTCGTCCGGCATGGCTTCTTCGTCAGGCGGCGTTTCACCCTCCGAAACCTCACCTTCCTCGGCGGCATCTCCGCCCTCTAGGTCTTCGGAAATCTCGCCCACGTCTTCGTCAGGCTGCATCTCTTCCTGCTCTACTGGCTCAGGCTTCTCCTTCCAGGGTTTCATTGCTATGAAGAAACCGACTATCAGTCCCACAATCAGAAGAATGATCATCATGCCGATTGCGGCATTGCTGGTGCCGTAATCCGGAACGTATTCCACGGTGTGCCTCAACTCGATTACGTTGCCTACGTTGTCCTTGGCCTCTATTACCACCGTGTTCCGGCCGTAGCTAAGGAGCATCGATCTGTTGAAGTTACCGTCAGAATCCACTATCACATGTTTGCCATTCACACACAATAATTCCGTATCCTCACTGGTATGACCTGCGATAGTGTAAGTCTCCTCTGTCGTTTCAGCGGTTGCATCGTCAAGAACGAGTTCAGGTGCCACCGTATCGAGTGTGACGTTTAACCAATCCTCGACACTGTTGCCGGCAAGGTCTGTGAACTCCAGATGGAACACGTTCACGCCCTCGCTGAGAACTACAGGATGCTCGAAAGTACCGTCACTGTTGACTGATACTGCTTCAGACTTTATCCGCATCGACCCTAATTCACTGGCCTCTCCGATAATAACGGTGTTGGGCTTGTTGGTCAATAATTTGCCATAGCTAGTTCTCACAGCATCGATCTGGGGTGCCTCCGTGTCCAATATGATCTCTCGCTGAATTTCGACACTGTTGCCAGCGGCGTCCGTGGCCGTTAACCTAAGAATGTTCTCGCCAGTTGCTAGTGTGACTATAGCCATAAAGCTACCGTCAGACTTTTGCTCGATTCCGCTTGTGGATACACCGAACAAATTCAATTCAGCATCTGTTTCGGTTCTGCCACTCACGAGTATACTATCTGTGTTGACGTAGGTCACTTCGTCCGATGGGGATTCTATATCCAGTCCCGGCGCATTGGTGTCGACAGTGAATGCCCATGAACGGATTGCCTCGTTTCCTGCGAGGTCGCTGATGTGCACTTCCACGACATGTCCACCTTCCTCGAGAGGTGCAAGCGGCGTATACGACACTGTACCCATCGGATATCCTCCACCTACATCCTCCTCAAAAGGCACGTTTATGCTGCTCTGTGGTGTGATGTCTGTTCCGTCAAGATATATCTTCCCACTTGAACCGACCAACTCTCCTCTCTCACTATCATCGAACCCAGCCGAAATGGAGGGCGTCTTTTCCCTAACTAGTGCCCCTTCAGTAGGAGTTTCGCCCGATATCACAGGTTCGGTGAAATCAAAGTCAAGCTCAATGGGCATAAGGTAGCATAGTGGTCCGTCACCTGGGCCTATATACATCGCCCCAAGCTGAGTCACGCCTTCTTTCACTGCATCTAGGTCCCAAGATAAGCCAACTTCTCCTACTGTATAAGCGGGCAATGGAGTATCCGACGTGAATACGTTAACTTCATCTGGCGACGTATCTTCACCGATCCCCTCAGCCGCGAATCCGAGCCCTTGAACTGTGGTTATGGCAATATTATAGTAGTCAGGGTCTGTATTTAAAAGATAACCCGCTATTACGATTATGTATGTCCCATCCGGTGGACCGATAATCGTAACTTGTTCATCTGACCCTGCTGTTGCAGACCTTTGTACATGTTCGGAACCTAAGGGTTGACCATCTCCATTCTCGTCATAGAATATGCCCAAGTCAAGATCCGGGACATCAGCCCAGATGTGTACGTCGAATATTAAACAATCTTTTAATTCAATAAGAATGGTATTTTGTTTGCATGAGGCAATATAATCCGCATAACTTTTGTTATAAGCTTGTAGAAATCGGGAGTAATCGTCACCATAGTTCCATTTATTGTCATTCTGCCACACAATCTGGTCCTCCAAAAATACTGGCGAGGACGGGCCTGCCGCCTGGACCCCCAGCTGTCCCTCCAAATCCAGGTCGCTGACCGCACTGATATTGGCACTTCCGCTCAATTCATTAGAGACCACCTTGACCTTGTCCGTACTGATATGGAAGCTGCCCACCTGCCCCTGAATGCTCTCGAAGGTAGAGGCGTTCATCAAGAGACTATGCAGTCCGATTACGTTCAAACCTGGCGAAAGTTCGGAGATCGAGTATTCCTGGGGACCTCCCGTGACCGTGAAGAACGTGGCAAGTCCCATGCTTCCACCATTGTTCTGTAGTATCTGTGGTCCGTATCTATCAGATGCGAAATTTTCATCTTCTGTTGCTTTTTTCCAATCCTTCCAAATGCCAGGTCCGAATGTCATGATGTCGATATCAGACCCCGGAGTGTCCCATGTGAGGTTCACAAAGAGTTTCGTATTTGGATCTTTGTAGAGGCCAGCGTCGGGTATTTCGACATAATAGAATCTCCAGCCCCCACCGCCGAGCAGAGCGTTTGTATTGAATAATCTCTTTCCGCCGTCACGGTACCCGTAATTCGCAATTATCTCGTCACCTGGAGCTAATCTGGTGATATTATAAAATGCATGTACGGCGTCCCCAGAGGATACATTCCAATTATTCAGTGATATTGTTCCATTTGGTCCGTCAATTGTATAATTGTATTTCCCAGCCTCATCATTAGGCATCATTTTTTCCCAGCCTATTGCAGAGTTATAGTAATATAGTGTTGAATTATATACTGGACTATAACCCAACGAGAAGCTGTCTGTTTCTACCGTTGGGAGATATGTCTCATTATCAATCTCCGTAATTTTGAACGTTATCTCACCTGTTATTTTATCTAAGGTATAATGTCCGTAAGAATAGGACCCTGTTATGACTGCCGATCCAATCGGGGCTTCATTACCACCCTTTAAAAAAGTTATTTCGCCTGTGTCGAGATTCAAGTTATATTCAGTATATTCAGATAGCCCCTTCTTTAGACCAATGGATCCAGGCAAAATATTATCATGAGGAAGCCACGCGCGGGTAATCGTCGGATCGAAATAAGTGTAATCCGCGGTAATGACGGCACCGGGATGCAAAGTGCCGTTGTAGTCCCAGAAACTGTAGTCATAAGTCGCGTTTATATCGTCTCCAGCAGCTAGCGCCCATCCATTCAATGCTATCTCTCCCGTTGTTTCATTGACCGTATAGTTGTATCTGCCAGGTTGGGCCGAGTTGTTCATCTTGATCTCGCCAGCAATTACATTGTAAAACAACAACTCCGTCCATATCACGTTACCGAAGTCGAGATAGAAGGTGGTTTCCCCGTCCGTGGCTGATTCCACAACTGTTTCGTTTTTCCTGTCAGGACTGAAATATATCTTTCCCGTTGTGAGATCTATTATGTAATCTGTAGTCCAATTATCATAAACTTCTCCAATTAGAGCGCCCTTTAGCTCTGTACCGTTGTAATATATCGTATATGTGTATAGTTCGATTTCCTCAGTCTCGTTTATTCCGTATTCAAGGAGGGCAAAGGTCTCACCGCCCTCGGCCTCGAGTACTATATCCCCCTCTACCATATGCATGTTGTTGAGGATCATTCCGTCTTCTACCTCACCATACTCCCTGAGTAATGACAAATCCGTATCATTCCTTTTTCTGTAAATCTCATAACTGTCTTCCAGAATGCAGTTATGGGTAAGCCGGGCTGACCTCTCGTCACCGTTAGCCACAAGCACAATCTCATCGGTGACATTATACGTGTTCGGACCTCCGAAGTCGAATTTCGGCTTATCCGATGCGACATTCACTACTACGGGAATGGTTCTGACGCTTCCGTACGTGTAGTTTGCTGTGATGGTCTCACCAGGAGCCAATGGCTCGGTGAAATATATTCTGCCTGTTTTGTAATCCACACGATAGGTGTAGTACGAATAGGCGGCAGCGATTTTATCGCCCACCTTGAGGGCGGTGTAGTTATAGAAAACGTGGAACCGATCGTCGTCGGTCGCATTCCATCCGAGTATTACATCCCCATCCCCCGTTACCGTGTAGTTGTAGTTTTCTGTGGTTAGATTCGCCGGCTCAGAGGAGACGCTCATCTCGCGCCAGACAGTGGCGTTACAGAAGTAAAGCGTGTAATTGAGGACTGTAGTGTGGTTCAAGGTGAATCTTATATCTCCATCCCAACTCGTATCCCACGCGGCGCCTTTCACATGTGTCTCGTTATCGGCCAGATTGGGATTAGTGAATCTTATATCTCCAGTCATGTAGTTTATTGCATAATCTATATTTTCCTTCATCTCCCGACTAGGAGTATAATTAGCTGTAACGGTGTCACCAGGCCCTATAATAGAACATTTGTAAGTTGCGTTAATCATATCGGAGGAACTAAGTGTCCACCCGCTTAATGTGATAACACCGTTTGTGGTATTCAAAGTATAATTGTATTTCCCTGGGGCAGCTGTATCATTCATTGTAAAGTTAGAATCAGCCGTTGAATTCCAGCAGGTCAGTGTGTAATCACTAACGTTTCCGTAATCCAAAAAGAAGATCGATTGACCACCAACCGGAGTCGGTGTGTTGACAATCTCCTTATCGACATGATATGGATCAATTATTGTTATTTCCCTTGTTGTGTTGTCGAGTGTATAATGCCACCCTTCGACTAGAGTTTGAGTATAATTATAGAATGCGCCGTACTCATAACCGCTATCGTCGGGTGCGTCCAACCCTGTAATCTTGCCCGTCGTGTAGTTCAGCGTGTAACTGGCTGGGTTCACTAAGGGCCACGGCGCCGTTTCAGTAGGTGCATATAATGAGACGTCCTCATCTATTATATCTCCATTTGGGAGATAAAACCACCAGGGATCTACCGTCCAATCTAGTAAAGTCGTATTGTAGACCATACTTCTGTTCTCGAAATATGAGGTCTTCCACAGGGAGTGGAACTGTGCTACTCCATTCTCTAATGCTATTCCATTCTGTAGATACGCCTCGGTTTCAGAGCCTGCGGCGTTTTCAATGACATTTTCGTTAATAGGCGGGAAACTTATAAATAATCTCTGGGATCCCGGCACGATATTGTCGTAATCCATTCCATCCTCATCTCTTGCAAAGGACTGCCCTTCTTCCGCCCAATCGACCAAAACCTCCCAGCCAACGGTTTCAACTTTCGGAAGCAAGCCGCTAGCATTGGAAAGTGTGCTGTCAATGATATAGTT
>DAOVGM010000082.1 GCA_030672365.1 Methanomassiliicoccales archaeon
GCTGTTCGGAATCGAATAATTCTCGCTGGCCAGCACAAAACCGCCGTTCTCCCGGCGAATGCTGCCCTCGTCGAACATCTGTCTCAGCATCTCGATGACGAACAGCGGGTTGCCGGCCGACTGGCTGGTGAGGTTTTGGAATAGCGAGTCGGAAAACTCATTGTTCGGATACATGCTGTCGACAATCGAGCCGACGCCTTCCGGCCCAAGTCTTTCGAGGGAATGAATATCGACAATTCCCTCGGCCAGCATGTTTTCGGTTGTGGTTTGGAGGGAGTCGCTGTCCCCCGGCCTGCAGGTCCCCAAGATGAGTATTCTGGATTGGGAGATGTTCCTGGCCAGATAGTTGAGGACGAAGTGGGACGAATCGTCAGCCCAGTGCAGGTCCTCGAGAATTACCGTAAGGGGTGTGGTGTCCGAAACGGAAGCCAGCAGATTGAGAATGCGGTCGGCTATCTTGTACCATTCAGTCTGCAACCTCATTCCCTCGAGGTCGCGCTTTACCAAAAATCGCTCTTCGGCCAGCGGGGCAATTATTTCCTGGATGAAGCCCACGTCCTCGACCTTTCCGTCGGATGCACCCAGTCTCTCCTCGTACCTCTCCTCGACCTCATCGAGCGTTCTCCTCAGAATTCGCTTCATGTCGGGGTGCTCCCTGCCCTCGAATATCGCGGTGAGAAAGATTTCCTGGCCCTGCTCTATCAGGATTTTTCGGTTGCCGTATTCCAGCCGCCCGAGCCCTTTTTGATGGACACCTGCACTGTCGAGAGATTGACGGACGAAGTTCTGAATGGCAGACAGCATCCCCGAGAATATGTCCGCGTCCAGCTCGTCGTCCTCCGAGGCGGTCTGCGCCACAAGCAGACCTGCGCGGTTGACGGCCAGTGTCGATGAAAATGCGGCATATTCCTGCTGTTGGATAAGTGGTTCACTCAATTCATCCTTGAGCAGGTCCGAGAAAATTCTGAACGGGTGGACTATGTCGGAAACCGCCACACCGGAGAGAATTTTCACGCCTTGCCGGCATGCGATTTTTTTGAACTCGTCGACCAGTCTCGTTTTTCCGATACCCGTTTCTCCGGACAGTAAGATTGCGGAGCCCTTGCCGGACATTACCCCGTCTAGATGGCCTTTGAGTAATATCAGCTCCTCGTCACGCCCGACGAACGCTGGCTCTGATAATATAGTCGTTTCCAAATGCCGTCCCCGCGGTCATTGCAATGTTCTGAAGATAGAAAAATGTGTCGTCTGGAATTAAAGTTGTGTGCCAGGTGATGGTAGTAAGCCTCCTTCTGTTTCTAAGCAGCATTCGACTTAGCGTCCCACTGTATTTGGACTTGCACCGGAAGGGATTCGCCGTTTCATCAAATCCTGGTCGTCGCAGCTCAGGGACAGACCCATCATCGCTCTGACCAGGCTGTGTCGTTTCTGCGCCATTGCCATGCCTCTAAGCATACCGGATTGCCCCGGTCATCCATGTTTCAGGCCCCAATATCGAGCCTGGGAGGGAGGACTTTCCTCAGTTGCCTCGGTTTTGAACTTCGGCTACCGTTAGCTGCTCACCGTCTCCTGGCATAATGGCATTACCCTTGGTGGTATATAAATCATGCGTCGACGGGTTGTGCGTGCTTTGTGTCAATGTTTGAACCACCGTGGCCTCCGTTATGCTCCAGCCGGGGTGGGTATCAGCGATGTGCCAGCATGGCGGGGGGCCGGAAGGCGGGATCAAAAAGTTTGAACATCTCCGCCCTTGGAAACGAGGCATGTCAATAGCAGGGTGTCCGTTATTCTTTTTATACAGGAAGGGTTTGTCCCATCGGGATTATTATGTCTTGGGGACAGGCTGAAGTCAGGACTTTGAAACCGAACAGATACATGCTGGTGGACGACGAGCCATGCAAGATTTTATCGATGTCCACATCCAAACCGGGCAAGCACGGTGCCGCGAAGGCGATGATAGACGTTGTGGGCTTGTTCGACGGCCAGAAGAGGAAGGTAACCTACTCCGTCACGGACAAGATAAGGGTGCCGATAATTGACAAGAGAAGCGCGCAGGTCGTTTCCATAATGGGCGACGAGGTCCAGCTGATGGACATGGTGACCTATGAAACTTTCAACGTCCCGATTCCGAGTGAGTTTGCCGGCCAACTTGAGGCGGGGGCCGAGGTCCAGTATCTGGTCGCCATGGAACGCAAGAAGATCACCAGAGTCTAGACATGTCCCGAAAGTTCGCTGATGCCGATTCTTCTTTCTCCGACGCCGAATTCGTGATATTCGGTGTACCTTTGGACGAGACTGCCAGTCACAGGTCGGGGGCGGGGCTGGCTCCCGAGAAGATTAGAGAAGAATCGTGGAACTTCGAGACTTATATTTTTGACCTGGATGTTGATTTGGAAGACATCGCCATTCACGACGCCGGCGATATTGGTCACCGGGACATCGGCAATTTTGTTTCGAAGTTGACCGGCCAGTTTCCGATTTTTATAGGCGGGGAGCATTCGATTTCTCCGCTTATTGTCTCTGCCCTGAAGCCGGATTCCGTCCTGGTTCTGGATGCGCATCTGGATTACCGCGACGAGTACGAGGGCAACAAGAACAGCCACGCCTGCGCCATTCGCCGGATCTCGGAGATAGTGGGTGTCGAGAAGGTGCTGGCTGTCGGCGTTCGCTCGATGTGCAAGGAGGAGGCTGTTGCTGCCGAGAAGGACGGTCTGGCTTACATCACGGCTGAGGACGCAGTCATGTGCGGACGCGATGATCTCTTCAATAAACTGAAATTGTCTGGCAGAGTTTATGTTTCACTTGACATGGACGCCCTCGACCCATCTTTTGCGCCTGGCGTGGGCACTCCGGAGCCGTACGGAATGACCCCGTACATGGTCAGGGAGATTTTGCGGCATCTGAGCGGTCAAATTGTGGGTCTGGACGTTGTGGAGGTCTGCCCGCCTTACGACAACGGCAACACCGCGAGCCTGGCCGGTAAGCTGATTCGCGACGTTATCGCTTCGGTTCACAAATCACGATTGTGATAGAATTTCTACAATTTTTCTGCTGGCTTCACCGTCGCCGTAACTTGTTCCGCGCTCTCCCGAGGGTTCAAAATTCTCAATGGCATCGCGGATCTTCTCGCAATCCGCCCCGGCCAGTACATTCCAGCCATCCTGAATCGTCTCCACCCATTCCGTTTCTTTTCGAAGAGTTATGCAGGGCGTGCCGAAGAAGTAAGCCTCCTTCTGCATACCGCCTGAGTCTGTCAATATTTTTCTGGCATTTTTGATTAGCTCCAGCATCTCGATGTAACTTACTGGCTTGATGATCTTTATGCTCTCCGGCGTTTTCAGGCCATATTGTGCCATGAGCTTCGAGGTTCTCGGGTGCGCCGGAAACACGGTCTCATGTCCATCCAGTGCGTTGAAGATTGAGCGAAGGTTTTGCTCGCTGTCGGTGTTTGAAGGCCTGTGGACGGTCAGTAAATAGAAATTGTCTGGCTCAAGGTTCAATTGCTCAAGAATATCCGATTCCACATCTCCGAACATGAGCGCGGCGTCGTGCATCACGTCGCCGACCATGTGTACACCCTCGGTTATACCCTCGTTCTTCAGGTTCGTGACGGCAGTCTGGGTCGGGCAAAACAGCTGCTGCGAAACGTGGTCTGTCAAGCGGCGATTGACCTCT
This sequence comes from Methanomassiliicoccales archaeon, assembly GCA_030672365.1. Classification (GTDB taxonomy): domain Archaea; phylum Thermoplasmatota; class Thermoplasmata; order SG8-5; family JAGLSY01; genus DAOVGM01. The sequence goes on from DAOVGM010000082.1 coordinate 3,676, forward strand.
TCCGGCATCTTCATGTTGAAAGACCTCAGCCCTGCCTCAACGTGAGCCACCGGAAAATGCTCCTTGACTGCAGCCAGCGCACCAGCCAGTGTGGAATTTGTATCACCATACACAATCACCCGGTCCGGTTGCTCATCGACCAAGATCTCTTCGATGCCGTGCATCATCTTGGCGGTCTGCCATGCATGACTTCCGCTTCCGACCCCGAGATTATAATCGGGCTCAGGTATTCCCATTGTCCTGAAGAACACATCCGACATCTCGTCATCATAGTGCTGGCCGGTGTGTATCATTATCTCTTCATGGCTTTTTCTGAGTTCTGCGGAAACCGGTGCCGCTTTTATGAACTGCGGCCTCGCTCCTACGACCGTGATAATCTTCATTTTGCTCATCAACGGATATGAATCTCTCATTTAAAAATGCTGGCTAGGACGGAAATAGTTATGTACTAGTGTTTGTCTATTGCCATTAATGACAGTGGACGTTGTTCTGGGCACCAGGCCGGAAATCATAAAGATGGCCCCTGTTGTCGAAGCCCTGAAGGCCAAGGACATGGACTACAGGATAGTTCACACAGGCCAGCATTATGATAAGAACCTCTCTGAGAACTTCTTCGACGACCTGCAACTGCCCAGGCCGGACGCATTTTTGGAAGTCGGTTCAGGCAGCCAGTCGGAGCAGACCGCCAAGGCCATGATGCTGTTGGAAAAGGATTTCATGGATTTTCCACCGTCTATTGTACTTGTCCAGGGTGATACCAACACTGTTCTTGCAGGAGCACTGGCCGGCGTCAAGTTGGGAATTACTGTGGGGCACGTCGAGGCCGGCCTCCGAAGCTACGACAAGCGAATGCCGGAGGAGTATAACAGACGAGTGGCAGACCACATCTCGGATTTGCTGTTCGCTCCTACGCCGGGCTCAGTTAAAATCCTGGAGGACGAACATATCTGGGGCGAGATTCACATGACCGGAAACACGGTCATCGATTCCGCGAACCTCTATGCACCGCTGGCCGAGGAAAATTCGAGCATTCTGGAGCAGGCGCCGGACGAGTACATTCTTGTCACAGCTCACAGGGCCGAGAACGTCGACGACCCGGAGGTTCTGAAAGGGCTTGTCCATATCTGCCAGAATGCCCCGATGCCGATCGTGTACCCGATTCATCCCAGAACTGTCAAGCGATTGAAGGAATTCGGCATGTACGAGGGCCTTTCCGGCTCTTCGAACGTCACCCTCCTCCCACCGGTCGGCTATTTCGACTTTATCGTCCTTATGCGGCATTCCGGGCTCATTCTCACGGATTCGGGCGGCATCCAGGAGGAAGCCACCGCGGAATCAATCGCCAAGAAGGTCATCGTATTCAGGCAGAACACGGAGAGGCCGGAGGCTGTAGACAGCGGCCACGCGATAATCGGCGGAACCGACCCCACCACCATACTGGCCCTCCTCAACGAGAACCTCGACACCCCAGTGCCGACAACAGAGACGCCCTTTGGAGACGGGAAGGCGGGGGAGAGGATCGTTGGGATATGTCAGTCTAAGATGTCAAACTAAGCTGGCTTAGTTTGACCCAATGTTTTATATATAGTCACAGGTATAATATACATTCCAGTACTAGATGTGGTAAAACATGGAATCAGATTTCACACTGGCCAAGTACGAGAAATTGTGTCAGGCATTGATTCGAAACTATGATGTCCAAAGGTTTGTGGATTTTCTCCAAATCGAGAAGAAGAATGGGCATCTGGCTATACTCCGTCACGATGTTGATAAGTATCCGGAGCGTTCACTGAAGGTCGCACAACTTGAAAAGGAGCTGGGAATCCGCTCTTCCTATTATTTCAGAATGATGGATGACGTGTTTGTGCCCGAGATAATTCAGGAAATCGAGAAAATGGGTCATGAAATCGGCTTTCATTATGAAGTTGTGGATAAAGCCAGCGGTGACATAGGCAGGGCAATTGAGATATTCGAAGATGAACTTAGTGAAATCAGAAAGGTTGCGGACGTCCAGACTATCTGCATGCACGGAAGCCCATTGAAGCCCTGGAAGAATTTAGACCTCTGGACTCATTATGATTTTCGCGACTTCGGAATTCGGGGAGAGCCATACATCTCCGTCGATTTCGAATCTGTTGCTTATTACACAGATACCAGCAGATGCTGGGACGGTGAAGCCAGTGCCATCGACGACTGCGTAGAGGACAACATCGCGACACGTATCAAAACAACAGATGAATTGATAGACATCATCGAGAGCCAGTCCTTTGACAAGCTGATGATCCTCACCCATCCACAGAGGTGGACAGAAGGCAAAGGGGAATGGGCGAGAGAGCTGGTGAGCCAGAAGGTGAAAAATATCGGTAAAAGGATGTTGAAGAGGAGGGCTAAATGAGAATTCTGTTCGACATCGGGCATCCGGCGCAAGTTCATTTTTTCAAATATGCAATCAAAGAATTGAAAAATAACGGTCACGAGGTGTTTATCACTGCCAAGCCAAAAGAGATGGCTCTAGAGCTTTTAGAACACTCTGGTCTTGATTACTTTGTTTTGACAAAAAAAAGGTCTGGACTTGGCAAAGCACGGGAGATTATGGCTACTCTAAAAGCATTGAATAAATATTCAAAAAAGATAGAGCCAGATTTGCTTATTGGTGGTTCAGGTAATTTCTATGTTGCTCAAGTTTCAAAAATGCTTAATAAACAGTCAATTGTTTTTGAGGATGGTGAAGATGAACCGGGAATCAAACTTTATTCGAAGTTTGCAGATGTTGTATGCACACCGGATACATTTACTCGAGGGTTAAAGGTCAAACGATGGAAAAAATACAAGAGTTATAAAGAACTGGCATATTTGCATCCAAATCGGTTTGAACCGGATGATGCCGTGAAAAATGAATTGGGAGATAACTATGCTATTTTGAGATTTGTTGGATGGAAAGCGGTTCATGACATCGGACAAAAAGGTTTTCAAAAAGGTGAGATTAAAAAATTAATTGATAGACTTAGTCCACATTGCAAAGTGTATATGTCATCAGAAATCGATGACCCTGAATTATCTCAATATCAATTTCCTTTATCTCCTGAAAAAATGCATGATGCACTAGCATATGCAAATTTATTTGTGGGAGATAGCCAGGCAATGTCAATGGAAGCGGCGGTCCTAGGAACGCCTTCTGTAAGATACAACACATTTGATCGACGGGTCGGTTATTGCAATCACATTGAAGACCATTATGGACTTTTGAACTCGTTTAGTTCCCCTGAAAAAGCAATTGACAAGGCCATAGAACTAATTAAAAATAAAAATGCACAAGAACATTGGAATCAACTACGAAATATCATGTTGAATGATAGGATTGATGTAACTGAATTTATTGTAAATACAATAGAAGAAATATTAAATGAGAGCGTCTGATTAGTAAGAGGTGTTACAATGAAGATAATGGGTGTTCACGAAGGTCATAACGCTTCTGTTTGTTTACTTGAAGATGGCATCATTAAATGGTGTATTCAGGAGGAAAGGTTGCGCCGAGAGAAAAATTATACTGGATTCCCGTCTCAAGCAGTGGAATTTATCCTCAAGGTGGAGAATCTTTCACCCCACGATATTGATTATCTGGCCATGGCCGGTTTGCATGTCGCCAAACCCTTTGACTTAAAAGAGCATCTTAACCTTTACCGAAAAGACTCTCAAATGAAGGGCAAGGTAAAGAACCTGCTGAAGTATACTCCCATTTACACTGTTTACAAACAGAAAAGAAAAGAAGACCGGTTGAAGAGCATAAAAAACGTAGGTTTCAAAGAAAGCCAGCTTGTTTTTGTTGACCATCACTTGTGTCATGCCTCTGCCGCCTATTTCGGAAGCCCCTGGCGGGATGAAAAGGTGCTTGTAGTGACAAATGATGGCTCTGGAGACGGGCTTTGTTCGACTGTCTATACTGGAGAAAAGGGGGTCCTCACTAAAATCGTCGAAACTCCAAAAGGCCATTCTATCGGAAACATCTATTCGAGAACCACCTTCATGATGGGCATGATACCTCTGGAGCATGAATACAAACTGATGGGTATGGCTCCTTATGCTTCTGAAGAACGACGGATGCAGTATTACGAAACTTACAGCAAATATCTTGATCTGGATGCTGCTAATCCACTTGCCTTTAAAAGGAAAATTAAGGAACCGACCTTTATGATCTATCCCCGCTTGAAAAAGGACTTTGAATTGGTGCGTTTCGACAACATTGCAGCTGGCATCCAGCATTTCACAGAAGAACTCATGACCAAGTGGATAAAAGAGTGCGTGAAGAAAACCAAAATCAAGAATATCGCAGCAGCCGGCGGAACGTTCATGAACGTGAAAGCCAACAAAAAAATCCTTGAATTAGATGATGTTGAAAAATTCTTCGTATTTCCGTCGTGCGGTGATGATTCCAACTCAATCGGAGCCGCATTCCATGTTTACGCGGAAAAAACAAGAGAGAGCGGAGGTGATGTGAAAATACCTCCCTTAGGGCCATTATTTTTCGGTCCAGATGTTAAGGACGATGAAATTCAAAAAGCTGTCAATGCCCGAAAAAATGAGATAAATTCAGAAAAATGCGATGATATCTCAAAACGTGCCGGCGAGCTTATCGCAGACGGCAAGATTGTTGCTAGATGTTCTGGCAGAATGGAATTCGGTGCAAGGGCTCTGGGAAACAGGTCGATATTGGCTAATGCCTCAGATTTCGGGGTCGTGAAAACAATCAACCAGATGATTAAGAAAAGGGATTTCTGGATGCCTTTCGCCCCGGTCATTCTTAAGGAACGCGAAACGGACTATGTGGTCAATCCCAAAAAAATGCCATTCCAGTACATGATATTCGCAGCAGATTCCACTGAAAAACGAGAGGAAATAATAGGCGGCGTTCAACCTGCAGACAATTCTATTAGGCCCCAGATAATTGAAAAGGACTGGAACCCTGAATATTATAACATCTTAAAATCATATGAAAATCAAACCGGAGTCGGTGGGATGTTGAACACCTCGTTCAACATCCACGGTTATCCGATTGTGTGCAATGCCGAGGATGCTTTGTGGACATTTGAGAATTCCGGCCTTGAATATCTCGTTCTCGGCGATTACCTGGTGACGAAAAAATGAAAGATATTTTAATCGTGAACAATGCGCCGCTTTCCCAAAATACGATTGGTGGTACTCAAATTTATTCATTCTCCATTTTTCATGGATTAAAAGAAAGAGGATTCAAGGTTAAATATTTAGGAACTGGCCGTTCTATCGAAGGAGCGATTTCTGTATCGCATAATCCGATAAATGATTTTCGATTTCTTATTAAGTGCAGGAAAATTGCCAAAAAAACCAAGAATGCCATACTCTTTGCACAATCTCCTGTGTACTTATTGCCATTTTTATTCTCTTCACAGAACTGTGTTTTCGTATCAGTTTTACATGGTGACAGTATCAAAGCTGTGAGAAGTAAGAGGGGGCGATTGATTGGCAAAATATGGGCTATTATTGAAGCGTTCACACTTAAAAGGTCAAACAAAATAATAGCTGTTGATCAAAGCACAAAAGAAATTTATTCTTCACGATTTCCGAAGATTGAGGGAAAAATTTCAATTATCCCTGTAGGTGTCGATACACAATTATTCAAACCATTGAATAGAGCAGAGATGAGGAAGAAATACAACTTTTCCGAAGATGATTTTATCATCATGTACGTTGGTCGTTTGAGGAAAGACAAAAGACTGGACATTATCATTGAATCGTTCAAGAGTTTACATAAGGAACTGCCAAATTCGATTCTCGCGTTTGTCGGCAGAGGAAAAGAAGAAGCTTCGTACAAACAACAAGCCAGAGAGGTTAATGATAAGATATTATTCCTCGGAGAATTTCCTCATAATAAAATTCCTGAATTATTGAGTTGTGCAGATGTATTTGTGCT
>DAOVGM010000073.1 GCA_030672365.1 Methanomassiliicoccales archaeon
TAACCCACCTGACACTCATACTTCTGGCGCATAATCCCTTTCTTTATATAATGTTTATGCCCAACCCTGCCCGTCCTGTAAAAATGCCAGTGCCACGAGCAGGACGCGGGGGGATGGGCGCCAATTTTGTGTTACTGGCACCAAATTATCTTTCGGGATGCAAAGCGAACCGAAAGATGTCCAGCGGTGTGGCGCAAGGGTGGGGGGCGGCAGAATTGAATGGGGTGGGCCAACGCAGGAGCGGTGGGTGGGGGGAGTGTGAACTGTCTAGGGTGGGAAGCGAACCGAAGGATAGCCAGCCGCAGCGAGCTGGTGAGTGGGGGGAAGGGCACGAGCTAGAGAGCTGCGGAAGGGTGGGAGGAGCAGGAATAGGACGGGGCGGGTACAAATAATTGGCAGGGGGCCCACCCACCGGCTGGGGCGGGTCATTTCAAAGCAAAATCAACAAAAGTGTTTAATAGGGAATAGCAATTGCCGAGACCTACTTCCGGTGGAAGTAAACTTCCCGGTGGAAGTAAACTTCCCAGTGGAGGCAATGCCATGGCAGAGGATGAGAAGACCAAAGATGAAGCGCCCAAAGCAAGTGCGAAGAAAGAGAAAGTCGCGGACGGGGACATGATCACTGTCGAGTACGACACCTGGATAATCAATCAGGACGGCTCGGAGGACCTTTTCGATACTACGAACGAAGAGCTGGCGAAGGAAAAGGAAATCTGGGACGAGAAGAATAAGTATATTCCATTGAACACAATAGTGGGTGCAGGTCGAAATCAAGGACTGGATGCCTCGTTCGGCAAGGCAACTGTTGGCGAGAAGCAGGTTGTCGAGATTCCTCCTGAAGATGGTGCTGGCGACTGGGATGCAACGAAGGTTGAAATTCACTCGATTCGTGAATTCGAAAAGCAAAAGATTGATCCGATACCAGGCATTAGAGTATCTTTCAAGAATAAAGTTGGAACAATAATCACTGCTACCTCCGGAAGAGTGAGAATAGATTTTAATGAACCACTGGCAGGTAAGACTGTGCGCTACGAGTACACCGTTATCGGGAAGGCCAAGAACGACGAGGAAAGGGCACTTGCCATCATCGCGATGGACTACGGCGATTCCGAGGGTTTCGAGGTTAAGGCCGGCGGTGACGTTTTGGAGATTACACTGCCCGAGATTTGCAAGTACGACCAGAACTGGTTCGTCATGAAATACAGGGTCGTCGGGGACCTCAGGGAGCACATGGAGTTCAAGGCCATCAGGTTCGTCGAGGATTATACGAAGAAGGAAGAAGAGCCGGAGGCCGCTGAAGAGGCAAGCGATGCTCCGGAGGAGTCCCCTCCGGAAGAACAAGCTCCGGAGGAGAAGAAAACAGAAGAGCCAGATGTTGAAGAAGCAACATCTGAGAAATCCTCGGACGATGCTCCTGTCGAAGAAACTCCCGCCGAAGAAACTTCCGATGGTGGGAAACCAGCGGAAGAGACTTCCGATGGCGAGGAGCCAGCGGAAGAGGAACCGGCAGAGGAAGAGCGCGAGAAAGAGCCAGAGGAACTCTGACCATTTTACTCACGGATAGTCACAACACCGAGTAAAAATATTGATGATAGCGCAAGCACCGGCCCGATTCCTACATGGAAAAGCAGGTAAATGCTGGCCACGGCACTCAGCGCCCTGCCGGCATTCAGCATGTACTCGCGGGTGAGCATCGCGGGGCCGTATCTCTTTCCGCAAACGTCGCCTGCATGGCTCATCAGGAACACCCATACCAGGGGAATGAAGAAATTGTAAATCGCCATTCCTATTATGAATATCACAATCGAGTCCAGCGGCTCGGAGAGGCCGGCGATTATCAGGCCGGGAATGGCTCCGGCAGCCCCGATCTTTATCCAGAGAATCCGGTTCTTCGTCCTGTCCGAGACCTTTCCGATTATCAGGCTGGCAAAGGTGCCGACGAGCGCGAACATGGAGAATAAAATGCCTGTTTTGAACTCTCCGCCTGCGAACTGATAGGCCAACAGGGGCAGTGCGAACCAGTGAACTCCCTCTAGAAGTCCCTCGAAGAACAGGGCCCGGCTGAGCGATCTCCCGATGCACTTGATGCTGATTCCGACCCTGAGCTTACCGCGCAGGAGATTTCTGCTGGCCAGTGCGATGACCGAGGTCACGATGAGGATGCCGAATGCGATGGAGAAAACCACGAAGTAGTCCAGCTGCTCGATTATCGAGCCGCCGAGAACTGGCATTATTATCGCAATCAACGGATAAATAAAGAACGTGAAAGCGATTATGAAACCGCGGTTCTTCTGGCTGGTCTGGCGTAAGAGCAGGGCATTGTATGGTATCCAGAAGAATACTATGTAAAAGCCGAAGAAAATTCCAGGCAGTATCAGGAGCGCGTATCCGTCCAGCATCAGGAACAATCCGTAATTAATGCCCACGAAGAGCGAGCCTGCGGCAATCGAATATCTCGGCCTCATGCTGCCCCAGAACGACAATATCGGGCAGAGGAGAGCTGCTGTCCCGACCGCGACCACGAGATATATCAGGGATTCAGAGTACGTGAAACCCTCCTTCACCAGGAAGATCAGGCTGAACGTTCCGGCGATGGCCCCCGCCGCGTTCATTATCGCCTGAATGATGATCAATCTCGCAGTCTGGCTATTGAACATGGGACGGTGGATAACTTGGGGGTAGATAACTTTATTCTGTCTTCTTGAGACCAGCAGGATACCTCTCCCTGGCCAGCTCCTGATAGAGCTTCTTGAAGTCGCCCCATTGCTCCTTGTATTCCGGACTGGTGTCGGCGATGACCTTGGCAGGAACCCCGACCGCGATTTTCCCGTCCGGGATCTCGCTTTTATTCTTCACGACGGCCCCCTCGCCGACCACACTCCAGACTCCCACGCTGGCATAGTCGGAAACGATGGCCCCCATGCCTATCACCGCAAAATCGGCAATCGTGCAATTGTGGATGATGGCCCCGTGGCCGAGTGTGACCTCGTTGCCTATTGTCAGAAGGCCGTCCGGTCTGGCATGGAGGACGCAGTTATCCTCCACGGCGGTCCCGTTCCCTATTTTGATGGTGCCGTAATCTCCGCGGATGACCGCGCCGGCGCCTATGTAGCAGTCCTCGCCGATTGTGACGTCGCCGATAACGCTGGCTGTCTTCATTACAAAGGAACCAATTCCGATGACCGGCCTCTTGCCTTCAAACTCAAAAATCGTCATAAAATCCCTCAATACCTGTCGTAAACGAGCCCGAGCGGAGGACAGGAAACGCCCTTGCCCTTCTCGACAACACCGATTATCTTCGCGTTCACGCCGTCTCTCAGAGCCTTCATGATGCCGGACACCTGGCCCTCCGGCGCGATGATCGCAAAGCCCATGCCCATGTTGAAGGTCTGGTACATCTCTTCATCAGATACGTTCCCCAGGTCGGCCAGCACCTTAAAAATCGGCTGCGGCTCGAACGGCGTGTCTATCCTGAACTCGAGGTTCTCGTTGAAGCGGATGAAGTTACGAAGTCCGCCTCCCGTAATGTTGGCCAGACCGTGAATCTTATGCTTTCTGAAAATCTTCATGATGTCGCGAACGTACATCTTAGTGGGTATCAGAAGCTCGTGCCCGATTGACTTCCCCAGCCTCTCGAAATGCTCGTTGTATGGGATGTTGTTGACCTCGAGTATCTTCCGGGCCAGCGTCAGGCCGTTGCAATGAATTCCGGTGCTCTCCAGACCGATTATCACGTCGCCTGGTTTGACTTTCATACCAGTTATCATCTGCTTCTTCTTGACCCAGCCGAGGCACGTTCCTCCGAAGTCGAATGAGTTTACAAGTTCAGGTACTATAGCAATCTCGCCGCCGACGATGCTGACATTCGCCTGTCTGGCCCCCTCTTCGAGACCGACGCCGAGCTGCCTCGCGATCTCCTCGTCCGGCTCGTCTATCGAGATGAAATCTACAAAAGCTATCGGCTCCGCTCCGACGCAGATCATGTCGTTGGCGCTCATGGCAATGCAATCGATGCCCAGCGTGTCCCATTTGTGGACTTCGTT
>DAOVGM010000047.1 GCA_030672365.1 Methanomassiliicoccales archaeon
CAGCACCTCCTATTCAGAAACCGTATGACCCTTTGGCCCTGCTTATCGACCTGCCTTCGAAAGAGGATTTCGCAGACCTCGGAAAAATCGAACTGCTGACTGCCATTAACAACAGGCAGAGCAGGCGGAAGTTTACGGAAGAGCCAATAAACCTCAAGGAGCTGGCTTTCCTTCTTTGGGTGACGCAGGGCATCAAGGAGGTGCATGGCCATAGTTCACTCAGAACCGTGCCGTCTGCGGGGGCCAGGCATTCATTCGAAGCTTATGTCTATGCCAGACTTGTCGAAGGACTGGACGAGGCGATTTATAGGTACCTCGCCCTCGATCACAAACTCGTCAAGGTGAGGGAGGGGGAGGACCTTTCAATCAAGATGGGCGAGGCCTGTCTGGGTCAGGGATTTTGTGGGAAAAGTGCCGCGACCTTCGTATGGACAACCACCCCATATCGCACCGAATGGCGCTATCTCCAGTCAGCGCACAGGACAATCGCAATCGACGCCGGGCATGTATGCCAGAATTTATATCTGGCCTGCGAAAGCATCGGATGCGGAACTTGCGGAATCGGGGCCTACGACCAGGAGAAGGTCGATGCCCTGCTGGGAGTCGACGGCAAGGACGAGTTCGCGATTTACATCGCGCCGGTGGGTAAAATTTGAGGTGAGATAAATGACAAGTACGGGTTTTGTGCAGCCGCGCCGCCGACGGTTACAGCACCATCGGCAGCCGCGCCGCCGCTGGTTACAGAACCAACGGCAGCCGAGCCTCGTGGGCCGGAAGGACGAGCTGGCCCACCTTGAGGACGCACTTTCGATGGCCTCGATGAGCCAGGGCAACACTGTTTTCGTCCAGGGCGAGGCCGGAATCGGCAAGAGCAAGCTCATCGACGAGTTTAAAAAGGTTGCCGGCCAGCATGATTTTCAAATCCTCACCGGATTCGCCACAGCCGAGACCATCAATCCGTTCCACATTTTTTCAGACGCACTGGACAAGGTGATCGACAGGCCGCTTTTCCACGAGCAGGAGCGTTCCTCGTTCGCAAAAATCTTCGCGGTCAACAAGGCCGGCCTTCTGGTCGCGGAGGCCAGTCCGGAGGAGGATGAAGACCTCGATTCGGACATCTTCGCCAGCATGCTTTCCGCTGTCCAGGATTTCGTGCGCGACTCGTTCGACAGCTCCGGTGAGGCGAAGGCCGGCCTGGGGCGCCTGGAATACGGCGACATGACGATTTTAATTGAACATGGAGAACATATCTTCGTCACTGCGGTTTTCAAGAGCCAGGAGCACCCGGACATGGTCAAATTGCTCAAGGAGACGATTGTGACGATCGAGAGCCAGCATTCCGCGCTCCTCGAATCCTGGTCAGGCCAGATGTCGGACGTGGCTCCCATTCAGGCCGATATCTCAAAACTCGCAGAATCCAGATTCCTCGTCCGCAGGGAGCTGGAAGGCGTGAAGCTGGAGAACGAGCGTATCCGCATTTCGGAACAGGTCACGCAAACGCTAGCCGGGCTGTCTTCCGGCCAGCCCCTTGTCTTGCTCCTCGAGGATTTGCACTGGGCCGACGAGTCCTCGCTCTTCGTCCTGTACTATCTGGCTCGGAACATTCGCGACCAGAAAATCCTGCTTGTCGGGACTATTCGGCCCGTGAAGGAGGCGGCTGTCCAACAGGTCATTTCCAATATGCTGGACGAAGGCATTCTCACTTTAATGCCCCTCGTGGCTCTGAGCAGCCAGGACATTCGCGATTTGTTCGATACGTTGTTTCCGGCGCACGATTTCGCGCCAGAGTTCGTCGAGAACCTCGTGAAAAAATGCGAGGGCAATCCATTCTTCCTTCTGGAACTGGCCCGCAGCATGGTGGAAGACGGTAGCATTGCGTTCGAGGACGGCGCCTGGCACCTCATGAACGAGGATTACACGATTCCGGCGAGCGTCGAGGATGTGGTCAACCGCCGTCTGGCCGGTCTCGAAACCGATGCGATGGCGATGTCCGAGTTCGCATCGTGCATTGGCCGGATATTCCAGCGAATCGTGGCTTTGTCCTTCCAATCTCTCACCGATACCTCGCAGGCACTGGACAAGCTCGAGGATGCCAGCATCCTGCTGCCCTCCAACGGCACGGAGGAGTTCAGCCACGCCATCATCCACGACATGATTTATGAGGGAATGGCGGAGAGGTGGAAGCGCGCCTACCACAAGAGCCTGGGCGATTATTACGGGGTCGCGTACAAGGGCAAGCTAAACGAAGTGCTATACGAGCTGGCCCGCCATTATTCGAAGGCCGGCGAGGCCGAAAAGGCGTTCGAGTATTGCTTCAGGGCCGGTGAAAAGGCGGAGGGTGCCTTCGCCGCTGAACAGGCTATCCAGTATTATGGGGATGCGCTAACTTTCCTGTCGAAGCTCAAATCGAAGGCAGGGGCATATGCCGGCGAGGTCGAGATACTGGAAAGGCTGGGCGACATCTATTCGCTGACCAGCGACTTCGAGCAGGCCGAGACGCATTATGGCCAGGCATTGCAGGCGACCGACGAGGTACGGAAGAAAGCAGATTTTCACAGAAAAATAGCCGACGTTCTCATCAAGGCCGGGGATAGCCAGAAGGGTCTGGAGGAGTGCGATAAAGGCCTTGTGCTTCTGGGTGATGAGGATTCGGTCGAGAAGGTCAGGCTCCAGTTCGTCAAGGGCTGGAGCTTCAGCAAGACGGGCGAGTACGACCAAGCCATTCAATTTTTTAATGCCGGCTTTGAAGCCTCGAAGAAGTTCAGGATGGAGAAGGAGATCGGGATGGCCCACCACAACCTCGGGACCGTGCACTGGTACAGGGCGGACTTCGACCAGGCGCTGGAGCACTTCGAGAAGGCGCTCGAGATCCGGCAGAGAATCAACGATGTCCACGGGGTGGCCGGCACCCTGATGAACACGGGGACGGTCTGGCACTTCAAGGGCGACCTGGACAAGGCCTTCGATTTCAAGATGAAGGCCCACGACATCTACGAGAAGATGGGCGACCAGCAGGGCCTGGCCACTGCTCTGAACAACATCGGCATCGTGTTCTACGACAGGGGCGACCTCAAAGAATGCATCAAGTATTACGAGGAGAGTTTGCGCATCCGCCAAAAAATCGGTGACCGGCACGGAATTGCCACTCTCATGCACAACATCGGAATCACGAAGGTGGAGAAGGGCGACGTACGGGAAGCGCTGGATTACTTCAACAAGGGACTGGAAATAAACATAAAAACCAACTCTAAGCACGGTATGGTTTACGACCACTGCAGCATGGCCGAAGCATTGGTGGACCTGGGCGAACTCGACACGGCGTACGAAAATGCAGTGTTGGCCCGCGACATAGCAGAGGAGATCGGGGCCAAGGGCGAGGGTGCCTGGGCGCGACGAATCATCGGCATGGTTTATCGCGAGACGGGCGAGATGGACAAGGCCTTCGAGGAGCTGGAGTTCGCCAGGGCGTTTTTCGAGGACTCGGGCGAGAAGGAGGAGATACCGAAGTGCTATTACGAGCTCGGCCTGTACTGGAAAGCGAGGGGCGATACCGACAAGGCCAGACAGAACTTGGAGAAAGCCCTCGAAATGTTCAGGGAGATGGAGCTGAAGCTCAGGGTCGAGGCAGCCGAGAAGGCGCTGGCTGGGCTTTAGCATAACACTTATACATTTGTTTGCGATATCGGAAAACGGTGAGGAAGATGCAGGAGCAAGATACCGGCCAAGCCCAACAACCGCCGCCCCAACCAGAGCAACAGCAGTATTATCAGCCGCCTCCGGGCCATTACTACCCGCCGCCGCAGGACAAGGACGATAGCAAGATAGTGATGATCGTCGTCATTATAGTCATTCTCATAGTGGTAGGAACGGTTGTGGGCGCGGCGGTGCTGTATGTTATGACAACGGGATATATGAGTGGAGGCAGTACGCCGGTTTCGGGAATATTAACGTATTATAGTTACACTTCCGATCCTGAAAACGGCGAGGCGACGTTCACCTTGTCAATGACGACCCCGTACAATCCCGGGGTATATGACATGGACGTTACCGTACTCGACGACTCGGGTTATACTGTCTGGAATGCCGATACAGAGTGGATTCATATCGTCAGCGATTCGCAACATATCCAGGGCGGAGACCGCCTGCGAATCGACGTGCCCGGCACGGACATCAGCGGATACGAGGTGGTCATCAGTATAACCGGCTACAGCGGAAGTTTCGGCGGGAGGGTTCCGAACTAGTGTCCACAACAAGCAATAAATAAACAGAATCAGATAACTGGTCTATGGCGATGAACCGCTGCGAATGGGCGAACGGCGACCCCCTTTACGAGGAATATCATGATAAAGAATGGGGAGTGCCGCTTTACGACGACGCCCTTCTCTTCGAATTTTTAGTGCTCGAGGGAATGCAGGCAGGACTGAGCTGGCTGACAGTCCTCCGGAAGCGCGAGAACTTCCGGAGGGCGTTCGACAATTTCGAGGTGAGGAAGGTTGCCAAGTACAAGCATCCGAAGATCGACAAACTGCTCAGGGACAAGGGCATCATCCGCAACCGCCGGAAGATAATGGCCGCGGTTACGAACGCCGCGGCCTTCCTCGAGGTGCAGAAGGAGTTCGGCTCGTTCAGCGATTATATGTGGAGTTTCGTGGACGGCAAGCCGGTGGTGAACGAGTGGAAGAAAGTAAGCCAGATTCCCACCAAAACCCCACTAGCCGAGGAGCTCAGCAAGGATTTGAGATCGCGCGGCTTCAAGTTCGTGGGTCCGACGATAATCTACGCCCACATGCAAGCCACCGGGATGGTGAACGACCATCTGGTCGATTGCCCCAGGTGGAAGGAAGTCCAGGAATAGAAATCGAGATATTGAGAAATTATTCCGTCCGGCTATTTGTCTATTGCGTTTTGAGCTCCTCAGCCCGCTCCCTGTAAATTATATTGGGTGTGTTTTTATATAATTGTGAATATAAATTATGCGCCCCGGCCCTCTGCTCGTCCGAGCCAGTAAGTTTGTTTAGCTCGTAAAGGACAGCCGCTTTCTCCTTGTCTTCCTCTCTTTCGGCCAGTAATTCTTCCAGCATTTTTATTGCCTTGGATTTGTCGGTCCCGGCAGTGAGCTTGCTGCCGAGTATCCTTGTCTCGAAGATGACCGTCTGGTTGTCCATCTCCTTCGCAAGAGCCAGTGCCTCATCGTTCAGGATTTTCGACTCTTCTAACCTGCCCATCCGGAAATACAGGTTCGCCTTCTGGTAGATGTTGTTGCAGAGCGTGTGCTTGTGGTCCATCTCCCTTGCCATTTCCATCGCCCTGCTGATGTGGTCGTCGGCCAGCTCGTATTTCCCTAGCTTCGTGCAGAGGTTTCCCAGGTTGCTCAGGGCGAAGTTCGACGACCTCTTGGAATCGATGCTCTCCGATATCTCCACTGCCTCCCGCAGGTATTCTTCCGCTTGCTCCAGATTGCCAAGGTAAAAATTCAACCTGCCCAGATATGTCAGAACATATGGAAGCCCCTGTTTGTAGCTCATCTTTCTTGCCCCCGCCAGAGCCAGTTGAAGGTTCTCGATTGCCTTAGTGTAGTCCCCGAGAATTTCATACGTTGCTCCCAGACCGATGAGCCCGATACCTCCCATGAAGAGGTCTCCGGTTTCCTCGGAGAGTTCCACAAGCCTCTGGTAACAGTCCAGTGCCAGCTGGAAGTTCCTCTGGTAATAGCTGACGTTCGCCACACCGGCCAGCGCATCCTTCAGGCTGAACTTGTCACCGGCGTCCTCCGCTATTTCCAAGTATCGCACATGGTTCTCCATCGCCTTGGCGAACTCACCGGTGTCGTTATAGATGCCGCCCATGTCGCTCAGCGCACGGCCCATGAGAAGGGCGTCTCCCATCTCTTCGGCGATGTCGTACTGCTTCCGGAAATATTCCAGGGCTTCAGGGTACTGGCTCTGATAATAATGCACGAGCCCGATGCTACCCCATACCTTGTGCAGGCCATTTTTATTATCTAATTCTTTATAAATTTCCAGCGCTTGATTTGAAAAGCGCAGGGCATCCTCATAGATCGGCTTGTGGCAGAGGATGTATGCGAGGTGCGAATAGCCTTCCGCGAGCAGGAGCTTGTACTCGGTCTCCTGCGCCAGTTCGATGCACTGGCAGTATTTTATCTCAGCCTCATCCATCCTTCCCTGGAGCTTCAGGTTCTCCCCGATCCTGAGGTTGATTTTTATCTCCTCCTCCTTTCGCCGCTCTTTCTCGAGGTCGGGGATGAATTCCAGGCCGGTCGAATAGAACTCCTGCGCTTCCACAGGGGCATAAACGCTCTCCGCCTTCTCCGCGGCCCCGATGCAATAATCGTACGCCTTCAACGGGATTCCGGCCCGCGAATAATGCCTGGCCAGCTCGTACAGAACGTCCTCTGGGTCGAATTCTGATTCATAATATTCGCCGAGGCTTTTGTGGTAAACCAGTTTCCACCGTTCTCCTATGTTGTCGTAGGTTATCTCGTGGAAAATGGCGTGCGCGAACTCAGCTGTCCCGTTCTTCAGTGTGACGACGCCGGCGTTCTGCAGCCTGCCGAATGCCGCATCCGCGTCCTCGACAGACGAGAGCGACGAGACCACGCCGCGATCGAACTCCTTCCCGATGCAGGATGCGTACTCTGCCAGGGCCATCGAGTCCGGCTCGAGGTTCTGCAGTCTTTTCTCGACGACGTTTTCCACTGAAGCGGGTATGGAATAATCGTCGCTGGCCAGAACGTATGTACCGTTCTTGCTCACTATATTTCCCTCTTCCAGCATTTGGAGGAAGAATTCTGTGACAAAGAAGGGGTTTCCCTCGCACTGGCTTGACAGGTTATCGATGAAAGTTTCCGGCAAGTCATGCTCCGGGAACATCTTGTTCACGAGGTCTGAGACAGACTCGGTCCCGAGCCTGTCCAGCGCTATCTCTTCTGCGATTTCTTCATCTCTCATTCCCTCGATAACGTTCTCGAGATTTTGATTCTCGTTCCGCCTCAGCGTACTGACGACCAGTATCTTTTGGTCGCGGATGTTTCGGGCCAGATAGTTCAAAACAAAAAGCGATGAATCATCTGCCCAGTGCAGGTCTTCAAGGAAGAGGATGAGCGGCTTTTGTTTCGAAAGCTCGATTGTCGCATCCAGTACCAGGTTCGCAATCCTGAACCTTTCGTTCTCCAGGTTCAGTTCTTCGAGGTTCTTTCTGACAAGGAATTTCGTGCGGGCAAGGTTGCTTATCATGTTCTGGACATTGCCCAGTTCCGCTGTGTCTCCTGACCAGGATTCCAGCAAGCTTCCGTACTTCTCCTCGATTTCCAGGACTGTCCGCTTCAGCATATTGGTCATGTCCCGGTGCTCCTGGCCTCTCAGAACTGCTGTCAGGAAAATCCTGCTGCCGTGCTCTATCAGGATTTTCATATTCCCGTATTCCAGGCGGCCGATCCCTGCGCTCTCGGTTGTAGTCTCCAGCGAGTTCCTGACGAAGTCCTGGACAGCGGAGAGCATGCCGGCAAAGATGTCGCCGTCCAGGTCCTCCTCCCCTGGTGATGCCTGGCCCACCAACAAACCTGAGCGGTCTATGGCGAACAATTTGGTGAAAGTGGAGTAAGTTTGCTCCTCGAAGAGAGGCCTTTCAACCTCCTTTTCAAGCGCCCTCGAGAAGATCAGGAACGGATGGATGGTGTCCGCCGATGCCGAGCCGTCCAATACCTTGAGCTCTGTCGTCCGTTTTTTAAACTCCTCGATGAGATACGATTTACCGATTCCAGGCTCTCCCGAGATCAGAGCTGTGGAGCCCTTGCCGGCCATCGCTTCCTGCGAGTATTGATTCAACTTCTCAAGTTCTTTCTCCCTGCCGACGAAATGGGGTTGGCGAAAGCTCGGCTCCTCCATGCGTTGAGCAGGACGGCATGAGCACTTATAACGATTACGGCTTGAAAAATAGAAAGGGACGAGTCTTTGATTTGGATAGATTGTATCGAAACCCTTAAGTGTAAGTTTTAACATATGTTTAATACAATCTTGGAGGGAAGACAAATGCTGTTGTTAATTAGGTTGCATGCTAAAGATACGGTAACCGAACTGCGCAAAGCCATAGAATCTCAAAAGAGAAATCTCTATCTGGACGACGTTGTTCCATTATATCTAATTCGCCAGGAAGGAAAGAGATATCTAAGCATTGTACTGGATGTTAAATCACTTGAGTCAATGCTTCCCTTTTTGCACAATATTACCGCCACGACCCCTGTCAAGAAGATCACGACAATTCCTTTGATGTCCCCTATATATTTTCCACTTCCGAAAGACTGTCCGACAGGTTTCAGCAGGTTTCAGGTCTTTCTGAGGGTCGCTCCCGAAAGGTACGATGACGTTTACAACAACATCATAACCCATGACTATCCAAAATATGTTGTCGTGACATATCTTTCATACTCTTTCGGAGATGACGACATAATCGTTTCATTGCTGGCCAAAAACAAACAAACAGCCGCTGATTTCGTTAAGAATTCGTTGGCAAAGGCAGACGGAGTCCTGTCCCACGATATTTCACGGGTTGTAAGAAGCGAATATCTCTTGCCGCCGGACAAGACCCGGACCCACAGAGCACGGTTCATGTATTCGCAGCCTGCGGGAAAGAAAGGAAGATATGTCAACCAGGATGCACATGATAAGTATCTTCAGGAAAATGCCCAGATGACAGTCACGGTCCGACTGTATGCCGGAGAATCTATATCTAAGTTATGGAAAGACGTCGAGAAACATCTCCCGAAAATCGAGTCGAAAGATCTCGTGCCGCTGTATGCCTCACAGCCAAAAAATCAAGATTATATATCGGTAATCTTCGAAGCTGCCAATTTCGAGGTTTTAAAGGATGTGTTAACCAAAGAAGTCCCGTCACTGGTCGACATCAGAAAAACAAGAACGATACCGATGCTGGAACCAACGTATTTTCTCATGCCGAAGAGCCATCCGACAAACCTGGAAAGGTACTTGATATCGCTCAGGGTCGACCCGTCCCGGTTCCCGCAGATCAGGTCGAATATCATCGGCTTTGAATTTCCTGACAGTGTTTTCCTGACTTATCTTTCGTATGTTTTCGGAATCGACGACATCATGCTCTCGATACTCACGGATTCCCGCCAATCTGCCAGGGATTTCGCAAAGGATGCGTTCAACCAGATAGAGGATATCCAATCCTACAAGATAACCAACCAGTTGAAAACAAAAAGGCTGACCTCCGGCAGGAGATGGAAACAGCATCAACTAAGATACCTCTCGAGTTACGACAGGCAGCACAGGGAGGATTACGACAAAGGCTTCGACTGGACGAACGACCTTTATGAATACGCCCTGATGTCCGGGGAGTATCATTCGGATATGGAGCACTAGTGGTCTAGTTTACATATCATGAAGGAGATTATGGGGGAGCCCTGAGTTGGGGCCTTTAGTTCTCTCTCCTGCCGGAGTGCCAATTGGAAAATCTTATACATCCTTATATTATGGCTCTTGGTAATGGAAGAGCTAGTCATCAAAAAACCAGAGCTTATTGGTAGAGATGAAGATTTATTGAAATTAAAGAAATCACTAGAAAATGCATTTGATGGAAATGGATCCACCGTTTTCATTGCCGGAGAAGCCGGTATCGGTAAGACCAGATTGGTATCTGAATTGAAGAAAATAGCTGAGGAAAAAGATGTCGATATCATCCAGGGTTGGTGTCTTGCAGAGAGTTTGGAGCCGTTGATGCCTGTCAAGACTGCCTTGAGGGAAGCCGGGTTGTCCAACATGATATCTGGAGACCCCCCTCCAAAAGTCATATCCGCCTATCTCATCAACGATGCCGGTAAGCTTATTTCAAAAGCAGAGAGGGAAGAATCTGATCTTGACCCAGATATCTTTGCGTCTATGTTGCAGGCTGTCGGTAATTTTGTTCAGGAATCACTTCAGATGATGGATAAAAAAGGTGGTGCAGGTTTAAATTCGTTGGGATACGGAGACTACACGATATTGATACAATCATCAGGGAGAATATCCATCGCAACTGTCATAGAAGGGATGAACAGCGAATTTCTGATAGAGGACATGAAAAAGACACTGGAAGATATTGGTGATGAGTTCGAGGACTGGTCAGGTGCAGAATCTGAAACCGCGGATGCAAAGCGAAAGATCGAATGGTTCATAGATTCAGGGAAATACGACGGCAGGTTCCTTGTCGACGATTCCAAGATCAAGCAGGAGAACCTGTTCGACAATATCCTGATGGGCCTGCAAAGAAAATCCAAGGAAGCTCCTTTGATGATATTCTTGGACGACCTCCAATGGGCGGACCCGTCTTCCCTGAACCTTCTGCATTATCTTTCCAGAAATACCAAGAAAGACCGAATAATCATTGTTGGCACATACCGGCCCGAGGACATAATCGAATCCCTGGAAGGCAAGCCTCACCAATTGAAGACGGCGGTTCAGAACATGAGCCGAGAGGACCTCTTCGAGCAGATAGAGCTGAAAAGACTTGATGAGAAAGGAACGGCATCACTGACGATCGGGGCTCTTGGTGAAACAGACCTCGATGACGCTTTCTTCGAACGAATATTCAGTGAAACGGAAGGCACCCCCTTCTTCGTTCTGGAGGTTGTGAAACTCTTGATAGAAGATAAGGCCCTCAGGCATAACGAAGACGGTTTTTGGGAGCTCATCACAGAGATCAATGAACTGAAGATCCCCTCGAAGGTCCATGATGTCATACAGAGACGTCTCGACAGGTTAATGAAAGACCAAAGGAAAATTCTCGATTGTGCAAGCGTTGTCGGTGATGGGTTCGAGTCAGATATTGTCGGCAACGTCTTGGGTGTGAACAAACTTCGGCTGCTCGAGGACCTCAGCGAGATCGAAAAGACCCATCAACTCATCCATTCGTTCCAGAAGAAATATACATTTGATCATGCAAAGGTAAGAGAGGTCCTGTACAACGGCATCATGGACGAGTTGAAACAAGAATACCATAAAAATATCGGAGATTCTCTAATGGATATTTATAAGGATGAATCAGATAATATTGTTGACCGGTTGGCTTATCATTATTATGAAGCGGGAGATGAGAGGGCCGGAGAGTATCTCGTCAAAGCCGGGGATATGGCGAAGGAGAGGTATGCGAATGAGGAGAGCATGAGACTGTACCGGAATGCCCTGAAAGTCCTCAAAGACGACGAAAAACTGAGGCACACCTATGAGAACCTGGGTGATGTGAATTTCCTTGCCGGCGAGTTCACCACTACAATTGATAATTATGATTCCGCATTGGAGATGGAGCCAGATAATAAAAAGAAGATGAACATTCACAAGAAGATTGCCGGTGTGTACGCCAAAACAGGTGATTTTCAAAAGAGCAAGGAAGTATGTGACAGTGGCTTGGAACTTTTAAAAGATGAAGAATGCAGAGAGAGAGCTCAATTGCTGGAGTCTCTGGGCTGGGCATATATACGAATGGGAGATTATGAAAAAGCAAGTGAACTT
The DNA here is from genome assembly GCA_030672365.1 of Methanomassiliicoccales archaeon. GTDB lineage: Archaea > Thermoplasmatota > Thermoplasmata > SG8-5 > JAGLSY01 > DAOVGM01. Next base: position 11,526 of record DAOVGM010000047.1, read on the forward strand.
CTTGTGAAAAGTTTGAAGATCGCGGAGAACTTCCGGGATAAGAAAGAGATAGCCCATGCACATCATTCCATAGGAACCATGAGCCTGACAAAAGGAGATTTTGATGAAGCTCTCAAGCATCTTGAGAAGGCACTGGAAATCAGAGAGGATATCGACGATGCAATAGGACAACCGGCATCACTCAACAACATCGGTATTGTTCATTATAACAAAGGGGAAATGGACAAAGCACTCGAATACTACGGGCAAAGCCTCGAGATAAACGAGAAGATAGGAGATAAATGGGGCATTGCGACAGCGTTCAACAACATAGGTCTCGTGCACTCTGAGAAGGGTGAGCCGGACAAAGCCCTTGAATACTACGAGCACTGCCTTGAGATAGAGGAGAAGATAGGGGATAAGACCGGCATTGCATCAGTGTTGAATAACATCGGCAATCTGTATCATAACAAAGGCGAGCCAGACAAAGCACTCGAATACCACGGGCAAAGCCTTGAGATAAGAGAGAAGATAGGGGATAAGACCGGAATTGCCCATTCGCTTATCAACATCGGCAATGCGTGCCATAGCAAAGGAGAAACCGACAAGGCCCTGGAGCATCTCAACAAGAGCCACGAGATAGGCATGGAGTTAGGGGACAAGTGGATCTTGGTTCACGACTATTGCGGTTTGGCTGAAGCACATTTTGAGCTCGGGGATGTTAATATGGCCCTCGAAAATGCCTCGAAAGGCCTTGAGCTTTCGGTCAAGATCGGCGCAAAGGGAGAGGAGGGTATCAGCTACAAGGTCCTGGGGATGATATATCGGGAAAACGCGGAATGGGACAGAGCTATCACATCATTTGAAAAGGCCAGAGCAATCCTCGAAGACATCAGAGACAAGAATGCCTTGGCAAGAGTGTTCTACGAATATGGCAACATGTGGAATGCCAAAGGCGAGCCTGACAAAGCAAAGGCCAACATCGAAAAAGCCCTGACCATGTCTCAGGAGATCGGTTTGAAGCTGTGGGAAGAGAAAACGAGGAAGGCACTGGATGAGTTGTAATATAACTCACAACCGTATAACTGGGTTGGCCAACATTAAACATTTTTATACGAGCGAACAAGTTACCAGGATTACTTCTTCATCTCCCAGCGAATCCACAAGATGACTCCGATGGCGATAGGAATTCCGAATATGATCGCACACACGATGAATATCCAAACAATTGAAGATACCAGATAGTCAAATGTCCAGGTTGAAAACGGAACATTCCAGTTTCCGTCCAGGTAGACCTTGATCATCAACCCGAGAAAGATCAGGAAGGACGTTCCACCGCTACTATTGAAACTCATCGAGCCTTTTCCGAATAATTTCCTGCGCTTGTACTCATCTCTTTCGGCCTTCGGCAGCTTCTTCCACCACAACATATAGACAGCCGCCACTGCTATTATTACCGGGACTACGATCAATAGAACTTCCCAGAATATCAGATGCAATATAAAACCGACCAGATGCCCCATTGCCCATAGGTCCAAAGTCATAGGGACCAGGCCGGTCGATTGAGCGTTTCCGGCGAACCATATAAAGACAAGTATCGCACTGACACAGGCCAAAATGGCCCCCGCCACTATCAAAGCACACATTTTCCAATGTCTTCTCAAGAATATTACCCGGATCTTCTCATCCTTTTCCGGCTTTGCCGTTTCGACAACTTCAGGTTCTGACTCTGTCTTCTCCACCATTTCTGAATCTGCTTCCACCATCCTTCTCACACTCCAGTAAGAACGTAATGATTTGGCGGATATAATTGTTTTGGGAATCCCCGGGGATTTCACTTCTCTTACAAAACCCCGTACCAATCATTTTAAGTATTACACAAAAGAGCGTACCAATCTCCTTTTAAAGGCTGTATGCGAATCGTTATCATGGTGATGAAAATGGTGTATTGCACTAACTGTGGATTGGAGATAGAAGTATATGATTGCCCCATCTGCGGCTACCTGAACCACACGCCGACAAAGCCGCCAGAGATCTCGCCGTCTCCTCCGTATGCATCCTGCAACAGGAGGTCTGGCCGTATGATTGTCGGCGGAATCGGTTCGTGTTTATTAGCTATTTCGTCTCTTTTTCTGGGGATAATATACATTCATAATTTTCTAATGGGTGGCCCCATGATATTCGATTGCTTTTTCACCTACATAATGTTCATGATTTCAACAATTCTTTTCGTTATCGGGTGTGTTTTGCTTGTGCCCGGACTCATAGGGCTTTACAAGTATCACAATTCATATAAAAGTCTGATAGCGATTCCTTACGTGATAATTGCTCCAATAATCCTGTTTCTAATCACAATAACCTCCATACTTCGCTTCAAGTACTCTTTAACGTACCCTATTTATTCCTATACGATGAGCTATCATTTGGACGTGCCCATTTGGATTGGACACATGATAATCGGGATAATGTTTATTTTGTTGGGAATGTCCTGGCGGAGCATAGATTACAGAAT
>DAOVGM010000002.1 GCA_030672365.1 Methanomassiliicoccales archaeon
GTTTCCCGATTTTCCTTGCAAGATAAACGTACCTGCCGGCGCGGTCGTATCTCTTTGCGATCGCGGCTTCTTCGGCTAGACCCAGAAGTATGTTTATTCGCTCTCTGGCTATCTTTCGACGCTTATCCTTGAGCCTGGTAAAACGGTCTCTGCGCATGATGTGTGGATTGATATCTAATAGATAATAATTTTGTGAGCACCTTAACAGTGAATTCTACAGGACAAAATTTATATAGGGCCTGTTACTTATCATTAAAGTAGTATACAACGTGAAGTTGTTAAATTGAGGTTGATATATGGACGAATTAGATCTCGACACCATGCTGGCCATCATCGGCAACCCGACCCGTAGGCTTATTTTAAGGAAGCTTGCACGGGAAATGCACTACCCTCTTCAGCTCTCGAAAGAGTTGAAAATCAGCCAGCAGTCAATAATGAAGCATCTGAGCATCCTGGAAGAGCATGAGCTGGTGGCCAGTTCAATGCAAAAAAGTGATTCAGGCGGACCGCCAAGGAAATATTTCACAGCCACGAAACGGTTCTCGATCATCATTGACATCACGCCCAGCGTTTTTAATGAAGAGATTCGACTGATGGAACCGATTGTAGATTCCGAAACGAGAGTGCTGGCAGACATCTCTCTTGATGACGAGAAAAAGACCGCAGAAAAAGCAAAATTAATGGACTTGGCTCTGTTGATAAACGAATTGAATTCGAGAATTAAACTCGTAGAAGAAGAACGATATCGGTTGATGGCCGAAAAAGAGGGGGCTGTCAAGCTGGCTTACAGGCTCGTTGACCTTTTATGCGACGATTATGAGGAGAGGCGGGTTCTGCGCTTCATCCTCGAGCAGGACGACGTCTCGGTTGCGCAGATGTCGAAGATGCTGGACATGAAGGTAATTGATATCGAGAACGTGCTGAGAAAGCTGGAAGAGGACGGTTTGTTGATTGTTAACAGGTAGGGGTGGAAAAAATGACTGATAAGAAGAAAAAGGACGACTGGAGGAACTTCGACGGTTTCTTCAATTTCGATGACATGGATGAAGAGTTCGATGCCATCAGGCAGTATATGGACAAGATATTGGAGGGCATGGTAAGCGGTGAAATGGGTATGAGCGACATGAAGCCGTTTGTCTACGGCTTCAGCGTCAAGGTGGGGCCCGATGGCCAGCCGCACATCGAACGGTTCGGCAACACACATTATGATGCAGAAGTAGAGCCAGATGTTATGGACGGCATCGAACCGAAAGACGATGCCGGTGCCCGCGAGCCGCTCACCGACATTCTCGAGAACGGCGATTCTGTTTCAGTTACCATCGAGATACCCGGCGTCGAGAAGAAGGACATCAGCCTGGAGGTCGTTGGCGAGACGCTGGTCATCAGCGTAAACACGCCGGAGCGCCGCTACTTCAAGGAGGTCGGGCTGCCGCACCCGGTTGACCCGGATTCTGCAAAAGCGACCTACAACAACGGAGTGCTGGACATAGTCCTGAAGAAGGTCGCGAAAGAGCGAAAAAGCACCAAAATAAAGGTAGAGTGATTTGCATGACCGAGGAAGAAATCAAGAATGGTGGCGAAGATGAGATACAAAATGGCCAGCTTGCCGAAATGGAGGAGCGGTGGAAGCGGGCGCTCGCAGACCTCGACAACATGCGGAAGAGGACGGAGCGCGAGTTCGAGAACTTGCGAAAATACGCCTGTGAGCCGTTGTTACTGGATGTGCTGCGCTCGATGGAAGATATCGAGCGCGCTCTTGAATCGGCCGGCTCTGCCAATGACGACATAGTCGGCGGTCTGGAAATGATACTGGCTGATATGAAGGGCACGATGGAGAAGTACGGAGTCATCGTCATTCCCTCGGTGGGAAGCGGTTTCGACCCCGGCCAGCATGAATGCGTCATGCAATCTGAGACCTCATCTTCTGACGAAGCAGACACGATCGTCGAGGAGGTCCAGCGAGGTTACAAACTTCACGATAAAGTGATCAAACACGCCAAAGTAAAAGTGGCAAAACACAAAGGAGGGGAGCCTAATGGCGCCAGCCGTTAGGACAGCCTTCTATGAAATAGGAGGATGATAATATGACAAAGATAATAGGAATAGATTTGGGAACGACAAATTCGGAAGCGGCTTTTTTAGAAGCTGGCCGCCCGAAGATAATACCGAGTGCAGAGGGCAATACATACGGAGGAAAGAATTTTCCATCTGTTGCGGCCTTCACGAAAGAGGGGGAGCGGCTCGTCGGCGAGGCAGCCAAAAGGCAGGCCGTACTGAACCCAGAAAGAACGATAGCCAGGATAAAGAGGAAGATAGGAACGGACTATACGGTCACCATCGATGACAAGAGTTACACGCCGCAGGACATCTCGGCGATGATATTGCAGAAGATTAAGACGGACGCGGAGCACTTCCTGGGCGAGGAAGTAAAACAGGTCGTCATAACAGTGCCAGCTTACTTCAACGACAACCAGAGGCAGGCCACGAAGGACGCCGGAAAGATTGCCGGCCTGGAAGTTTTGAGAATCGTCAACGAGCCCACCTCGGCTGCGCTGGCATACGGTATGGAAAAGACGGAGAGCAATAAAATCGTCGTCCTCGACCTGGGCGGTGGTACTTTCGATGTCACTATCATGGAGACCGGCGACGGCGTTTTCGAGGTCATCTCGACGAGCGGGGACACCCAGCTAGGCGGCAGCGACATGGACGACGTCATCGTGAAGTACCTTGTGGAGGACTTCAAAGCAAAGGAAGGCATCGACCTTTCGGACGACAGGGCGGTCATGCAGAGATTGCGGGATGCGGCCGAGCGCGGGAAGATGGAGCTGAGCAGCCAGACCACCACGACAATCAGCCTTCCGTTCCTTTATTCGGACGACAGCGGACCGAAGCATCTTGAAGTTACGCTCAACCGCGCGAAACTCGAGGATTTAGTGATGCCGGTGGTCAAAAAGTGTGAAAAACCGATCAAGGACGCGTTCAAGGACGCTAAAATGGATTTCGGCGAAATAGACAAGGTCATGCTGGTTGGAGGTCCGACTCGGATGCCGGTCGTCTCAGGATTCTTTGAGAATTTAATAGGAAAACCGGCGGAGCGCGGCGTCGACCCAATGCAATGTGTTGCAATGGGCGCCGCGATTCAGGGCGGAGTGCTGGCAGGCGAGGTCGAGGACATCGTCCTGCTGGATGTGACTCCGTTAACGCTCGGAGTCGAGACATTGGGCGCCATTCGGACGCCGCTCATCGAGAGGAACACGACAATCCCGACGCGCAAGAGCCAGATATTTTCGACGGCGGCGGACAACCAACCGAGCGTCGACATCAACGTGCTCCAGGGTGAGAGGGAGATGGCCGCCGATAATATTTCACTTGGCCGTTTCAGGCTGGAAGGCATACCGCCTGCGCCCCGTGGCATACCGCAGATCGAGGTCGGGTTCGACATCGACGCGAACGGCATCGTCAACGTGTCTGCGAAGGACCTGGCTACTGGCAAGGAGCAGAAGATTACCATCACCGCGACGACAAATCTGACGCCCGATGAAGTGGAGCGAAAGGTCAAGGAGGCGGAGAAGCACGCCGAGGAGGATAAAAAACTCAGGGACAAGATAGACACGCGGAACCAGGCGGACACCATGATTTACTCAACGGAGCGCACGCTGGCAGATATGGCGGAGCAGATAACCGAGGAGCAGAAGAAGGGCATCGAGATGGCACTGGAAAACCTGAAAAAGGCGGTCGAGAGTGACGATACCCAGCGCATCAAAGATGAGATGGAAAACCTCGGAAAGGCCTTGCACGAGGTCACGACGGCAATGTACCAGAAGGTCGCGCAGGAGCAGGCGCAGCAGCAGGCCGGAGAACATGCTGGCCAGAGTGCCGAGACACCGCAGGGCGACGGTGATTACATCGACGCGGACTACGAAGAAGTAAAGGATGATGGCGAGTGAAAGCCATCATCCATTTTTCACATTTAGAAAATGAAAACGACGCTTCGGAGAAGAGAGAGAAAAAAAGGATGAAAAACAATGGCCGAGAAGAGAGACTACTATGAGGTCCTGGGTATCGCCAAAGATGCTACCAAGGACGATATCAAGAAGGCGTACCGCAAGCTGGCCAAGAAATTTCATCCGGACATGAACAAGGATAACCCCAAGGCCGCCGAGGAGAAGTTCACAGAGATTTCCGAGGCCTACGAGGTGCTGGCCGACGCCGATAAGCGAGCTAGATACGACCAGTTCGGGCATGCCGGAATCGATGCTTCGTTCGGTGCGGGCGGTTTCCAGTGGTCCAATTTCACCCATTACAATGACATCTCGGACATCTTTGCCGGTTTCGAGGATTTTTTTAGAGGTGGGGGAAGTATATTCGACGCGTTTTTCGGAGGAACGCGGCGGCAGAGGCGCAGCGGCCCGATGCGGGGGCCAGACCTTCGCTACGACATCGAAATAACACTTGAAGAGGCCGATGAGGGATTTGAAAAAACCATCTCGGTTCCCAGGAACGTCGCATGCTCGAAATGCAGGGGCTCCGGAGCTGCGGAAGGCACGATGCCGACGACATGCGACGTGTGCCACGGCAGCGGTCAGGTTAAGAGCGTGCAAACGAGGGGGTATAGCCAGTTCATTTCGATAAATACCTGCAACAAGTGCGGTGGCGGTGGCCGGATAATCGAAAGGCCGTGCGAGAAATGCGGCGGCCGGGGGCAGGAAAAGAAGACTTCCAGGATATCTATCAAGATTCCCGAAGGAGCGGAGACGGGAACCCGTCTCAGATTGGCAGGCGAGGGAGAGGCCGGCTCGCTCGGCGGACCCCCAGGCGATTTATATGTCATAGTGCACGTGAAAGAACACGAGGATTTCATCCGCGAGGGGCCGCATCTTCTGATGGAAATGGATGTAACATTCCCGCAGGCAGCCCTCGGCGCGGAATTGGAGGTCCCCACCCTGACTGGCCGCGCGAAGATGAATATACCGGCAGGCACACAGCCGGGCACGATCTTGCGACTTAAAGGAAAGGGCGTGAATTCCATGAGGAGCAGGGGTCGCGGAGACCTCCACATGAAAGTCAACGTCGTGGTGCCGGAGAAACTGTCCGGTAAACAGAAAAAATTGCTGAAAGAATTGCAAGATTTGGAATCCTAATCCCTAGAGCGTGTCGCTCATTTCTCTTTCAAGTTGGCTGTATTCTAGCGACGCCAGCGCATTTTGATTTACTGGCAGGATGAGATTCCCGCCGGACGGGGCCACGTGCTCGTTCACCGACTGGATAAAACCAAGGGAGGACTTGAAACCGTTGTGGGAAATGAGATACTCGATGCCTTCAAGCAGCACGACGCTCCCGCCATGGCCATCCAGAAAATTTGCTATCATCGAGAACAGCATCGGCAGCTTGCTCGGGGGCATGTATTCATCGTCATCGCCGGGCTGCGGCCCGACATCCGGAAGCCCGAGAGCCGCCGGCCCCATATTGACCTGATGCTTTTCGCTCTTCGTGAGCCAGATTACCTGCGATTCTCCAATATCATAATTATCGCGGATCTGCGTCGGCGGCATCCGGATAACGCACAGCCCTTTCCTCCCGCTCGCCAGCTCCCTGACAAAGATATCAAAGCACCTGGACGGTTTCGGCTCGTTGACAAGGTAGCTCAGACCGGGAACCAGGTCCTTGACAATCGTGGGAGTTATCTCGGAGGGCATTGGGGGCGGAACAGATGCCGGCCCTGACGCCGGCACAACCACTGGCTCACCAGCTGGCACTATCACTGGCTCTCCTGATACAGACGCCTCCGGTGATGCGCCGCGCGCATCCGCATCGATAATGTCCGGCTGCTTGACCTCAGCCTCCAGAACCGCAATCTCCTCGTCGATCTTCTTCTTCGAGGAATAGGCCTTGCTCTTGGACACGATCTGCAGCTCCTGCGAACTGTAGCCCTTTGTGGCCATCTTCAGGACGTCCTCCCAGACATCCTCCAGTGCATCACGATAACCGCGTGTGTATTCCAATGATTTCTTCTTCTCTTCATCTTCGGCCATGAGCAACTAACCTCTGTGTCCTGTAACGTCAAAGTGCATATTAAGTATTGTCGCTCCGAGCAGGCCTTTGGGGGTTGGGAAAGTCCAGCGCAGGAGCGATGGGTGGGGGGATAATCCAAAGGATGGGGCGGGCAACAACCCGCCCACTTAACTGGGCAGGAACGCATCCAAACATTTTTTAGCCAGACCTGAATTACACTATCAATGCCAAAGACCTACTTAATCCTCGGAGCAGGCCAGATGGGAAAAGCTCTGGCCTTCGACATCTGCAAGTTCCGCCCGGACGACGAGCTGATTATCGCAGATAAGGATGCCGAGGCCTGTCGAAATTTGGTTGACTGGCTGGGTGGCGACATTCAGCTTTCGATTGTCGATGCGACAGATAGGGGGGCAGTGACTAAACTGATGTCCGGGGCAGACTTGGCGATAACGGCGATGCACTATAACCTGAATCTGAGGTTGCTGGAATGCGCGATAAAGGCCGGGTGCCACTTTCTGGACCTCGGAGGGAACGATGCCATTGTGGAAAGCCAGATGGCTCTGAACGGGAAAGCCAAGGATGCGGGCATTCTGGCTTTGCCTGATTGCGGGCTGGCACCGGGAATGGCTAACGTTATCGCCATGCACTCCATTTACGGAATGGGGCCGGTCGACAAGCTGGAGATCCGCGTCGGGGGGCTGCCGCAAAATCCCAAGCCGCCTCTGAACTATCAGCTGTTCTTTTCTGTCGATGGGCTCATCAACGAGTACAAGGAGCCGTGCACTGTTCTCGAGGGCGGCCAGATTGTCGAAAAGGCTGGGCTGACTGGAATCGAAGAATTGTATTTCGACGAGGTTGGGACGCTCGAGGCTTTTCATACCAGCGGGGGAGCGGCATGGCTACCGCGAATTTTGCAGGGAAGAGTTCGCGAGTTGAATTACAAAACGATAAGATATCCCGGCCATGCCAGCATATTCAAGGAAATGTTCGATTTGGGAATGGCGGAGGAGGAAAAGCAGGATTCGGGGGTCAGCCCCCGTGATGTTCTGGAAGCTCAGATTGTGAAACATCTCAGTGGTGAGGACAAGGATATCGTGCTTGTACGGGTGCTGGCAGAGGGCATTTTCAACGGCCAGGGGATCCGAAAGATTTACGAGACAGTCGACACATTCGATTACGCGAACGAACTCACTGCGATGATGCGCACCACGTCCTACCCCACTTCCATCATGGGCCAGATGATTTGTGATGGGGTTATTTCGGTGTGGGGGGTCATGACGCCGGAGATGTGCGTGCCCGGCGGCCTGCTGCTCGAAGAAATGAAAAAGCGCGATATTCTTTTCAAGGAATTCGTCGAGCCGATTATGTAGGTTAGTCGTTGACCTGATTGAGCGGCTGGCCCTTCACGAAAGCGTCTATGTTCTCTATCGTTGTGTTGATGATTCTGGTCATCGCCTCGTCCGTGTAGAACGCGGTGTGCGGGGTAACGATTACCCCTTTGAAGTTGAGGAGTGGGTGGTCTTTCGTCAGCTCTTTTTCATTCTCCACAACGTCAAGGCCAGCACCCCCGATTATGCCGGCTTCGAGACCCCGGACGACGGCGTTGGTGTCCACAATACCGCCTCTGGCAGTGTTGATGATGATCATGCCTTTCTTCATCTTGGCGACGTTCTCGTCGTTGATGAGGTGCCGCGTGGATTTGAGAAGGGGCACGTGAATTGATATCACATCGGCCCGGGCCAGCAAGTCGTCGAGGGCTACGTAAATAAAACCGATTTCTGCTGCCGCCTCCCTGTTATGGAACACGTCGTAGGCGATGACATTCATTTCAAAACCTTTGGCGAGTTTCGCGGCGTGAAGTCCTATCTTGCCGGTGCCCAGAATTCCCATCGTCTTTCCCTTGAGGTCGACACCCCTGAATCCTTCGTAGGAGAAGTTGCCTTCGCGCACCTGATCCCAAGACGGGGACAGGTGGCGGACTATGTCCAGCAGCAGGGCGAAGGCGTGCTCCGCCACAGTGTTGAAGCCGTACTGCGGCACGTTGCTGACTACTATGCCTTTTTCCTTCGCTAAATTGATGTTGATGTGGTCGAAGCCAGTGCTTCTCGTCGCTATCAGTTTGAGGTTCGGAAAATGGTCCATGACAGCCCAGTCTATCTTTGTGTAGATGAACGGCGATATTATTTCTACATCGGGCGGGGCCATCTCGATTATTTGCTGCTCCGTCGGAATGCCGTTGTGAATTTGAATTTCATGATTTGGCGTCAGGTTTTTTACAGTCTGCTCGTCGACTGGCTCAACTTCCGTGAATAGGATTTTCATATTATCGGAAGTGCATCGGAATTGGGGATAAAAGGATTGTGGGAATTTCCGGGACTTCCCGAAAACAGTTTAAATACACGGGAGCAATATTATCCATCATGGCCAAAAAGCGGGACTTGTTCATCGCATCTGTCGTGGTTGCGTTAGTTCTGGGTGTTTTTATCACTCCCGCAATTCCATTGATTTTCGGGTTCGGCACATTGTTCGTAATTTGGGCTGCGAAGGGCGGTCTGGGTTACGGCAATCCGCACAGAAAAAGGGCAATCGAACAAAGACGCATCGTCTTCACCAGAGGTTACTATTCTCAGGTCAAAGAGATAGAAAAGCCGGCAGTTGAGGGTAAGGCCGATGCAGCCCTGATGCTTACAGGTCTGGCTCTTGTGTTATTCTCATTTGTTTTGATTTACACGTAGTTGCTTAATCACCTGTTACCTGCACGATGATTTTCCTGTTCCGCCCCCTGGCATCCAGTTCCAGAAAAACTATCTGCTGCCAGGTGCCGAGGTGCAGCTGGCCTGAGTTGAAAGGGACTGTCAGGCTCGGGCCTATCATGGACGCGCGAACGTGCGAGTGCCCGTTCCCGTCCTGCCATCTCAGATGGTGCTCGTAAGTTATGCCCTTCGGCATCATTCGCTCGAGGGCGTCAGGCAGGTCCTTCAGAAGACCTGGCTCGTATTCCAGGGTAGTTATCGCGCCTGTCGACCCCGCCACGAAAACGCAGACCAGCCCGTCCCTTATACCCGAATCGGCCACGGCCCTCGCCACTTCCCCAGTAATATCCATTATGTCATTCTCTGCCTTGGTTCTTATCTCAAATTCGCTCGTATAAATTGCCATATCATCACCTCTCAAGCTCTGCCAGCGCCATTTTTTCGATTATTAAATCAGTAATCTTGATTCCCTCCATGGGTTCGATTCCGAAGGATTTCAAATTGTTCGGGTGGGGCTCGAATGCGGATCTGTCCTCCTCCCATCCGTAAGCTTTGAGGACTTCTTCGATGGGTATCGCCCCGAAAAGAACGAGCACGAATTTGTCTGTGCTGGCCTTGACTCCCATCTTCTCGATGGCCGTCGAGATTTGCCTCTCACAGCCCGCATACAGAAGGGTCTCGGTGGTTATGTTGTTCGAGATGTTTCTGCCGTCCGAGAACGCTCTCTCGGCTTTGTCGACGGCGACTGCCGCGTGCTCCATTCCGAACACCATAGCCGCGTCCAGCGCCTGAACCTCGATTTTGTACTTTTTCGAGATGCTGGCTAATGTGGTCAAGAATTCATCCACATCATCAATTCGATGCCTTATCCCGACAATCAAAGCCATGACTTCTTCCTCTCCTTTTTCCTGTCGCGGTATACATCCAGAATGTCGGTTCTCGTCAGGAAGCCCACAAGTTCCTTCGGATTCTTTCTGGAAACCACTGGCAGGTGCCCGAAGCCCGATTCGGCGATGTGCTCCATCGCCTCTTCCAACGTGTTGTCAGGGTATATGACGACCAGTCCTCTCTTCGTCTCGATGTCGCAGACCCTGGCTTCAGAATCGCCGCTCGACAATGCGTTCCTGACGTCGGCGTGGGTCACTATTCCAAGCAGCTCATCTGTCTCACTAAGGCATGGAAATCCCTGATAGCCAGTATCCAAAATTAAGTCTGACAGTTCATGCACGGACATCTCCTCTGTCGCGCACTTCACGTCCCTGATCATGACTTCCTCCACCAAGATGGTTTCCAGGATGTTGATTTCCCGCTCGTAAGAATAGCGAATTCCCTTGCGAGCCAGCTTCTTGGTATAGATGGTTTCTTTCGACAGGATTTTGGTGACTCCGTCGGCCACGACGCAGGAGAACATGAGGGGCAGGATGATGTGATAATCGCTCGTCATCTCGAACATGATGAGGATGGCGGTGAGGGTAGCCCTGCTGGTGCCGGCGAACACCGCGGCCATGCCGACCAGCGCGTAGGCCCCGAAAGGCGTCGGAATCGAGGGGAAGAATATGTTGACTGCGACGCCGAATGCACCGCCCACTGCGGCTCCGATGAAAAGAGAGGGTGCGAAAACACCGCCCGAGCCGCCGGAGCCCAGCGTCAGACTTGTCGCGAATATTTTGAGAAATACGAGGGCTATCATTAGGAAAAGAAGGCTGTAACCCATCATGCCCAGAACGCCAGTGGCATCGGACTCGAGAATCGGCATCATCGTGCCGTAGCCTGTGCTGAAGATGAAGTAGTGGTCAAGTGTCAGGAAACAAATCAGACCGAGAATGCCGAGCCCGAGGCCGCCTATCATCGGTTTGATGTATGAAGGCAGCTTGATCCTGTCGAAGAAATCCTCGAATTTGTAGAGCGACCAGACGAAGAGCAGGGCGGCGAAACCAGATATGATTCCGAGGATGATGTAGAGCGGCATTTCCAGAAGGGGGTCTGTCAGTGTGTATAAGTTCTTGATCGGGAAGGCTATCTCGTCGCCTATTATCGCCCTTGAAATTATAGTGGCCACCACCGAGGAAATCACAAGGGGAATGAACGAGCGCGTCCTGAACTCGAGGAGAATTAGCTCGATTGCGAACATCATGGCGCCCAGAGGTGCGTTGAAGGTCGCGGCTATCCCGGCAGCCGCGCCGCATGCCAGCAGCGTTCGGGTATCATTCGGTGACATGTCGAGGAGCTGTCCTATCGTGGAGCCGCCTGTCGCACCGATCTGGACTATCGGCCCTTCCCTCCCCGCCGAGCCGCCGGAGCCGATTGTTATTGACGATGCCAGTATCTTGACGATGCCCACACGCGGCCTTATCTTTCCCTGCTCGGCAACCATGGCGCCCATGACCTCCGGCACTCCGTGGCCTTTCACTTCCTTGGCAAATTTCCACACGAGGATGCCGACAATAAGCCCTCCTATCATCGGGGCCAGAAATACCAAGTAGCCGAGGCCCGAGGTCGTGAACGAATACGGGTCCGAGCTGAAGAAGAAAGCAGTTTTAATGCCGCTGATGAGGTATCTGAAAACAGCCGCGCCGATACCGGCCAGCATTCCGACGATTACGGCCAGCCAGCCGAGGATTATGTATTCCTTCGTCTCCTGCCTGTGATTCTTTCTCAAACGCCTTTTTTCCTTCCTGGCGGCTTTTCTCGGCCTCATCGAATGCCCGATTATCGTTAACGATATAAATGTTCCCTCAGCCTTTGAAACGCAGGGCCTCGGCAGGTGCTATCTTCGAGCCCTTGTGGGCTGGCCAGAACGTCGCGAGAATCGTCGCGGCGTAGGCGATTGCCGTAATAAGTATGATGTCAACCCACGGAATGATAAAATCAATCTGCTCGCCGAAGTACTGGATGTGTAAATCATAAGATAATGCGATGCCCAGGAAGATGCCTATAAATATCCCCATCAGGGCGATGAACGATATCTCGAGGAGGAATGCCTTCAGAACCATGCTTCGCTTGAAGCCGATGGCCCTCAGAACTCCGATCTCCTTGCGCCTCTCGACGATGGAGCGCATGGTGATTATGCCCAGGCCGGATATTCCAATCAGAAGACCGAGGCCGAGGTAAAGTTGCAGAAGGCGCATGATGGTGTTTGCGGTGTTCATGATTTCCTTGACCTGCGAGCCTATGACTATCGTTTCAATGTTATGCTGGATGAACTCCCGCTCCATGTTGGCGCCGATTAGTTCGGCGTCGGCGTCATAAACCAAATCGAACATGTAGAAATTGGGCGTGTGCCAGCCGTAACTCTGATTCGCGAAATCGCTGCCGACGAAAATGCCTGGTATCAGCAACTCGTCCAGAATTCCGATGATCGTTACTTCTGATACATTATTCTGGACAGTCCTGATTTGTAGGGTGTCGCCGATGTTCAACTCAAAGGTGCCCATGCTCATGATTATCTGGTCCTTTATACTGGAGCCGTCCACGATAGCCAGCGTCGGGTCTGCGGCGACCGCCTGCCAGACATCCCGCTCCGAGCCGTATGCCGTGTCATATTCGTAGAACGTGAAGCCGTTGTTGTCGACAAAATCCTGGCCGACGCTCATGAGCAGGTATTCTTCCGCTTCCTCCATATCCCCGGTCTTGGCATCGACAGGAATGCTCATTATCGAGCCGTGGGATTCGAAATCCGCGGCATCCAGATAGTTGGAATTCCGAATTCTGGCATCTATGTCGAATATCGGGTTCAGGGGGTTGACGTTCGCGACGATCTCGTAGCCGCCGGACTGCTCGTCCAACGCCGTGGTTACGTATTCGGTCTGCATCGCACTGACCATCGATATGATTGTGATTGTAAATATCACGAGAGAGAACATGGCCAGTGTTATTCCTGTTCGAATTTGTTTCTTCATCGGGTAGGTGATTGCGATCTTGAGGACCGGCACAAGTTTTTTCCGGCGCCCGAATACCCTGAGAAGGCCGCCCAGAATAACAGACGAGTTGAACATCACGATGAGGATGGCTGCCCCGACGAGAAGGATGCCGGTGACGACGAAAATTTCGAGGCCGGTGAAGTTGCCCTGGATTATTTCGAACGGCTGGAGTATCCAGGCCAGCACGAATATCCCGACTGACGTGAATATCATCCGGAGGCTGGTCCTGCCGATGAACAAAAGGCC
>DAOVGM010000045.1 GCA_030672365.1 Methanomassiliicoccales archaeon
CCGCACTGGTAAACGGCGAGTCCATAATCTCGGCGTTCGAGGAAGTGATAACCATCACACCTCACTGTGCGGTCACGGTATCTTGTCCTTTCACCAGAGGCTGGCAGGAATACACGAAGCGAATCGGCGAGTTCTCGAAGATTCACACCGACGTCGCCGAGTATTACAACGCGGTCTACAAACCGTGTGTGATCAACTCGATGTGTATCATCCACCAGACCTTCAGGAGTGCGGCCGCGGAGCGCATCAAAGTAGGCAAGAAACAGCTGAAGTGCGCCAACATCGCAGCTGTCTGGGAAGACGGAACGAGGAAGATAGCGCCGGATGAATGGCTGCCCATATTGCTGACACAGGCCCAGATATCCAGCACCGACCTCACGATGATACTGAGGAACAACGCAGACGTCTGGGTAATATACACAGAGTGATAGAGATAAATACACAAACCCCATCATCCTCAAAGCCCTATCAATGGATGTGAGAACCTGGAGGAGCTTGGACGCAGTGGAGACTATACTTACCTTAAGCTGGACGAGGCCGGAGAGTTAGACAGGTTTCGCATTATCAGCACGGAAGAGGGCGAGCTCTACGGCGGCGGCTTCGAATTCTTCAAGGGGCTGGGAATAATCGGCTATCGAAAGACTTTCAAGATGTGGCTGAGAAAATTTCCCAGGCCCATTTTCATTGTCGCGGTCAAGGGCAACGACATCGTGTCATGGGTATTCATCGAGGAATGGGATGACGTCGCCAAGGACGGCTCGTCCGTCTGGGTGCTTCGTGCAATCGAGACGATAGCTCCTCTCCGAAAGAAAAAAATCGGTTACAAAATAATGATTCTGGGAGCCAAGTACAGCGTCGGATATCTGATAACAAAGCCGCTCACTCCCGAGGCAGCCAGATTTTTTGAAAACGGTGGATTCATGGATGAGAACGAGTTCCGGCGCCCGCCCATCAACCTTTCGAAAAACCCGGGCTATCTTGTGCTTCCTCCATACAAAAAAAGCCACCTGGTCAAGGACCTGAAGAAGTTCTTCAAACCTCATCAGATGGGCGAGGAAGAGCCAAAATATATTTTATAAAAATGATACCGCCGTATGCGCCTTCACAAATTGTGTTTGAGACCCGAAGCCAGCAGTCGTAGTAATGCCGTCGTATGCGATGCATATGTATGCAATAATACTCAAAGTCTGCAACTTTGAGAATGTGAGCATATGACTGATAAAAGTAATATTAGGCCAAAGGACTATTATTGCTGCATATGGCCGCTGGAATGTAAACTTCCAGGCCAGGTTCACAACGCCAGGTCGTTAAGACGAGCGGTGCCCCGTCTGTTTATGGCCTGGAAGTTTACACCCAGTAAGGATTCATCAGGTCTTTGTAGGCACTTTTCGCACTGATGGCACCTTCGGAACAGGCAGTAATTATCTGCCTGAATCCTCCGGTCAGGTCTCCTGCCGCATAAACGAGCGGCACGTTGGTTCTCTGGTATCTGTCAGTTTTTACATAGCCAGTGTTGTCAACGTCGACTCCCAAGGCCCGTGCAAGCTCCGAATTTGGCACCTCGCCGATTGAGATGAAAACACCGTCGACCAGCATCTCCGAAACAGAGCCAGTCTTCACGTTTTTCAGAGAAAGGGATTTAACGGTTACTTCCCCCAGGATCTCTTCGACGACCGTCTCATAGATAATATTCACACCTTTTTCTTCGAGCGCGGTCTGAAGTCTGGCCTCTGCCCTCAGGACGTCCCGCCGATGCATCATCGACACATCAGCGCCCAGAGTTACCAGATAAATCGCTTCGGTGGCTGCGTTGTTCCCGCCGCCGACCACCACCACTCTCTTGTCTTTAAAAAAGAAACCGTCGCAAGTCGCGCAGAACGAAACGCCCTTTCCGACGAACTCGTCTTCGCCTGGAATTCCGAGTTTCTTGTGGCTCGCCCCCGTGGCGAAGATTACAGATCTAGCTCTGTAATCCTCTTTAGAGCTATTGATTATAAAAATCTCGCCGCCTTTCGAGATTTGGTCCACATTTTCAAATTCCCTGATCTCGATGTATTCAGAGGCTTGCTTCCGCATTTTATCAAGCAATTCGGAGCCGGCTATGCCCTCGAAACCGGGGTAATTCTCAATCCAGGGGGACAGCATCGCCATCGAAGAGCCAGCATCTATAATAATTGCCCTCAGACCGCTTCTGACAGCATAAATTCCCGCGGCAAATCCTGCCGGACCCCCGCCGACAATCACGGTATCAAGAACTTCCACAATCGCACGTCCAGAAGCTTAGGTAAGGAGAGTATCGACCATCTCTTTCAGGCTTTCTTTCGGCACGACGCCGACAGAGGAATCGATAAAAACTCCATCCACATAAAATAACAAATTGGGAATGCCCATCACGTTGTGCTTCATCGGCACTTTTGGGTTCTCGTCGGTGTTTAACTTACCGAAAACAGCCTTTCCCTGATATTCGGTAGCCAGTTCTTCGATAATCGGGGTCAGCATTTTGCAGGGGCCACACCAAGCCGCCCAGCAATCGATGACTACAACTTTGTATTTCTTGACTGTTTCCTCAAAATTCTGATCTGTGATGATAATAGGTTCTGATGGCATTTCCGCGCTCATCTTCAATTCCTCCATTCGCCTTTTTCTAATTTCTTCCAGTTCGTCCATTCTTTCCACCGGATGCGCACGATAATCTGTTAACCGATATAAAATATTACCCAAAATCACTCGCGCCCGATGATAAATGGCCTGAACTGGCTCTCGTCATTTTTCAGAGCCCCTTCAATTACGGAAAGCATCAGCTCCCTGTCGCCAGGGAGCTTTCCGTCGACGTAAACGTAATTCGTATAATGGTCACTGGCCACAATACTTGTAACGTCCAGACCTTCGATCAAACGGCGGATTTCATCGAGAACCTCGTGTGGAGTTAGCACCTCAAAACGCCCCTCCCGAACGTCCTCCAGCATCGGTGTGTTGATCTTCGGCATGAAAGTCCGCAGCCGTACATAATCCGGGTCGATCTTATTCAATACAGCCAGCGTCTCCGAGACATGCTCTTTTGTGCGCTCCTTTCCACCCAGGCCAAGAACCACATATTCACTCAGTTCAATGCCCGCTTCTTTAAGTTTCAGGCCCGCCTCGACGTGAATTTCAGGCGTGCTGCCTTTCTTCACTCTCTCAAGAATAACGCTGTCACCTGATTCCAGGCCAACGTGAATTCTCGTCAAACCCGCCTTAGCCAGCCTCTTCAAATCATCAACACTTTTTTTATTGATGTACTGGGATGAGCCGTAGACCGTGATGCGTTCCAGGTTCGGAAACTTCACCCGGGCGTATTCGCAAATGTTCACCAAATCATCGGTCTTCATGATTATGGTGTTGCCGGCGGGAAAGAAAAGAGTTTTGACACGATTTCCGAGCACAGCGGCCTCATCCATGTCTCCCTTGATCTCCTCAACTGGCCGAATCCTAAATTTCGGCCCGTTCTTGTAAACCATACAAAAAGTGCACTTGTTATGAGGGCACCCCACCGTCGCCTGAATTAAAAGACTATTGGCCTCGCTCGGCGGGCGGTAAATCGGACCTTCGTATATCACAAAACAAGATAGCCAGCATTCATATTTATGTCTTATTACTAATCGGTTGATTTTTAAGATATAAGCCCGATACTATGCCGATGAAGAACGTCCTCTGCATTGCTGGCCTGGACCCTTCCGGCGGCGCGGGAATAGCCGCCGACATCAGAGCGAGCATCAGCAAGAACACAAGATGCCTTCCGGTCATTACATCGATAGTAGCCCAAAACGACAACGAGGTTTTTGGCACAGAGCCAGTATCCGCAGAAATAATCAAAAAACAGCTGGATGCCGTCATCGGTGAGTTTGACATCAGAGCCATTAAAATCGGCCTCCTGCACTCGCCGGAAATCGCCAAAGCCGTGGCAGAAAAATTGGAAGACGTTTCCACTCCGATAGTCCTTGACCCGATAATGTTGGCTTCGAGCGGCGGAACGCTGGCCAAAGATGATTTGAAAGAAATTATGGTCAAATCCTTATTTCCGAAAATCGCACTTCTCACGCCGAACAAAACCGAGGCCGAAGCACTGACCGGCCTTAAAATCAACAAGCTGGATGATGCGTGGAAGGCCTGCCGGGAGATGCAGGAGAGGGGTCCAAAAGCGGTGTTACTGAAAGGTGGCCATCTGGATTCTGACGACGATATGGTTACCGATGTCCTCTTCACGGGCCGCGGATTTCACGAGTTCAGCTCGAAGCGAATCGTGGGCGATTTCAGGGGAACTGGCTGCGCTTATTCGACACTAATAGCCTGCCACCTCGCGGACAGAATTAAAATCGAGCACGCTGTCGACAGGGCGAAGGGAGACCTCCATGAGGCACTGGAAGAAGCCAATGCCAACAACACGAACATTCTCTTCAGCGGGGTGAGATCAGAATGAAGATCGGGATGTTCACCGATACCTGGCTGCCCACCCGCGACGGCTGCGTAACCTCGATCATCAAGTATCGGAATGCACTGGAACATCTCGGCCACGAGGTCTTCATCTTCGCGCCGGGCGAGAGAAACGAGACATCACCGGACGACGACAAGGTTTTCCTTTTCAAGGCCAGAACGTTCAGCCAGTATCCTGACTACCGATTGGCTTTCTACCCCTCGAAGCGCAAGAACGACCTCATCAAGGACAACGGAATCGAGGTCCTTCACAATCACGGGGTCGCGTTCATGGCACTCAAGGCGATGATAGCGTCCAGATTCCTCCAGATACCCTGCCTTCTGAACTTTCACACGTGGGTGACGGAAGCGTCGCATTACTACCCTTTCGAGCTCGACGAAGACCTGTTAATCAAACTTTCCTGGATCTATCTCAGGTCCCTGTTACGAAGGAGCGACGGTGTAATCGCCCCCAGCCAGGCAGCCCTCGACGAGCTCAAGGCCAAGGTCCCGAACATGAGATATACGAACGTCGTCGCCCCCGGCGTTGACACAACAGCCTTCAACCCGAACGTCAACGGCAGCCGGATTCGGCAAAAGCTCGGGCTTGAGGACATTCCGCTTCTCGTTCACGTAGGGCGCGTTTCCAAGGAAAAGAATCTTGAGCTCATTTTTAGGGCGATACCGCACATCAAAAAGGAGAAGCCAGACGTCAAGCTGATGGTAGTCGGCGACGGTCCAGCCAAATCTTATTATGAGGACTTGGCGAAGCAGATGAAACTTGAAAGTGACATAATTTTCACCGGCTTCGTGCCGGATGCCGAGCTTCCGCAATATTTCGCGGCGGGGGATGCGTTCGTCATCGCATCGTCGTTCGAAACACTGGGAATAGTGATGATTGAAGCGTTGGCGACGGGAACGCCCGTCGCCGGACTCAACCACAGGGTGATACCCGAGGTCATCAAGAACGGCCATAACGGCTATCTTTTCGAGCACGATTCCGAGGACTGCGCGAAGCAGGTGCTGGCCACCCTTAATTGCGACGACCAGATACGAAAGAATGCTGTCGAGATCTCCAAGGCCTACGATAACATCGAAGCAGGTAAAAAACTGATAGAGGTTTACAAGGCCGTGCTCGGTGTCAAGTCAGAACGGCTGGAAGGAAAACAATGATCACTCCGGTGCTTCAGCGGAAACCAGAGTTATCGTGAAAATAAGGTTTTTACCGACACCCTCGTGGTTATAATCGAGGGTTGCGGTTCCGGCACCTGTGTCCAGGCCAGTCACGACAAAATTACCTTCGATGTCTTCTCCGTAAAGAGAACTGACATCATTTTCAGTTATTATGTGCCGAATGAGGATTTCTCCATGACCGGGATTTACAGAGGCATCCACAGATATCACTTCCGATGTCCAGACACCGTTATAATCGATGATTTCACCGATGTAAGGCTCGTGCTTTAATGTGACTTCATCGGTACTCGTGTCTATAAAATAAACACTCACGTTCCAGCCATATTCGGAATCCGGAACATTCAAACCGATGGACGGCGAAACCTGATACCTTTGCTCGAAGTCCGAGACGTTCAGGTTGGTGGTGAATATAGGGAAGCTTTCGGTAAGGTTGATGTTTTTGACCAAACTATCGTCACGCACACCGAAACCATCTTCCGAATCCAGAGTGATTGTTTCCGTCTGGCCGACGGTCATTCCTTCGATAGCGTCTGCAAACGCCGGCATTTGTACGTCCTGAATGCTCACTCCCATGCTCCCCATCACGAATTTGAAAGGCTGATAATTACCCTTCTCTTCAAATGATCCAGCTTTAGGATAGAGATAGTTGTTGTTGGCCACTTCCTCGTAGGTCGTATCGAAGATAGAACCGTCTTCGTAAGTTCCGGTGTAATCCACCTCTACAGTATCGCCTATATCAGCCACATCATCGCTGCTGCCGAAGGGTTCCTGGGTATTGGACAGAAAGCCATAACCAAAGTAGATACTAGCAATTACGATAACTACAATGATGAGCATGGTCAGCGTCGACCAGCTAAAGAGCTCCCAGTCCTCTTCGTCAGCAGCCATTTTAATCCCTTTAAATTGGAAATTCAAATGAAATAAAGTAAGAATATGGAAGGGGAAGGCCGTGGCCTTCCATCTCACATATTCTTTATCATATCAGCGATGAAGTTTCTGATTTCTTCTTCGTCTGGTATGGTGAGAGATTTCTTGAATCTCTCGCTCTTGTCCGGAAGGTAGTAACCCCTCGAGACCGAAATGAACTCGTTCACTCCATCCTCTGTGATCGCTTTCTTTCTGGCCACTTCCAAGAAGTTGTTCCTTCCGAAGTCTATTTTCTTCGAGTCTATTGTTTCAAATTCTACTTTGCTTTTTGGTTCGTATTCATCCATTTTTTAATCCCTCCGTTTCACTTCGGGCTTATGAATGAGGTCGCTGTCGCTTCTCATTCATTCCCTCTTTTTTTGACGACTTCCCCCTTGAGGTGTCGCCTAGGGTGTAGCCCCTCAAATACTCTTATATTATAAACCTTTGTATTGTTATAATAGTATATTCTATTAATATAAAGTTAATATAAGGCAATAAACAAACAAATAACACACATGTTTCGGAATGTTTTATTATAGTATGTTTTTATTCATATCCGTCCCCGAGGTTTCGATATGGATGAAGATTTCATGGCAGTTCTCGAAAGACGACTGGACGAGTCTAATTTCAAAAAACTGATGAAGATTAAAAATCCGCAACTCCACGATTTCATCGCCCGCTATATTCACCTCTGCAACCCGAGTTCTGTTTTTGTATCTTCGGACACACCAGAAGATATAGGATACATTAAAGAGGCGGCGCTCAGGAACAAGGAAGAGGCACCACTGGAATCCAAGGGTCACACAATTCATTTTGACGCATATCGCGACCAGGCCAGGGACAAGGAGAACACCAAATTTCTATTAAACGACCCCAGAGAGCTGGGCCCCGAGCTAAACACGATGAACAGAGATGACGGGCTCACAGAGATCCACGAGTTATTGGTCAATATAATGGAGGGTAAAGAACTATACATCAGATTTTATTGCCTCGGCCCGACCAACTCTGTTTTCACGATTCCATGCCTGCAACTCACGGATTCTGCGTACGTGGCTCATTGCGAAGATTTACTCTACAGATTCGGTTACAAGGAGTTCGTAAGGCAAGGAGATAAGAACGGCCAGACATTCAAATTCATTCATTCGCAGGGAGAAGTTATACCAGCGGGTCTAGGGCTCAAAGTCTGCAAGAATCTGGACAAACGCAGGATTTACATGGACATGGTCGACGAAACGATATTCAGCATCAACACGCAATACGGCGGTAACACGATAGGCATGAAAAAACTCGCGATGAGGCTTGCGATAAACAGGGCATCAAAGGAAGGCTGGCTAACTGAGCACATGCTCATCGTCGGCGTTAGCGGAAAAGACGGACGGCGAAGTTACCTCACTGGCGCGTTTCCGTCCATGTGCGGAAAGACCTCAACGGCCATGATTGGCGGTGAACACATACTGGGGGACGACATTGCGTTTCTGAGAAAAATTAATGGAAAGATCAGAGCCGTTAACGTCGAAAAAGGG
>DAOVGM010000015.1 GCA_030672365.1 Methanomassiliicoccales archaeon
CTCCCTCGCCTCCTTCACGAGCTTGTCGAAATAGGAGCGCAGGGCCATGATGCCCTGGGTTTCCGCCAATTCTACTGCGTGATTGATCTTCATGGCAACAGCCACGATGCTGGCTGCCTCGAAAACGGAGGAAGAAGGCGAACCTTTGTGCATCTTCGCCCTGATAACTCCATTAGCTTTCAGTAGATCCTTCGTCGACACGAACTTCTTCTTTTCCAGAAAGCCCCATTCCTGCAGCTTCTTCACCTGCTCCTGGCGCGCATCCTTCAGAAATATCAGTATCTGGCCCATCTCCTTCGGCAGGCGGACCTCCACCCACTTCAGCCGCACGTCGTGCACGTACTTCACGACGTCGGGGTCATAATCGTGGCGTATCTCGACACCTTCGATGGCCAGATTGTCGCAGACCTCCAGTATCTTGTCGGCGTAGCTGCCGGGAGATGCGGTCATTCCCATCACGTGACCGCCCTTGACCTTCCGGTACTTCTCGGCGATGAAAACGTAGGCATAATCACCGACAGACCTGTGAGCCTCGTCGAATACGACCAGCGAGACGTCTTTCAAATCCATCTGGCCCGAAATGAGGTCGTTGGAAATGACCTGGGGCGTGGCGCAGATTATCTGGCTATCGGACCAAATCTTCTTGCGTTTTGCAGGGCTGACCTCGCCTGTCAGGACAATCGGCTCTTCCGCCGACAGCAGGTGCTTCTTCAGAAATCTGGCATGCTGCTCGACGAGTGGTTTTGTGGGGGCCATGAAGAGGATCTTGCCTTTCTTCGTGCGAAGTGTCTCGGCCATGACCATCAGGGCGATGACCGTTTTCCCGATGCCGGTGGGTAAAACAATCAGAGTGGACCTTTTCATGCAGGATTCGTAGATTACCTCCTGATAGACCCTACGCTCGATGCCCTCTGGCTTGATCATCCGGTGCTCGACGTACACGAGGGCTCAATTGTTGGCTATTAATAAGTACTTTAGGGACGGGTAGGCGAAAGTAATATAGTGTAGATGGCCAAGAACCCTCTGGCGTTCAGACCATAGATGAATTGGCCAAGCACTATCATGATACCGCCGTATGCTCATCGTTAACCGTTTATCGAAACTCGAAGCCAGATGCTTGGTTTCGAGAAATTGAGCATATTAATCAATGGGAATACAAACCCATTGATTATAGGATGGAAATAACTCGATTAGCAATAACCATTGAAAGTTATATCCATCCTATGCTGCTTGAGTGTAAACTTCCAGACCCATATCAAACGCCAGCTCTTTTAGGGGCTGGTAGTTTACATTCTTGTCAGCACATCAATCAGGTTGTCTGCCAGCTCGTCGGCAATGCTGGATTTGTAGGTTGTGAGGACCCGGATAACATGCTCCTCGTCCGCAATCTTGTAGATGTTTTCCTTCTCTTTCTTGCCTTTGAGGATTATCCCGGCCTTGAGCAAGCGTTTGAGGTGGAACGACAGCGCTCCTTTTGTAAAATTGAACTGCGCCAGTATCTCCTTGAATCCGGAATCAGGGTGTTCCAGAAGGAACAGGACGATCCGGCGCGGGGTCTCAAGGCGCACAACAGCCAGCATCTTCCTGTCGAGGAATTTAACTTGGTCATTTGCGAAGTATCCCTTTCGCCGACCGTCATCGTGTATCGAGACGAGCCCCCCCCGTTCCAGCTGGCCAAGGTGATATTGCAGGTCGCCTATAGACAATTCCAGTGCTGATTCCATCTCCCTCAAATAGGTCCCGGGAAACTTCTGGATATGGTTGTAAATCTCCCTTCTTCTGGATAAAGTCAGGAGGTCGTCTTCCATCAGGTCACCGCTTGAGGATGGAGAGGTAAAGGAAAATCAGGGCTATCAGGTTCATACCGGCCAGGAGCAAAGTGGAAACCAGGTCCTCGGCGCAGCTGCAAAAAATTCCGAGAGCCAGTATCGCTCCCTCTGCCAGCAGGGTACCGAATCCCAGTACGGCGAATCCCATCTTCGGCTCTCTGGTTTTGACCCATGACGACAGGCTGAGAGTGAACATAATCGCTCCCAATCCCAGAAATCCCAGTCTCAGAAATACCTCTACCTCGTTCATGTTAAGACCTCAAGCGAATAACGGTGTACGATTATAAGAAATAAATGGAAAGGCGGGGGGATTAAAGGTCCCCGCCCTTTTTGCCGCGTGCGATGACCGCTATTGCGGCAACGGCGATGAATACAACGGCCAGCAATCCCGGGACGATGAGGTTTGTCACACCGCCCAGGATGCTCTGGACCCTTATCGTGTGCGTGGAGAAATGCGGCACGTACACATAGACCGTGCTCTGCGTGTCCCCGAATATCGCGTAATAGCCGGCCTCTGTTCCCCCTTCAAGCGCTTTGAGTTCCTCCAGGGAATCGTAGGCATGTATCTCCAGGTCGTCCAGCATAACGAGGAGGTCATTCATCTCCTTGGCGTCCAGCGCCCCGTTGTTGACGTTGATGCTCACGATCCTGCCTTCCGGGACCCGGGATTCGACCTCGACCTCGAACCAGTCCTCCTCGATGTCCATGAACTGCATTCCGAAGGTCGGGTCGTTGAAATAATTGGCGTCGCTCCATTCCGTTCCCTCTTCATCGACAAAAAGGTATCCTGCGGCGGCGATAAATCCATCCTCAAGCATCGTTTCGATCAGGCCCTTTTCCTCGATGAACTCCTGGTCATCGTACCAGGGCTCAAGGCAGCAGTCAATGTATGGCATCTCGTGCCACGTGTTGAAGTCCATCCTTCCGCCGTCGTAAAGTTCAATGGTGATGGTGTTGTTCTCGGCGTCAATCGTCGCTTGGCCGTTTTCTATCCAGATGGAAGTCATGGTGTTGTTGCATTCCAGCCAAATCTCGTCCCAGATCCACAAGTGTTCATCGACGAGTACGCTGTCATCCAGGTATATACCTCCCAAATCGGTATCTGTCCAGTTCTCATCAGAAATGGGCGGCATCGGGTCTTCTTTTCCGAACTCGTCAACGTACCATTCGTTTGTCTCATATTCGTAATCGTCCTCCCACACTTCCCAGTCATCGTAGTTGAGGTCGAAGTAATCATAATAGGTGAGAATCTCGAACGGCTCGGCAACAGTCAGGGTAATGGTGGTGTTCTCCTCGCCGTTAACATACGACCCGCTGGCCCAGTCATAGTCCCAGAAGTTCATCATCACGTTCTCTCCGAGGAAGAATAACTGCTCTCCGAAGACTGCCGGGTGACCATTCGGGACGAAGTTCTGAACGACGATCGACTCGAATATTTTCGATGTCTGGCTCGTGGTGTTGTATTCAGGGAAAAACTCCTCGGTGAAGATATCACCGTCCTCGCCGACAAAGCGGGCTTCCTCGTAAATCAACAAAGGATATATGAAATCGTAAATCTGCAATTTCGTGACAGTGTAATCTGTCACCGTGCCAGTGCTCTCGTCAACGTGGAAGTCAACGTAGGTTCCGTTCGCGAAGCCTTCCGAATAGTTGAAAACGCTGGGCTCCGGCCACCAGAAATAGGGGTCCATCTGGGACACCACCACGGCATCGGATGAAACGACTTCCTGGCCCAGAACTCCCAGGGGCAATGCGGTCAACATGACAAGCGCAACGATGGTTGTTATGATTTTTCTCATTTGAATCACTAGGCTCGAATTCAGGTTTCCATTTAAACCATTTTTGATACAAATGTTAAACAGAGTAATACGAACGTTGAACAGGATTTAATAGGATTGAATTGTTGCGAGTCTGGATGGACATCGAAAAATGTAAGTTAGCCATTGAGAGGTCGTTTCCCGATTTCAAGGTGGAAAGCGTCAGCCCATGCCAGCAGGGCTGGGACTCCTTCGTGGTTGAAGTGAACGGACACTATATTTTCAGGTTTCCGCCCAGAGAGGAGGTTACGGAACGGCTGGTTATCGAGATCAGAATTTTGCCCGAGCTGGCAAAACATCTGCCTGTCCGTATTCCACAGTTTGAGTTTGTCTGGCACGGTGACGAACATCAACCGCAGATGTTCGTCGGATACCCTAAAATACCGGGCGAAGAGATGGGAAAACCGCCGTTCTCGCCCCGAAACCCGGATAAGCTGGCCGGCCAGCTCGGAGGGATATTGACGGAGCTGCATTCTTTTCCTGTCGGGAGGGCAACCGAGCTTGGAGTAAAAGGCGGCACGTCCAAGGACTGGGAAGAACGCTGGCACCAGCATTACAAGTGGCAGAAGGAGAACGTTTTTCCGCAGGTGGCCGAGAACCTCGTCGGAAAATGTGCCGAAATCTGGGAATGGTTCCTGTTAGATGCCAGGCATTTCGATTTCGAAGCCAGGCTCGTCCATCACGACCTTTCGTGCGACGACCACATCCTCTGGAATCCAGAGACCGAGGAGATAACCGGGATAATCGACTGGGGAGACATCCGCATCGGAGATCCGGCGCTGGACTTCACCGGAATTATGTACGATTGCGGTATCGAGTTCACGGAAAAAGTGTTGGCTGCGTATGAATTGCCTGTCGACGAAACCTTCATGGAAAGGGCGGACTGGTACGGAAAGCTGCTCGCCTTCCACGAGATAGAATACGGGATGCTGGGCAATAAGCCATGGTACGTCACCAGGGGAATGGAGCGCCTTAAAGAACTGTGACAGGATAGCCTGCAGCATTAAAGTAGATTACCGAAATGGCAAATCCGGACGACTGGTAAAATCCAGTCGGTTGAGGATACGGTCAGAAAGACCCTGAGAAAATAAATCGCCAACCACCCAAGCATGCTTATTCATATTGGCCCGCCCCATTCAATTCTATAGCCCCCCACCCTACTCCTGCGCTGGCCGAACCCATCCCCCTTCGGCCTGCTCGGAGTAGAATTGTACTTTTGGTCGAGGGGCTCATAACCTCTAAATATCCCATCACAATACAGGCGTGAGGGATACCATGGGGTTGACCGTAGCAGAAAAGATTCTCAAGCGCGCATCCGGCGCGGACAGCATCGAGCCAGGCGATATCGTGAACGCGAAAGTCGATGTGGCAATGTCGCACGACAACGCCGCACTCGTTTCCAAGGTCTTCGGAGAAATGGGCTTTCCTAAGGTCTGGGACGCCGACCGGATAATCATTCCGATTGACCATCGTGTGCCTGCGAACAACATTAAAACGGCCGAAGGGCACAAACGCATCCGCGAGTTTGCCAGCGCTCAAAACATAACCCACTTCTACGACGTGAGGGAGGGCGTGTGCCACCAGATAATGCCCGAGTTCGGCCATGTTGTGCCGGGCAGTCTGATTGTCGGCACTGATTCCCACACCACGACCTACGGCGCCTTCGGAGCTTTCAGCACCGGCATCGGCGCGACGGAGATGGCGGCTGTCTGGGCGACGGGAGAGCTCTGGCTGAAAGTACCCGAAACCTTCAAGATCAATCTCACCGGCCAGCTGCCGGACATGGTGTTCTCGAAGGACGTGATTCTCAACATCTGCGGCGATTTGACGGCGGAAGGTGCGAACTACAGGGCAATCGAGTATTACGGCGAGGCACTGGACGCCATGACCGTCGGCTCACGGATGACGATAACCAACATGTCGATGGAGATGGGCGCGAAGGCGGCGATAGCGCCTGCGGACCGGAAGGTGCTGGACTATCTAAAGGACAGGACCTCGGAGACCGGCGAAATTGTGACGGCTGACGCGGATGCAACCTACGAAAAACAAATCGAATACGATGTGAGCCAGCTCGTTCCGAAGGTGGCCTGCCCGCATGCCGTCGACAACGTGAAGGACGTGTCAGAAGTCGCTGACACGCCCGTCAACCAGGCAGTCCTGGGCTCGTGCACCAACGGCCGTCTCGAAGATTTGAAAGCCGGCGCCGAAATGCTGAAGGGCAAAGACATCCACAAGAACGTTAGGCTCATCGTGGCTCCCGCATCCAGGCAGGTTTATCTGGACTCGATGGAGGCCGGAATTTTGCAGAAGTTCGTGAAGGCAGGCGGAATGGTCATCAACCCCGGCTGCGGCCCGTGTCTCGGGGCGCACGAAGGGATACTGGCTGCAGGCGAGAACTGCATCGCATCGACAAACCGCAACTTCCAGGGAAGGATGGGCAGCACCGAGTCAGGTATATACCTGGCCAGTCCTGTGACGGTGATAGCCAGCGCGGTTGCCGGCAAGATAGTTGACCCGAGGGAGGTATGAACATGACTACGTCTGTTCAACTCAAAACCTCCAAATTTATGGAGGTTTTCCAATGAGTGCCGGAAAAGTCTGGAAATACGGCAAGGATGTGAACACCGACGTCATCCTACCCGGCAGATACCTCGATTCCTACGAGCCGGACTATCTGGCCAGCCACGCGATGGAGGACCTCGACGCCACATTTTCAAAGGAGGTCAAGCCCGGCGATATCGTGGTTGCTGAGACGAACTTCGGCTGCGGGTCATCCCGTGAGCAGGCGGCCAGCTGTCTCAGATATTGCGGCGTTCAGGCGGTCGTCGCCAAGTCATTCGCACGCTTGTTTTACAGGAACGCGATAAACCAGGGCATCGCGGTCATCGAGTGCCCCGAATGCGTGGACGCGCTGAACAAGGGCGACGAGATAGACCTCGACATTTCAACCGGCACGATAAAGAACCTGACAACTGGCCAGACAGTTCAATTCAAGCCCCTTCCGCCGTTCATAATGGAGATAATTTCTGCCGGTGGCTTGGTTGAATATATGAAAGCGAAGAGATAGGCCGGCTCCCACAACTGTAATATATCCATTATTCCATTCTAATCAACCTATGGAAGAGTTAGCTTTGCAGCAGCCAGACCTTATCGGACGAGAAGAAGAACTAGACCAGCTCAAGCAATACCTGGACAAGGCAATCGGCGGCGAAGGCTCTACGGTTTTCATCGCCGGGGAGGCCGGCATCGGAAAAACAAGACTTGTGAATGAGCTTAAGAAGGAGGCACTGGCAGATGGCGTGAACATCATTAAGGGATGGTGTCTGGCCGAGAGTTTGGAACCCCTGATGCCGGTCAAGACAGCTCTGCGTGAAGCCGGTATGCAACACCTGATCTCAGGAGACCCCCCGCCTTTGGTTGTTTCTGCTTATCTGATGAACGATGCCGGCATGCTCCTGAACAAGGCCGAGAGAACAGAGTCCGGCCTTGACCCTGACATATTTGCCTCCATGTTGCAAGCCGTCGGTAACTTTGTTCAGGACTCGTTGTCCATGATGGAGGAAGGAAGCCATGGAGCTCTGAATTCCCTCGGCTACGGCGATTTTACCATCCTCATTCGGACAATGAACACTTTGTCACTGGCAACCGTGATCAAGGGGGCGAACAGCGAGTTTCTCATCGAGGATATGCTGAACGTTCTGGAGGGACTCGGAGACAAATTCGAGAATTGGTCCGGCGATAGCGAGGGAACCGAGGTAATCCAGCCGAAAATATCATGGTTTATCGAATCCGGCAAGTACGATGGCAAGTTCCTCGTCGACGACCCAAAGATTCGCCAGGAGAACCTGTTTGACAACATCCTGTTAGGCATTCAGAGGTCTTCGGAGGATTCCCCCATCCTTCTATTCCTGGACGACCTGCAGTGGGCAGACCCGACCACCCTGAACCTCGTTCATTATCTGTCGAGGAACACACGCGAGAGCAAAGTCCAGATTCTAGGGACTTACAGACCCGAGGATGTCTTACAATCATATGACGGAAAAACGCATCAGCTCGAAACAGTGATGCAGGGAATGAGCAGGGAGGATTTGCTCGGGGTTGTGGAATTGAAAAGACTTGGTTGCGAGGAGACCGGCAAAGTTGTAGAATCAATGCTTGGCCAGACCGATTTCGGGCAGACCTTCTTTGACAAGGTGTACAAGGAGACCGACGGCTCCCCTTTCTTCGTTTTGGAAGTCGTGAAGCTCCTGGTCGAGGACAAGGCCATTGGCCTGGCGGACGGCTCTTGGAGTGTTGTCAAGGAACTAGATGAGATAGATGTTCCTTCGAAGGTTTACGATGTCGTGAAGCGGCGGTTGAACCGGCTTATGAAGGAACAGAGGGAGATCCTGGAATGCGGCAGTGTGATAGGTGAGGAATTCAAGTCCGAGATGATCGGCGGTATTCTTGGAATTAACAAGATCCGGCTCCTTAAAAACCTCTCCGAGATAGAAAAGACCCATCAATTGATCCATTACCTTCAGGACAGGTACAGGTTCGACCACGCCAAAGTGAAAGAGGTCCTCTACAACGGCATCGGCGAGGAACTGAGGAAGGAGTATCACAAGATAGTCGGAGACACGCTTGAAGAGTTATACAAGGACGATCCGGACGAGGCCCTGAGCGATCTGGCATATCATTATCTCGAAGCAGGCGATCCCAAAGCCGAGAAGTACCTAATTAATGCGGGGGAAAGGGCCAGAGAAAGGTATGCCAACGAGGAGGCTGTAAGGTTTTTCGAGAATGCCACAAGTTTTATCGAAGATGAAGCCAAACTAAAGAGCATTCACGAGGACCTCGGTGGAATATACACCATCGTCGGTGACTTCGAAGAGGCCATCAAAAATATAAACATGGCTCTGGATTTGGAAAAAGAGAGGGCGAGAAAAGCGGAATTTCAAATTAAATTGTCTGGCATCTATGAGAGAATGGGCGATTATAAGAAGGCCAGGGAGCAATGCGAGACCGGTCTTGACCTGGCCGAGGGCTGGGATGACCTGGAAACGTCCAGGTTGCGGGTTTTCCTGGCCGGTCTATATGCGAGGGGC
Organism: Methanomassiliicoccales archaeon; assembly: GCA_030672365.1. Lineage (GTDB taxonomy): Archaea > Thermoplasmatota > Thermoplasmata > SG8-5 > JAGLSY01 > DAOVGM01. The sequence continues at coordinate 8,734 of DAOVGM010000015.1, forward strand.
GGCGATCTGGACAAGGCGCTCGAGAATTCCTCGAAAGGCCTGACCTTCGCGGAGAAATCCGGAGCGATCCATGAGATTGCGAGTGCCGAGCAGGTCATCGGCGTCACCTATATTTTCAAGGGTGATTTCGACAGGGCACTAGAGCATCTCGAAATATGTTTGGAAAACCTGAGGGAAATCGAGGAGTTCGCATCTTATTCACCCACACTGGGCAACATAGGCCTTATATATAGTGCCTTGGGCAAACTGGACAGGGCAATGGAATACATCTCAGAATCACTGGAGGTCGCCGAGCGGATCGGGGACACACACCAGATATCGGCAGCTCTCAACAACCTCGGGCTGGTTTACAGGGAGATGGGTGACCAGAGCGGTGCGTTGGCGCTTTTCGAGAGAGGAATGGATATCTCACAGAAGATAGGCGACAAGCCAGGTATCGGTCTCAGGTTTTACAATATAGGTGCGGTGTACATGAACTTAGACGAACCACAAAAGGGCCTTGAGTGCCACAGTAAGGCACTGGCCATTTTCCAGGAGATTGGCAACACGCGGTCGATAGTAGAGTCCCATTGCGACCTGACCTATGCACATATTGAGACAGGAGACACGGTCAAAGCCCTCGAGAATGCGGAAAAGGCAGTTGCCCTGTCTTCGGAGATGGGAGCAAAAGGACTTGAACTAATGGGCCGCCTGGCCCTGGGGACAGCCCATACGAAAATCAAAGATTTCGACAGTGCAAAGATCGAGTTCGATAAAACGCAGAAGTTGCTGGATGAGGTCGGCGAAAAGCCACTCCAGGCCGAACTCCATTACCAATATAGTGTTCTCAACAGGGGCACGGAAAATATTGAATCGGCGAGAGAGGACCTCGAAAGGGCACTGGCCATGTTTCAGGAAATGGGCATGAAGCTCTGGGAAGAGAAGTGCAGGAAGGCTCTGGCTGACCTTTAATATATAAACCAACGTTTTATTTATATTCGAGGGATTTACTTAGCCAGATGCCCCCGCGTGATTGTCATTCTGCCCACGCCACCCAGCCAATCACGGTCTGTATTTCGAATCGCTTTGCATCTCGAAATACAACTTTGCGCATTTGACACAAAGTTACCCACCCGCCCCCGTAAACCGCCCTCGTGAATAGCCACATGAACCGCCCACAGGTATGCCCAGCCCATGGATATGCTCGGCCCACTGGCCCCCCTCATGAGCCGCCCCTTGGCGGTCTTTGTCTTTGGCGTCTAAATTCTAAATCGAATTCAAAAAATCTTCGGCCTCTATTAGCAAGCCCTTCGAGCCGGCTTTTGTGAAGGCGTCGATCGCTTCCTTCGCCTTTGCCTCCGCATCCTCGGCTCTCCCCGCATTTTTCAGACATCTGGCATATTCCAGGCGCATGATCCCCAGGTCGTATAAGATATTCATCTCTTCGAGAAGTTTCTCGCCCTTCTCAAAGGCGTCCTTGGCGGTGTCGTACCTCTCCTTGTGGTCCTCGAACATGCCCTTGACCATCGAGAAATAGGCGACGAGATACTTGTCCTCCAGACTGAGGGCCAGTTCCTCGGCCTTGGCCAGGTTCTTGGAAGCGTCCTTTTCCTTCTCTAGCCTGATATAGCACTCCGCCATATTCGTGTTGAGATAGGCCAGCAGGCGTTTGTTTCCTGCCTTCTTGACAACCTTCAGACCCTCTTTGAAGAAGTCGATAGCCTTTTCGTAATCCTTCTGGGCCTTGTAAATCTCACCGTGATTGTTGAGAACCCTTCCGAGCTCGACGAGATGCTTGCCCCGTTTATAGGCCTCGATGGCCTTGTTGCTGGCCTCGATGCACTTGTCATAATCGCCCATGTCGAAATATCCGTTGGAAATAAGGCTGGATGCCTGACCTGTAAGTTCGTCATTATTAATTTTGACACCGATCTCGTATCCGAGCTTGCCGTACCTGACTGCTTCGAGATTGCGGCCGTTGCGCCAGTGTACCATTCCAAAGCCGACCATTGTCTTACCTTGGAGATATGGGTTCTCAAAATTCTTCACGATGCCTTCTGCCTCCTTGAACTTCGCCATGGCTTTGTCCCATTTTCCGCTCTTCGAAAAAATCTCGCCTGCTTGTACGAGCGCCGTGGCCTTGGAAATCAGGTCGCGTATGCTTTCGGCCAGTGTAGTTACACGCTCCAAAAATATCAGGCTGTCGAACCACCGCCCCTCGTTTCGGCAAATCTCGGCCAAAACGAAATGCAGCTCGATTTTATTTATTGTCGTCCGCCTGTCCTCCTTTGTTTCGATGTCTTTCAGGGCTTCCTTTAAAATGTCCTTTGCTTCTTCATACTGGCCATCTGCTTTAGCCTTCATGGCCCTTTCTATAATTCTGGCGGTCTCTTCCATATTGACGGGGCAACCCCATCACATTATTTAATGTTATTGAGTTAATCAAAATCGTTGGTCGAGAATATTCAACTTTATATCCATGAATATTAACAATTTTATAATTTATCGATAAAATCGATAGTGGACTTCTTCATTACCACGGAGCCAGCTTCCTCGAAGGCCTTGAGCGCCTCCTCGGCCTTCTCCTTCGCTTTTTCCATCATTCCCGAGTTGTGAAAACTGCGGGCGTGCTCCAATTTTATCAAGCCAGTATCATAAGGAATTCCTATATTCTCCATCCTGTTCGCGGCCTTTTCGAGAAGTCCGCGGCCTTTCTCTCCATTGCCTTTCGCGTCCTCTATCATGCCCTTGACCATCAGTAAATAAGCGGCAGCGTACTTGTCCTCCGAGCCGGCGAGCACCTCGTCCGCCTTTCCGATGAAATCCCTGGCCAGCTTGTTCTTCCCGAGTCTGAGGTTACATTCTGCCAGATTATTATAGAAGTAGCCTTTCGCACGGTTGTTTTCCATGCCCTTGAGGACATTCAACCCGTCCTCGAAAACCTTGATGGCCTTTTCGTAATCGTTCATGACCTTGTATATTTCTCCTTGATTGTTCAGAACGCGGGCCAGCTCGGTTTTGTTTCCCACTCTCATGTAAGCATCGACCGACTGCGTGCTCGTTATCAGGGCCATATCGAATTCGCCGAGCTCGAATCTCACGCTGGATATCACGCTGGCTGCCTTTCCGACGAGGCCATAATCGCCTTGCAACATGCCGATTTCGAGAGCTTTCTTTCCGTGCTCGATGGCCTCGTAGCTCTGACCAGTTCTCCAGAAAACGTATGATTTTCCGACTATGGCGCGGCCAAGATACAATTTATTTTCGAAGCCGGACACGTTTTTCTCGGCTTCCTTGAACTTACCGAGAGCCTTGTCCCATTTTCCGCTTTTGATCAAGAGTTCGCCGGTGCGGACCAGGGCCTCGGCCATGTCCCCCCTCAAATTTTTCTTAGAAGCCAGTGTTCTTGCCTGGTCTAGATACATCAGGCTGTCGAACCACTTGTCCTGGAGGTCGTGCAAATCAGCCAACTTAAAAAGTACCTGGACCTTATCTTTCGCAGCCGAGGAATCATCTGACCCGGTCTCGATTCCTTTGAGCTTTTCCATGCATATTGAAATAGCCTTTTTCATATCCCCCTCTTTCAGGGCCAGCTCCACGTTTTCGAACACTTTCAGTTCCTCTCCCGTGCAATTTTGTGGTATGCCGTTCAGGATATTTAATAATATCTTCACAATTGCCTAATGCAAACTTTCAGGCCTGAAAGGACTGATAGTTTAGCAAGGTTTAACAACAAAATTGACAATCAGCACCCGTGATACCATGAATGTCCTTGTTGTGGGCGGAGGTGCGAGAGAGCACGTGATCGCAGAGGCTTTGGCCAGAGACGATGCGGTGATTTTTGCGGCAATGAAGAACAGCAATCCCGGAATAGCCCGACTTTGTGAGGATGTCCTGCTGATTGCAGAGACAGAGGTGCAAAAAGTGAGCGATTGGGCAGTCGAAAAAAGAATAGATTTGGCCATAATCGGCCCCGAGGCCCCTCTCGAAGCTGGCCTCGTCGATGTGCTGAAGGAAAAGGGCATCCCGAGCGTTGGGCCGACAAAAACACTGGCCCGCCTCGAGACCAGCAAGGCCTTCACCCGCGGCCTTCTCGAAAAATATGGCATTCCCGGAAATCCGAAGTTCAGGACATTCACGGAACTGGCCGGCGTCCGCGAGTTCATAGACGAGTTGGGCGAGTACGTGGTGAAGGACGACGGGCTCTGCGGCGGCAAGGGTGTGAAGTTGAGCGGCGAGCACCTACATTCGATTGAGGAAGGTGTCCAGTATGCTCGGGAGTGCATCGAGAAGCACGGCTCGGCGGTCGTCGAGGAGAAGTTCGTCGGCGAGGAGTTCAGCC
>DAOVGM010000049.1 GCA_030672365.1 Methanomassiliicoccales archaeon
CGGAGGATTCCGACAGGTACTACGATGAGATGATGCAGATATCTGAGGAAATCTACGAAAAACTCGGGCTCCCGTACCGAATTTTTGAGAGCTGCTCCGGAGATCTGGCCATGTGGAAGTCCCGCGGCTCCGACATCGAGATATGGCGCCCGACCACCAACGATTACGGGGAACTATGCTCCCTCAGCAACTGTACGGACTACCAGGCCAGGAACCTCGGCATCCGCACGATAAAGAACGATGGAACGCGGGTCGCACTCCACACGCTCAACAACACGGTGATTGCCACGTCCAGAACCATGGTCGCCATCCTCGAAAACTATCAAAATGCCGACGGCTCGGTTACGATTCCCGAGCCTTTACGAAAGTTTATGGGCGACAAGGATACTATCACAAAGAGTTGAGCCAGATGCGAGAATTTATATTATTTTCTAGAAAAGGCCGCACTGACGGGAATTTTAGAACACTTCGGGACGCCGGCTTTCTGGACACAGTCCACCAATGCATCCTGACCTCGATTTTCAAGAGCCACGGCCACCGCAAGGACGTGGTGTTCCACGCGATACTCGGAGGACCTCCGAACCCACCGAAGCATCTGGAAATCAGGGGCGACGAGTTGCAGGATGCCAGCATCGACGAGAGGTCTTGGGAAAAGATACTGAAAAACGTGTTGAAGGGCAAATCGCATCCCGGAATAACCGTGAAATCGGGCTCTCTGCAATCACTGATAAAGGAGAAGGCGGAGCAGGGGGGCCAGATATTCGTTCTGGAAGAGAAAGGTGCCGATATTTCCGAAGTAAAATTCGACGAGCACTGCGTTTTCGTGCTCGGCGACCACATAGGGATTCCGAAGAAGGACGAGGGCTTTGTCCTGCGTCACGGTGAGAAGCTTTCACTTGGAAAAGAAAAGTATCTGGCCGCGAGCTGCATCGACATTGTTAATTTTCACATTGACAGGGTGCGAGTGAGAAATTAAGGTCCGACGTTCCAGGGCTGTGTGATTGTCGAGTATATCCAGTACGCGTTGCCGGCTGACATCGGGGTTGCGCCGTTGCTCGTTTCGATAATGTCATACGCCGCTCCGTCGTTATAATAACCAATCGTCGTAATCGTAGTTCCCCAACCAGGCAGGTCAGCTGCAGTACCCGCAACGAGTGACGGGAATCCGACAAGATTCCAGCCCACTTCCAGCCAGACCGTTTCGCCTGATGGGTCATAGCCCTCGCCAATCGTCAGCTTGCCGTCACCGGCGCCGGGATTGTCCGTGATGTGTATCCAGAAGCCCATGTGGTTATTGATTGGGTCTGGCATGTCCTGCGTTCCGCCCCAGTTCTTGTTGTATGACTTCCACGGGTCGGTTGCGTCGGTCGGGTCGTACCAGTATATTATGTCCCAGAGAACCGCATTGGATCCCTCGTCATTCCATCCGTCGTCGTCGAAGATGGTCAAAACATCGCCCTCCGCCGTTATCGGAAACGAAATAAAATTCCAACCCAAGGTCACAGGAACATCAAAGGTTCCCATCTCTTCATAATATGCGATAAAGGTATCGTCGGTCAAGTCAGTGGTTATCGAATGAACTCTGGCCAGGTCGTCAGTCCAATTTATGAATTGATATTCCTCGTCCCCTCCGCCGATTTGTGTCAACGGTGCCTCCAGAGTATGGTCATAACCTGCAGGCCAGTTGAACAACTGCGGGGCTGTGTAAGTAACCGAATCGACAATCACGTCGAGTCCAGTCGGGTCGGTGTCTATCGTGTATCTGGCTCCGTAAGTGGAATAAACAATGTGAGTCTGTGAGTCTTTCGTGTAAGGTTCTGCCGCGTCGCGTAAATCAGTCCACGCGATGCAGGGGTAATCCTGCGAGTCCGGCCTTCTCTGAACAGCCACGTGCGCGAACCAGTTGGACGGCTGGTGGGCGCCTGTGTCACTGACGATCTCCGGGCCGAACCAGTTCGTCAGGTCGGCGGTGGAAGCCAGTATGTATCTTGTCGAGTATGTCGGCCCACCGTCTTCCTGCCTATAACTCATCAGGAAGTAGGTCTTGTCGAAATCCTCCTGGACGTACGGCATTCGCTGGTAGTTGCTCATCGGAATGTTGTAGGCGTCCCAGGTCGTGCCATCGTTCAGGCTGTAGGCATAGCCGATCTCCCCGAGGCTCTGGTCGCTGGGGTCCGGTGTGTAGGTGCCCGCGCACATGACGTAGTCCGTGCCAGACTTGGTGGACGCAATCGTGGGCTTGTAGAATGAATAAACATTGCCCACGTCGTAGAAATCACCGACCAATTCCCAGGTATAGCCACCGTCCACAGAGCGGTTCACAATCATGTCGAAAACCCCTCCCGCCTCATAGTAGTACATCGCTGTGATGTAGAGGTTGTTGGAGCCGGCGTCGATGCACGGATACTGCACGTAGTTTGCGTTTATCGGCCAGATGACAAGCCAGCCATCCCAGGGCACAACACTCGGCCCTGTATCCCATTGCCAGGCGACAACCGAAGTCTGGGTTGCCATGACATCATCGTAGGTCATCGTCGAGACAATCGGCTTGTTAGTGACTTGGTCAATAGTTATACTGGGCAGACGATGGACGCAGTACGGCGGCCCGAAGTTGTCCGTAATCATGTATTCATTCCACGGTCCGGTTCCCCAGCTGGCTGTAGGCAGGGTCTGAGTGAAAACCTGCATGTCGATGATGTTCTTGGCTGGGCCGTCGTATGCGAACACAGTGTAAGTAATCCAGATGTTCCCGAGGTTGTCGATGGCGATGTCCGGCTCTTTCATATCTGGATATACACCGTATATCAGGGCTGGATATGCGAACACCCAGATTTCAGGGGACCACGTTTCTCCCCCGTTGGTCGACCTCCGCACACACAGGCACCATTGGTACGTGCCGGTGACGAAATCGGTCCACGATTCGTAGATGATGTAGAGGTAGTTGCCCTTGTCGGTGTCGATTTCCATCGACTGGTAGCCCTCGTTGAACAGGTTCCATCCCTGGTCGGAAATCAGGACGTCGTAAATCCATCCCGAGCCCGGGTCTCCGGCAGGCGTTTCGGATGACTGGCTGCGCGAAATCGAATCCCCGGAAGCGAGAACAGATTTCGCTTCCGGCTTCAAAACGTTCTGCTGCCTGTCCGTATTAATCTTCAGGCTGCAACCTGGCGTCGGCTCGATTCTCATCTCCGAGCAGATGCCCGTGGCCTTGATTTCCGTCTCGTGGCCGCCGATCTTCTGATATGTCAGTCCAGAAGTAAGGAAAATCATGATAATAATGAAAACAACGAACTTTCTCAACAAAGGTTACCCCACCTCAGTCATGTGCGATAATATTGGTTTAATGGTATATAAGGTTGTTTATTTCGGTTTGACTGGCACTTGAATTTCGCTGTACATTATAGTTTTTCCGTCCTTGACCTTCGGTTTTTTGCTGTAGACCTCGATGGGGGCGCCGTCCCAGCAGTACCCGTTTTCCTCTACCCCGTTTGCGACTTCATGGTATGCCTTTGGGTAGTCTTCAGCCGGACCAGCGAATTTCGTGACAGCGATTTGCATATCCGGCAGGTCTTTAATCTTGATTTCCTCGCCAGACATGTCCAGCGACCACATCGGAATTCCGAAGAAGGACGAAGGCTTCGTCCTGCGGCACGGGGAGAAACTTTCCCTCGGCAAGGAAAAGTATTTGGCTGCCAGCTGCATAGATATTGTCAATTTTCATTCAGATAGAACAAAAAAGAAAAATTAAATGAAGGAGAGTTGAACGCCCCCCTATTTTTTGGCTTCAGGTCGCAACATTCCAGGGCTGCGTAATCGTCGAGTACACCCAGTACGCATTGCCATGAGTCATCGGGGTCGTGCCGACGCTCGTCTCGACTATGTCATACGGCGCCAAATCGTCGTAGTAGCCAATCTTCGTCACCGTGCTTCCCCAACCAGGCAGGTCAGCTGCAGTACCCGCAACGAGGGACGGGTATCCAACCAGGTTCCAGCCAACTTGGAGCCAGACCGTTTCACCTGATGGGTCATAGCCTTCGCCGATGGTCAACATGCCGTCGCCGCTGCCCGGGTTGTCCGTGATGTGAAGCCAGAAGCCCATTGTATTGTCTATTGGGTCGGGCATGTCCTGCGTTCCGACCCAATTCTTGTTGTGAGACTTCCACGGGTCTGTTACATCGGTCGGGTCGTACCAGTATATCATGTCCCATTTAACGTCATTGCCAGCTGTGTCACTGCCCCAGGCATCATCGTCGAATATGGTCAAGACATCTCCCGTGGCAGTAATCGGAAAAGATATGAACTGCCAACCAGTAGTTACGGTTATAGGAATATCGTAATGGCTTGTTACATCCTCAATCCACATGAGGGCAACGTCCACGTCCTCGTAACCACCAACTGCACCACTGCTCTCGTATCCCCAGGCCAGTATGAACGTCTGATTGGAACTCAACTGATACGGATGCGGCTCTGTGTCGAAACGGAAATTGTTTGTTTCAAGATACTCGTCGGTAGACCAGCCAGACATGTCAGGCGACCACTTTCTGTAAAGGTCGTATCCGCCGCCTCCCAATGAGGTACAGAAGAAGACCATGTAAGAACCGTTCACGAGTTGAAGGGGCACGGAATCGTGGCTGTTGCCGGTATCTGTCAAAGTCTGCTCAGTGCCCCAACTAAGGCCATCCGAGGAGGTTTTGTAACGTATCTCAAAGTCTCCGGTGTTTCCGCCCTGATAGGTCATGAGGTAATCACCGCCACCACTGGCCCGCATGAGCCTCGGCAGTGCGCGCGTACTCACTCTGGGGCCCGTCGTGGCCCAGTTAATCCCGTCATTGGACGTGGCGAACCAGCACCCATCATTGAGATTTAGGAATGAACCGTACACCTGATATGACATGGCGAAGTTACCGTTATCCTCTTGGATGATGAATGGATTTACTGCCGGACCAGATACTGTCAACGGCCCGTATTCTGTCCACGACATCCCGTCTGAAGAAATCGAAGTGTAAAGCTCGAAATCACCACTTCTATCTGATAAGTACACGACCTGAAGGTCGCCGTCCTGCCTCTGGATGAGTGTCGGATGACGGTTTCCGTAGCTTCCTCCGGTACTGATGATTATTGTATCGGCTTCCCAATTTATGCCGTCATAAGACCAGGTGAGGTTGATAGTAAAGTGCCAGACGGCCGTTCCGGATTCGTAGGCAATGAAATAGGTTCCGTTGCTGGCTTGGATAATCGAAGGGGTGTGCTCTATCATCTCTCCGTCCTGGGCAAAGAATACATCGGAGACATCTTTAGGTTCGTTTGAATCGAATCCGCCGAAGCCGGATATCACAATAGACACGGCCAGCGATATGACGGCAACAAATAACAAAGGTGATTTTCGCATCATATGGCCCCCAAACTTGTTCATTCAATTCGTTTTTCGTATTTAAATCCTACTTCTTCATCCCCATCAAATGCACCACACACCAAAAACCCCATAACCCAATACTGCCATAAGGGTGCGGTGAGGTCATGCCCGTCTGTCCGCTGGATTTCAGATACGGTAGAGAAATGATGAAGGCCATCTTTGATGAAAACAACAGGTTACAGCTCATGCTGGACGTCGAGGCAGCCCTTGCACGAGCCCACGCCAAAGTCGGCAACATTCCGCAGGCAGATGCGGATGTCATAACCTCCAAAGCCAGCATAGAAATTGTTAAGCGTTCCCGCGTAATCCAAATCGAAGCGGAAATCAACCATGATATAATGTCAGTCGTCAAGGCGATGGCCGAACAATGTGGAGAGTCTGGCTCCTACATTCACCTAGGTGCCACGTCCAACGACATAATCGACACAACGACCGCTCTTCAGTTCAAGGCCGCGGTGGAAATTCTGAGAGACGATTTAACATTGCTGGCTCATACGCTTGCAGACCTCGCTGAGGAGCACAAGGACACGATCATGGTCGGAAGAACCCACGGCCAGTTCGCCATACCATTGACCTTCGGAATGAAGGTCGCGACCTACGCCCTGGAAACGCACCGCCATCTCCAGCGCCTGAACGAGCTGGCTCCCCGGATTTGCGTGGGAAAGATGAGCGGTGCCGTAGGAACAGGCGCCGCATTGGGCGAGCACGCTCTCAATATCCAAAAACTCGTGATGAATAACCTTGGCTTACAATACGAGCCAGCAAGTCTTCAAGTCATAGGTCGGGACAGGTATTCCGAATTTGTTGCCCTCATGGCAATCATTGCCTCTTCCCTCGAAAAATTCGCGGTGGAGGTGCGGAACCTCCAACGGAGTGAAATCGGGGAGGTGTCGGAAGCCTTCGATTTGTCGAAGCAGGTCGGCAGCTCGACGATGGCTAACAAGAAGAATCCAATCACGTCCGAGAACATATGTGGCCTGGCGAGAATCGTCCGCGGATTTCTGGTTCCCACACTGGAAAACATGCCTCTCTGGCACGAGCGCGACCTGACGAATTCGTCTGCCGAGCGCTTTATCATTCCGCATGTCTGCGTCCTCACCGACGACCTGCTGGCCAAGACGAACAACGTCTTCACGAACCTAAGCGTCAACAAGGAAAATATGATGAGAAATCTGGAATCGACGCGCGGCCACGTTATGGCAGAGCCAGTCATGATGGCTCTGACAAAACAGGGCATGGGGCGGCAGGAGGCCCACGAGCTCGTGCGGCAGGTGTCGCTCAGCGCGGAGGCCGGCGGCAAAACGCTGAAGGAAGCGATTATGGAAAACCCCGGTCTGTCGAAGATGTTCCCGCCCGAGGAGCTGGACAGGGTCCTCGACCCGAAGAATTATGTCGGTCGGGCGAGCGAGATAGTCGACGAGGTTGTGGCGACAATCAGGGCCGGTTAATCACAGGCGGGCCAGTGCAGTTTCGGTACGTTGAGTCATCTTCTCGCTCTTGATTTCTTGGAAGATGGCCAGCGCCCTTTCTAAATATCTTCTCGCTTCGGCTTTATCATTATTCTTCATTAACATCAGTCCACATTCGTAGCATGCATCAGCCAGCCTATACGGCATGCCTAGATTTTCTCGCAGGGCTATCGTTTTTTTGAAGAATTCCAGCGATTTTGCAAAGTCACCCTTCAATTCGAAAGTAATCGCGAAAGAGAGGTATGCCCCCGATTTTCCGAGGTCGTCGTTCATCATCTTGAATACAGCCAGTGATTTCTCGCAGTACTCGATTGCCTTGTCAAATTGCCCCAATCTGGCATAGTCTTCTCCAGCGTTAAACAGAGCCCACGCTCGCATCAGCACATAATCGATTTTCTCGGCTATCTGGATGCATTTTTCATAGTATTTGACAGATTTCTCGTAATCCAGCATTCTGGCATACGCGACCCCTATGTTATTGTATACAGTCGCCACGCTCTGCTCCTCGCCGCTTTTCTTAAAAAACTCGAGACTCTTGTTGGCCAGTTCGATTCCTTTCTCGTACCGCCCCCGCTCATCAAAAACATTTGCCATGGCCATGTAGGCCTGGGCGATTCCCTTGTCGCTCTCATTTTTCGTAGCCATATGGAGTGCCTGTTCCAGATATCCGAGGGCTCGTTCATATTCTCCCTTTCTCCAGTATAGATTTCCCAATGCTCTCAACGATTCGAAGATGGCTTCTTGGTCACCAATCTTCTCGGAAATCTCGCGACTGGCACTGACGAACTTGGTCGACAAATCGTATTTCCCCTCGCGAAGGTGTATGTTACCGAGAGAGAGATGGGCCTTGGAGTACAAATCCCATTTTTCGAGCTCCTTGGATAAAACTATGGCCGACTCGTAATATGAAATTGCCTTGGGCCAGACGCCTGCGTTCATTGCAGTGGCCCCGAGGGACATCAGGTCAGTCAGCTTCTTATCCTTATCCTTTTCGATATCCATCATCTGGTCCAGGTCCTTGAGTTTGTTGATCTTCTTGAAAAGATTTTTTGCCTTCTCTGTACCAAACATACGCATGGATTCGGACAAGGCCAGAGATAAGCGCGGCAGATCTGCCAGCATGATTTCATCAGGATTGATGTCCAGATCTTTACATTTTTTTGTTATCACGAACCGACCCATTTCACCCAGTTCGCTGTGCATTATCCTGAACAATTCTTCTGAAATGTTGTCTTTCATTAAACACCACGACTTCCTATCAAATGTCTAGAATCCCATTATGGAGCCCCATATATTTCAAATGAACGGTAAGATTCTAATAACTTGGAGATTTCTCCCCCACAAAAGTAACAAAAATGGGCCCATAGATCAGCTCGGAAGATCGCCGCCTTCGCAAGGCGGAGGCCGCGGGTTCAAATCCCGCTGGGTCCACCATTTTTACATTTTTACCTCAGGTTAAAATGAAAAAATGTTCAGGCAGCCATAGGCGACATCTCAAAGCCTGGGCGGCTTTGAGTTATGACGTTCGTCGCCTACGGCAGTCTCTCTTTACGATTTTTTTCTATTTGCCAGTATGGATATATTACAAAGCGACATCTATATATAGGGAATTGCTAATAAATGGGCAGGAGACATTGCTGGTGTTTTCGGCTAAACGGTGAAAGATGGGTTGACTGTTGTGGGCAGGTTCGATAGCCAGCATCACGAAAAGGGGTGTAAGATTGGTCCTCAAGAAGGCGCTCATGTCAAAGATGCTCAAATCCGGTTCGAGGTCATTAAAGATGAGGGTGCCAGTTGGAGAGCGGAGTGAGTTCCAGAATTGGGCTGCGGGCAAGGGCTCTTCATACACTCCGATACCTGACATCAGCGACGAGAACATCGAAGTTATTGAAATATATCCCATAAATGAACCGTTCAGCTATGCCAGAGTTATATACAACGACAAGACGAGCGAGTACATTTACGAGTCTCTCGAACCCCCACTGACACCGGCGGAAAAGACCACCCTCGACCTTATCATGGACACCTGCCAGCGCACCCTCGAATACGAATTAGACAAAATGGAAATCAAGGACAAAAGGGAATACCTGAAAGGTAGCGTTGACAGCTTCATTAAAAGCCGAGGATTGAGAATCGACCCAGCTACGAAAGAGAAGATTTATTATTACGTGATCAGGGACTTCGTGGATTACGGTCCCATCGACGCCCTCATGGCCGACCTATATATTGAGGACATTTCCTGTGACGGTACGGCGGTACCGCTCTTCATTTTTCATCAAAAATATGATTCAATAAAAACCTCGGTCATGTTCGAAGATGAGGCTGAGCTGAATAGCTTCGTCATTCAACTGGGCCAGCGTTGTGCAAAGCAGGTATCCGTGGCATCACCAATCCTCGACGGAACAACTCACGAGGGTCACAGGGTGCAGGCAACCTATGCCAAAGAAGTTACCACACGCGGCTCATCTTTCACGATCAGGCGTTTCAAAGAGAAGCCGTTCACGCCCGTCGAACTGATAAAATTCAACACGGCATCGCCGGAGATGGCTGCATATTTGTGGCTGGCCGTCGAGCACGGCAAATCGATGATCGTTGCCGGAGGCACAGCCAGCGGTAAAACCGCGACCCTTAATGCGGTAGCTTTGTTCATCCGGCCCGGGGCCAAGATCGTTACCATGGAGGACACAAGAGAAATTAACCTTCCTCATGAGAACTGGATACCCGGTGCTACACGGTCCGGAATCGGAGAAAGACGCGCGGACGGAAAGCAAGCCGGCGAGATTGACATGTACGAACTCGTGAGGGCGGCACTGCGACAGAGGCCGAATTATATCATTGTGGGAGAAGTTCGTGGGAAGGAAACGGCAACAATGTTCCAGGCGATGGCGACCGGCCACACCACATATTCGACGATGCATGCAGACTCCGTCAAGTCCATGGTAAACAGGCTGGAGAACCCGCCAATCAATACTCCAAGGATATTATTGACAGCGTTGAACTTTGTCATAATCCAAAAACACGTTAGAGTCAGGGACAGCATCGTCCGAAGAATCACCCAGATAGTCGAACTGGTCGGTTTCGAGCCCGAGACAAACGAGCTCATCACCAACACGGTTTACGAATGGGACCAGAGAACCGATTCATTCATCTACAAGGGCCACAGTTTCATAAAGGACCAGTTGATGGAAATGAAGAACATGACCCACGAAGAAATGGACGATGAATTCCAAAGACGTGTTGACATCATAAACTACTTGGTCGAGAAGGACATTAACGATTTCAGGGAAATTTCAAACCTGGTTGTTGCATATTACAAGGAGCCCATCGAGACAGCGCAGAAGATAAGAGACGAGATGGGCTGGACAGTGGAAATTTCACACGAAGACGAGGAGGCTCTCGGACTTGGCGCATGAGACTGCAGACACATTCCAGAAGCTCGAGACCAAGGGCAGGCACCTACGTACGAAGAGAAGTAGAAGGTACGATGATGCAGAAATCGGCACTCACCTTATAAGGCTTCCGAAAGGCTCGGTGCCAGATTATATTAAACTTACGCCGTATCAGGAATTCTGCTGGGGGCTGATGGGCAACTACGCCAAGAACAAATACACCGGGGACGACGACCTCGAGATGAACCTCCTGAAGGCACACATGAAGATAAGGCCGGAGGAATATATGGCCTATGTTTACACAACGGCTCTTATACTCGCGATAGTAGGTATCGTGATGGCCATAATCATACCCATCATTTTTACATTTATACTCGGAATGTCCATGATCGGCATAATTTTGGGCGTGATGTTGGCAGTCGTCATGCCGATAGGAGGATTTTTCGGCGTGAAAAGCTCTCCTGGCGGAAAGGTAAAACGTAGGGGCAGAGACATCGACAAGAGGATTTCCAGTGCGATGAGCTTCATCTCCGCGATGGCTTCCGCAAACGTGCCCGTCGACGTGATTTTCAAGGAACTGTCGAGACAGCCAGTATATGGCGAGATCAAGAACGAGGCGGAGTGGATTACCCGAGATACCGAACTACTCGGAATCGACATTTTGTCCGCGATAAGGCGAGGTGCACAGCGCTCGCCTTCAATCAAATTCCAGGATTTCTTGCAGGGCGTGGTTACGACCACGACATCCGGCGGACAGCTAAAACCGTACTTCCTGATGAAGGCAGAGCAATATGAGAAAGAAAACAAGTTGTTGATGAAGCAGTCGAGGGAAACGATGGCCATGCTGGCAGAGAGCTTTGTCACGGTTGTTGTCGCGTTCCCACTTTTCCTTGTGGTTATCCTGGCCATTATGGCAATCATCGGCGGCAATGCCGGCTCAACAACGATGATATTATTCATGGTCATAGGTGTAATGATTCCAGTTTCACAATTCGGATTCATTTTCGTTGTGTGGAATATTAGTCAAGAAGTTTGACGAGGTGTAAAAAGTTGGCAACAAAAGAGCAACTGAAGAAGGTCGTCATGACCAAGAAAAAGAATTACGGCAGATCAATCCTCATCGTAAGCATTGCCTTTTTTGCACTTTTCATATTGTTTGCAATTTTGAATGCCACAGAGCAGGTGGACTGGTCATTCAAGTCTTTGGAACACACTGACGCCAACCACGATGGTGTCATTGACGACCGTGACCCTTTCGGCACTGACACTAACGAGGACGGTGTTATAGATAGATGGGACGGTAACCCAGGCTATGATTCTGGCGACCCTTATGATTGGGACCAAGACGGCAATTTTGAAGAATTGGACGGGATTCCGGACCAGGGGCAACAGCCCATGCAAAGGATGATGAATTTCATGTTCCTTGGCGTGGCGATTTTATTGGGCCCCTATGCATTTTGGAAATCTGGAAAAGATAAAAATATTGAAGCCATCGAGAAGAGATTACCGGACTTCTTGAGAGATGTGGCCGAAGCAGGCAGGTTCGGAATGACGCTGGCCGATGCAATTGTCGTTGCATCGTCTGGAAGATACGGAAAGCTAACACCCGAAATCCAGAAAATGGCCGCGCAGATTGAATGGGGGGTGCCGGCATCGGAAGCGATGAGATTGTTTGCTCTCAGAATAAATACTCCAATGATAAATCGGGTGGTTTCTATAGTCATCAAGGCCAGTGATGCAGGAGGCAATGTCGCGGACGTGCTCACGATGGTCTCACATGACACGAAAGAGCTCCAACTGAGTCAAGACGAGAGGAAGATTGAAATGTCAACATACCTGGCCGTTATATACATATCGTTCTTCGTTTTCCTCGTTACTATCATCATTCTAAACGTCACTTTCTTGCCCAAGATCAGGGAGGCGGGCATGAGTGTTACGAGGGCGTCTCTCGAGGCCGGTATTGGAACATCCGGTGCGACATCGCTGGATGTGTCCGCCATTCCGAACATCGAACTGGCATTCTTTTTGGCCTCGATGATACACGCGATAGGCGACGGCCTGATGGCAGGAGTACTTCAAAACGGAAAGATATCCGAAGGTCTAAAGCACAGTTTCATACTTCTGGTCCTCGGAATATTGGTATTGACATTGGTTTAGAGGGAGAACATGGCAGCTTCAGCAGCAGAGGAAAAAAAGGTCGACGAGACCACACCCGAAGTTCCGGAACTGGATGCCAGGAAAAAGAAAACCCTCAAAGCGAAGTACATGAAGAGGCTGGCCGGCAGTAGAGCCGTCAAGGTCAAAGCCCCTAAAGGCGCAAAAGACCAAGAAAAATTCATAGGAGAGGTCACCACCATCCCGAAAATAGTGGAAAAGCACCTCCAGGAAATCGAAATCATTCCCGTCATAGAGGGATATTCGTACGTCAGGATTATTTACGACAACATATCGAATGACTATTATTATGAGGTCATCGAGCCAGCACTCAAAGAAGAGGAGGAGGACATCCTCGAAGTCCTCAAGGAAATCATGATCGATTCGCTGGAATTCATCGAGGACGTGACAACCGAGGAAAAAGAGAAGTACCTGAGGAACGGAATTGACAGCCTTCTGATAGACATGGGAGTCAGCCTCCACCCGATTTCGAAGGAGCGAATCACTTACTACATACTCAGGGATTTCATCAGGTACGGCTTCATCGACGTTCCGATGATAGAAGCCGGCGTAGAGGACTTGTCCTGCGACGGCGTTGACGTTCCATTATACATCTATACCAGAAAATATGGCTCTATCCAATCCAATCTGAGGTTCAAGGACCCGGTGGAGCTGGACGGTTTCGTGGTCTGGCTAGCCCAGAAATGTGGCAAGCACTTATCAGTCTCGGAGCCGATGCTAGACGCGACGATTCCTGACGGCTCGAGGCTGCAGGCCACGCTCGGAACCCACGTGACAAAGAGGGGTTCGTCATTCACAATCAGGCGTTTCAAGGAAGACCCGTTCACACCGCTGGACCTGGTCAGGTTCAAGACGATGTCGCCGGACATGATGGCATACCTCTGGCTCTGCATCGAGAACGGAAAGTCGATTCTGGTTTGCGGCGGTACGGCCAGCGGAAAGACAACCACCCTCAACGCCATACTAATTTTCATTCCGCCGCAGATGAAGATCGTCAGTATCGAAGACACGCGTGAGCTCAACCTGCCCCACGAGAACTGGGTGCCGCTGCTTACGAGGTCCGGCTTCGGCGGAGACGAGGGCTCCGCCGGAGAGATAGACATGTTCGACCTTCTCACGGCGGCTTTGAGGCAACGTCCGCAGTACATGATGGTCGGTGAGGTTCGTGGTTCAGAGGCTTACGTCGTTTTCCAGGCGATGGCCACAGGGAAGAGCGCTTACACAACCTTTCACGCGGAGAACGTTCAAGCCATGGTCCACAGGATGGAGCAACCTCCCATCGAGATTCCCCGAGCACTTCTCACCGCCCTTAACTTGGTTCTCATGCAGGCCCAGGTCAAGGTCGGAACAGAGATGACCAGGCGCGTAAAATCGCTGACGGAAATCGTCGGCCTCAACCCCGACACTGACGAGCTGATCACCAATTCAGTCTACACATGGAACCCGGCTGACGACACCTTCAATTATTCGGGGCACTCTTATATTTACGAGTCCATCGCCGCGTCGAAGAACTGGTCCCAGAGGGAGATGATGCGCGAGGTCAGGCGCCGAATCGATCTTCTGGAGTACATGAAGAGGATAGGAATCAAAACCCACAAAGAAGTGGCTCGGCTTATTTCTTCGTATTACAAGGACCCGGACAAGCTCATGGAAGATGTCAAACGGGTATTGGCAAAGTGATTGCCTTATATTCTTCCGGTTCGTAGCCACCCCCTCCACCACTGCGCTGGCTGATGTTTTTTCCAGTTCCATCCAACGTTCTGGTCGCTGCCCGCCCCATTCTGTCTTCGCTCCCCCCACCCTAGTATTCTGTTTTAGCCCACCCCAATCAATCATCATTCCCCCCACCCCGCTCCTGTGCTGGCCGTGCCCATCCCCCCACGGCCTGCTCGGAGCGGGCGAAATCACTTGGGAATATCAGCACCAAAATCCTTTTTATAGGAAGAGTGATGGCGGAGCGATGAAATTGTTTGGCTCATCTGGAATAAGAGGCCCTTTCGGCGAGAAGATTACTCCCCAACTAGCCAGTGATGTCGGCAGGGCTGTCGGCTCCGTTTATTCCAGGGTAGTAATCGGCTGGGACACCAGGACCACCAGCGAGCTGCTCGGCAACGCGCTGGCCTCGGGTCTGATGAGCGCCGGCGCACGGGTCGGCATCTGCGGAATGGTGTCGACACCCACACTGGCCCATGCCACAAGCGGCCACGACTGCGGAATCATGATAACCGCATCCCACAACCCTCCGGTAGATAACGGGCTCAAGTTCTGGAATCCGGACGGCTCGTCTTTCGACAGCAGGCAGATGCAGGAGCTCGAGGACATACTCCTCGGCCAGAAGTTCAAGATGGCCAGCTGGGACAAGGTGGGAAATTCATTCATTATCGAGGACGCGGTCGAAAAGCACATCACAAAGATAATCGACCAGATCGGCCAGCTGTCCGGCAAAGTGGTCGTGGACTGCGGAAACGGAGCCGCATCCAACATATCACCATATGTGTTGCGGCGTCTTGGCTGCGAGGTAATAGCCCTCAACGCACAGCCAGATGGTACGTTTCCGGGGCGGAGCTCCGAGCCGACTGCCGAGAATACTGTGCTGCTGGCAGAGTGCGTGAAGAAGTCCGGGGCCGTCGTCGGCATAGCGCACGACGGGGACGGCGATAGAATGCTGGCCGTCGACGAGAACGGCAGGTTCATCGACGGCGACACCCT
The DNA here is from genome assembly GCA_030672365.1 of Methanomassiliicoccales archaeon. Classification (GTDB taxonomy): domain Archaea; phylum Thermoplasmatota; class Thermoplasmata; order SG8-5; family JAGLSY01; genus DAOVGM01. The sequence goes on from DAOVGM010000049.1 coordinate 15,156, forward strand.
CCTCCCGATTTTCGCAAAGATGGAAGGAAGGGAGAGCATAGTGGTGCCGCTGAACGTCTCGATAGGCGTGGACCGCTACATTCCGGACGTGAAGGTCGTCAGGTGCAAGGTCGGGGACGTGTACGTAGCCGAGAAGATTAAAGAGGTAAACGCGAACTTCGGCGGTGAGGAGTCTGGCACTTGGATTTTTCCCGAGAATTCATACTGCCCGGACGGCGTTTTCGCAGCCGCCCGTCTGGTGAAGATTGCGAGCGAAAGACCGCTTTCGCAGTACGTTGACGAGCTTCCGAAATTTCACATTTTTAGAAAACGGATACCTTTCGGCCAGATGGATAGAATTCAGGCGATGGGCGAGCTTCACGAGCTCATGAAGGCCTGGAGCCCGAACGACATCTCTGACATGGACGGCCTGTATGCTTCGTTTAACGATGGCTGGGTGCTTCTGCGTCCCTCCGGAACGGAGCCGAAATTGAAGGTCGTTGTCGAAGGCGAGACGGAGGCAAGGGCCGGCGAGCTCACAAACATGGCGCTGGCTGCCGCCGAAAAGGTGTTGGGAGGCGAGGCATGAAGGCCTTCGTACTGGCCGCGGGTGAGGGCATGAGGATGCGCCCTCTCACAGCCAACATCTCAAAATCACTTTTACCCATTGCTGGCAAGCCGTTCTTATTGCACACACTGGAGGCCCTGAAGGCCAACAAAATCACCGATATTTCCATATTGGTCGGCTGGAAGGCCAGAGAGCTGCAGCGGTATTTCGGCGACGGCAAAAAACTGGGTCTGAGAATCAGCTACATCAGGCAGAAGGAGCGGCTCGGCACGGCCCACGCCATCGGTATGGCCTCCAAAACAATCAACGAGCCCTTCATGGCAATCAACGGCGACGTTCTGGTTACCCCCGACACACTGAATAAACTGCTGGCCAACTACAAAAAGCACAAGGACATGATTATTACGGGAGCGCCGGTCGACAACCCCAGCGCATACGGAATAATCGAGCAGAAAAGGGGATGTCTGGATTGCCTTCTGGAAAAGCCGGAACACCCGTCGACGAACATAGCCAATGCGGGGATTTATCTCTTCACGCCCAAGATTTTTGAATGGATTCGGAAGACCGAGCTTTCGACGCGCGGCGAATACGAGATAACGGACTCAATCCAGATGATGCTGGCCAAGCACAAAGTTCGATGTATAACAGTCGACGGCGGCTGGGTTGACGTTGGCCGTCCGTGGGACCTTCTGAAAGCCAACAAGATGCTCATGGAAGACCTCAAGGAGGACATCAAAGGCGAGGTCGAGCCCCACACGACAATCAAGGGGCCAGTATCTGTCGGAAAGGGCACGGTTATCAAGAGCGGCTCGTACATCATCGGGCCGGTTATTATAGGAGAAAATACAGAAATAGGGCCGAACTGCCTTATCCGCCCTCACACACACATCGGCAGCAAGTGCAAGGTCGGCAGTGCCAGCGAGGTGAAGAATTCCATAATCATGGACGGCAGCAAGGTGCCGCATCATAACTACGTCGGTGACAGCGTCATCGGCCGCAACTGCAACTTCGGCTCCGGAACGAAGGTCGCGAATCTGCGGCTGGACAAGGCCAACATCATAGTCAACCTCGGCGGAAAGAGAATCAACACAGGCATACGCAAGCTCGGTGTCATAGCCGGCGACGACGTCCAGATAGGCATAAACGCCACAATCGACCCCGGCACCATCATCGGCGAGCGGGCGTTCATAGGCCCAGGCGCTGTAGTCAACGGCAACATCGCTCCCGACTCCAAGGTTCACTAGAGCCAGACACCAGCCGGTCACATTAATTTTTCTAAAAATATCTCGAGTCCCCAAACTGGATATTCCAGGTCAAAATTCTGAATGACTTCGGGGTGCAGCTCACCGAAGTTTCCAATCACTTTTCCTCCGACGACTATGTCAGCGCACCTGCCCGGTATGTAGGATTCTTCGTTGCATGATGTCAGCGAGAAATCGACAGCCAGCGCGCCCATCAGTGACTGCAGGAGCGACTTTACCTCGGTGTAACTCGCTTTTGGATGAATGTTCATAGCAGCCAGCACTCTCCTGTTCTCGCGCCCGATTATGACATCCCCGACCTCGAAGATGCTCTGCGGCAGGTCGCGATGCTGATTAGCCTTCAGGGCGTCCAGCAATGTCGGGATCGCGGAAATCCGGAGGCAGGTCATGTCCTCCGTTATCGGATTCAGGACCTTCGTGTAACTTTCCGGCTCGTTTTTTCGCAGCTTTTCAAACTGGAGGTATTCCGACGAAAGAGTGTAGCCTTTCGTCTCGAAGAATCCGTGGCCAACCATGAGATTGCGGACCTTTCCGGTAAAGGATTCGATATCCCGCTCAACGCCGATGGTTGACACTTTCGGAAGAACTGGCTGTATGTTCTCATAGCCTGCTGCGATTTGGATATCTTCGACCAGGTCGATGGGATGGATCACGTCGTTGCGGTAAGCCGGCACTTCCACTGAAATAAAGTCGCCATCAACCCTCGCCCCATGCCGCATCTTCTGCAGCATTGCGACCATCTCCTCGGCTGAAAAATTTGAGCCGAGGATTCGGTTCGCATATGCCGGCTCCAGTTTTCTGATGGTAGGTGCGAGGTCCGGAAGTGTGTAGGTATTGTCCGGGTACTTTACGTCCACCGAGAAAATCTTGCCACCGCGCTCGGCCAGCATAGTCACGACGATATTCAGAGCCACGTTCAGCGTGTCGAAATCCGAGCCGGTCATGTCCAAGAACACATCGTTCGTGGCCTCCGTCACCGTTGTAACCACGCCGTTGATAATCGGCGGGAAAGAGAGAACTTGCCCCTTCGAATCCAGAATTATCGGGTACCTGTCGAAGTCCTCCAGTGTCCAGGCATAGTCCATGCCCTTCTCGTGGCGCTCCAGAATTTCCTGCAGGTTCATCTCTTCGTAGTGCTGGAGCGGGATGAATCTGACTTCGTCGGGCTTAACCGCCTTGTAAACGAACGGCGGCTCGATGTTCCTGTAGTCATGAACGCCGATAGCTAGCTTCTTTCTTTTTCGCCCTAAAGTCAGGTGCAACTTCTCCTGAATTTCCATCAGGGACTTGATGAGCGTGTCGTCGATTACCACGTCCTTGACAAGTGCCGAGACGATGAACGGCCTGACCTCGGTGACGGACGGGTCCACTTCAAGAACGATGCCGGATTTTTGCACCTCATATTTAGCCAACCCGGGCTCCAGCTCGAAGAAGCCCCTAAGGGCTCTGGCTATGCCCTCGACCGAATACAGGTCAGGGCGGTTCGGAAAGAACTCGATGTTGATATCGTCGCCCTCGACGCTGTCGATGTCAGAACCCATAAGAGGAACTCTGGCCAGTATTTCGTCAAGGGGAATTTCCTTGCCCAGCAGGTAAATTAAGTCATGGTAATCCAAGTTTATGACAGCCATTTTATCGTACGCGAGAATGAATTCGACGTAATATAAATTTGCGCCCTGCCGCCCTCAAAAATTGCACAACGTGGCACAGCGATGATTAATATTAAATACTTAACCAAGTATGAGGGTCGAAATCATCGGGTGAGAGCATGGACGAGACATTGTGCAACGTGGAATTCTTGAAGGGTCCGAAAGGTTTTATAGCCAAGGTGCAGAGCGACCTCGGCGGACTCAGGGAATACAGAAGCGAATCGTTCGAGGAAGTCTTGGAGCAGGTAATCATCGACATCCAGGAAGAGTTCGAATCTTCCTGAACTAAAACACAACCGCCCGCAACCATCTGGCTATCCTGAAAATTTATTAGCGAGGGCTCCGTTTTTCATTATCGTTTCAGCAGAGCCGTCAGGATATGTAACAGAAATCGTCGGCTCCTTTATCAGCCCGTCCAGATGGATGAGCGCCTTCGCATCATCGTCGTAATTTGCCCCGATAGCGATGTGGCATGTGGAAAAAACTTTCTCGTCCTCGAGCATGTTCCCGACTATGCTGGCTTTCCTGTTCAGACCTATGCCAAGCTCGCCCAGATTCCGCGCATTTTTGGCGTATTCCTCTGCCTTCTCGCGGCTAAACTTTCCCTCTTCAAACAGCTTCATGGCATTATCCTCGCCGAGCTTCAACGCCTTCTCCAGCTCCTGTGCCTCAACCCCACCGTCCAGGCGGGTGACGAAGTTGCCCTCGACAGTCGCCCGAATCGGCTCGTCGATGATTATCTCACCCTCGGTCGCGGAGATCGAGCCGTCGAAGACGATGAGCCCGGACGAACTGCCCAATTCCGGCGAGACGTAGACCTCGCCGGCGGGTAAGTTTCCGCCTTTGCCGGCAATCCTGAAATCGCCGTCGTCCGAATCCGCCTTTCGACCACGCAGGCCGATGGTCAGGTCCATGCCTTTTTCCGTCACGACATGGCATTCTTCCGCCCTGTCCAGCACGGCCTTGAGTGACGCGCAGTCCGACCTCAACTTGGCGTAGTCGATGGGCACGGTCTTGCAGAACATTTGACGCGAAATCGACGGAGACCAGAACGAGCGCATTCTTTTTTCTCGGTAATGAAAATCGAAGACGTGGTCGTATTCTCGCCCTTCCTTGCCCACATAGGGACTGGCCATCCCATCCCTGTCCTTCCCCAGCTTCTCCGCGCTGAGGGAAATCGCGACGTCCGGAATGGTCCCGAGGGCGCCGATGACGACCGGCTCTGCGAAGTCCAGCTGGGTCTTGTAAGGTTGAATCATAATCACCGGCTTTCCGCCCAACTCCATTGCCGCATCGTACATAGCCTGCGAAATCGCATATACGTCCGGCTCAGGGTTCGTGATGATTAGCACGCTTTCACCCTCTTTAATGTCCAGGACGTCCTTTGCGGCCACCATCGCCGCATTGGCCAGCTCATCGTCGATTTGTGCTACAGCGTCTGCCATCTTTGTTTCGGCATCGATTTTCATGTTATCACAGACATGAGAAAACGAGCCAGCATAAAAAAGTGATGAAATCCAAAATTTTTAATGCACAAATGACATCATCACTCTCATAAAATTGTGCAGGTGATGTTATGGAAAGGGACCAGGAATATGAAAGGGTCATATCGCAATATTACGGGGAAGAACAGGTACTGGCTCTAATAATGCTCAAGATAGACACGAAGCAAGCGGAAGCCATCGCGAAGGAGGTTTCCACGTTCGAAATCGTCGAAGATTTATTTATGGTAACCGGCGAGGTCGACCTAATTCTCAAGGCCAGATTCGAGAACTACACGGCAATGAAGACGTTCGTCTTGGACAAGCTGGCTCCGATTCAGGGAATAAAGGACACGAAGACGATGATGGTCGTAACTCCCTTCAAAGAGAGGGGCGAGAGGCTGGTCACCGAGTAAACTACCCGGCCTGGAAGTTTACTTTCCAGCAGTTGCACCCTGCACTAATCATGGCTACCGGCCATGATGTGATATGAAGAAATTTGCATCGGGTGCAACAGTCTACCTCTCAAGTTATCATACAGGCAAATTGGCCTTTAGCATATAATCTTGCGAAAGACTTATTCCAAAGATGGCATTACACTGCCAAATCACGAAGGAGGCAATGTTATGGACACGGACACGAAACTCCAGCAGGTCATCACGGTTATCGAGCAGATCATGGAGGACACGTCTGTCCCCCGGAACATTCGCAGGGGAGCGACTGACTGCAAGGACCGACTTTTGAATAAATCCGAGGCACTGGACGTAAGAACAGCCAGCGTGATTTTTGTTCTTGACGAACTGGCGAACGACCCGAACATACCACTTCACGGAAGGACGCTCATCTGGAACATAATAAGCCAGTTGGAGCAGATAAAGTAATTTTTATAATCGTGATTTTCTATCTACCAACGATGCGGATGTGATCTAGCCTGGTTAGGATCTAAGCTTCCCAAGCTTATTGCTCGGGTTCGAATCCCGGCATCCGCATTTATTTATCTTCTTCCCAACCATCTGGCTTCTTTCCCATGACCCTGGGAATTTCTTCCTGTTGTGGCTCCGGAGTGATTGTGGTCTGCGGTTGCACCAGCCCTGCAACCGGCGCCATGCCCTGTTGATGCTCACGCGCCATCTCCCGCTGATGAAGGAGCGACATTATGCCGCCCACATGGCCGAAGACGACTGTGAGGACGTAGGGAGACATCCAGTTGCCGGAAAACCCGACACTTCGCACGAAGGTCTGGATGTAGTAAACTGAAAATTCGGCAATGGGGCCGATTATCGGGACGCCGGTGAGCACACTGGCACCCATTTCGGGCAGTTCGAAAAGCCAGTCTATCTGCTCTGTGAACAATCCCAGTTTTGAAATCCCGTAAATTATGAACAAGGTGACGACCGGCACCATGGCGGCAAGCATGCCCTTGATGGGGGTTCCCGCCTTCCTGCCGCCGACGTAGCCTGCAACCATCTGGCCGAAGGGAGGTATCCAGAAAAGAAGTATCGATAAAATGACCGTATACTTCAAGCCACTCCAGAAGTTATATATCTTTTTCTCTTTCACTTCCTCGTGGCTGACCACAAAAGGATGGGGGTGCGGCGCCGAGTACGCACCGTGCTTCATGAGGTATCGGGTCGCCTCGTCGCCCTGAACTTTTTTCTTCTTGCCAAACACCGTGCATCCCTACAGCCGATATTGAAAAGCGGATATTTAGAACTTCGGGCGCTCAGCGGTCGCGGACAACTGGCTGCCCGTCAACCTCGACAACGACCTTCTTGAACCCGTTGCGGAGAATGACATCGTAGTCATGTCCGGAATCCTTCGGGTACACGGCGAGGAATGTTAGTTCATCGTCGCCAGTATTCACCGTCCGGTGAGCCCATTCGGGAGGCACGTATATCGCGGAGCCAGCAGTCATGTCGATGACCTCCGGTTCGCCGTCCTTCGACTGGAGCAGAAGCACGCCGTTTCCGGCGAGGCAAAAGTATGTTTCGTCGGCGTTCGGCCTTTCGTGGAAATGGCCTTTCGTCATGTAATACTCGTCGCCGACCTTTCCAGGCCTGACTATGGTGATTGCCAGGTTCGTGCAGTGCGGCCCCTCGAACTCGTAGACCTCGTAGACCGTGGTTTCGGCGGAAGTCCCGGTCAGAAAAAAGCCGTTCAGGTCCTTCTCGGAACGCACAAGTTTTTCATGACTGGCTGCCTTGAATTTTTCGATGTTCCCGCCGTTGATCTCAAAGGGGTCGACACTCATCGGACATTCATAGCAAACCATCCATATGAACGTTTCTGAGAATGTTCAAACTTATCCCACCTTTCGGACCCCGCCTTCCGCCCCCCTCCACACTGGCACATCGCTGAGACCCGCCCCGTCTGGAAAAAAGACCACATGAGCATCTAGCAGCAGCATGCCCCGTCTGGATGTCTGTATTTTCTCAATTTGAGGGCGGGGTCTTGTCAACGATGAGCCAGCGGGTGACAGGCAGAACTTAGCAAAGGTTCTGAAGCCCCGGCTGTGAGGCCGGGGAGATCAAAAGGATACCAGCAAAGATTCCGAAAACCCCGCCTGTGAGGGCGGGGATGTTCAAATATAAGGGAAAATGATACAAAGCAGCTGCCGACAAAAACATTAAGATGTTTGTCGGTTTCAACGTAAAACATCCAAAATGTGATGTAAAATGCTGAGCAATTCGGAGATGCTGGCCATTGTCCTGCTTGCCGTCGGAATCGCGGTCCTAGCCCTCGCCATAAAGCACCCTATTCTGGTCAAGTTGGGCGTCCGCAACCTGCCGAAGAGAAAGGGCCACACCCTCATCATAATAGGGGGGCTGATGATGAGCTCGGCAATCATATCCAGCTCGTTCGTCGTGGGCGACACGATGGAGTACGTTTTTACGGGAGAGGTGTACGAAAGCTGGGGGCACGTGGACGAGCAAATAGTAAGTTTCAACGCCGACACGGACTTCGGTGACGATTTTTTCAATTACTCGATGTACGAAGACCTAGAGCCAGCACTTGGCGCGAACGAGAACATCGACGCTTATGCACCAGCCATCGTTCAATCGATGCCCATAATCCATTTTGACACCCGCCAGCTCGAATCCGACATATTCCTGATAGGCGTGCATCAGCAGTTCACCGGTTTCGGGGAGTTCATTTCGACGGGTGACGCTGTTGTTTCCGTGCCCTCACTCGCTCCAGACGAAGCAATCATGAACGAAAGACTGGCTGTCGAATTGGAGGCGGCGGTCGGCGACGTCGTTACGATTTATAACGGCTACGTTCCGCACAATTTGACACTCACGGCCATCGTTCGGGACGATGGCCCGGCAAACTATCGAAAGGCGGAGAGCGTTTTCGTGCAGCTCTCGACAGCCCAGACTATCCTGGGCAAGCCGGATATGATAAACATAATCATGATTTCCAATGCCGGCGGGATTGAGGGCGGAGAGCTCCTGACACCGGAAGTGTACGCCGCGGTCAGCGATGAACTCTACAGTCTGGCTATCGACAATCTATACGTAGACAGCGTCAAGCAGAACGACCTGAGCGACGCGCTTTTCATCAGCGAGTTCCTGACCGAGATATTCCTTATTCTCGGCTCGTTCTGTGTTGTGGCCGGCATAATGCTCGTGATGAACATATTCATCCTGATGGCAGAGGAGCGGAAATCGGAAATGGGTGTGTCCAGGGCCATAGGCCTCAAGCGCGCGCACCTCACCCAGATGTTCATGTTCGAGGGTATGTCCTACACGGTCATCGCGTCCAGCATCGGTGCCGTACTCGGCCTCGGCATCGCATACCTCATGATTTGGCTGTTCAACATGATGGCCAGCGTGGCGTTCATAGAAGGCCAGATGGCCTTCCATTTCGAATATGCCAGCATCTGGTTGGGCTTCGCCCTCGGCACGGTCATCACCTTCATAACTGTTATCATAGTCTCGGGGAGAATCAGCAGGCTGAACGTCGTGAGGGCCATTCGGAACATCGATGAGCCGCCGCTTATCAAACTGCGGCTCAGGGAGCTCGTTTTCGGCGCCCTGATACTGCTCGGCGGAATATCTGGCTCAGCCTACGGAATAATCGAGGAGAATATGCTGTTGGTCACCGCGGCGCCGTGCATCGCGGCACTCGGCGCCGGCCTTTTGCTCATCGGCAGAACCAGCCTCCGGGTGATTTTCACGTCTGTCGGAATCTTCGTGCTGGCCTGGATCCTCCAGCCGTTCGAAATAATCCAGGGCAACGTCACTGGCCTCGAAATTTTCGTC
>DAOVGM010000058.1 GCA_030672365.1 Methanomassiliicoccales archaeon
GGCAAGGGGTTGGAGGTATCGCTGCGGGGCCTTCTGCACCTGAAAAATTCGAGAATCTCAATATCTTCTTTGACAAAGAAGCTGTGGAAGAATACGAATCAGGCACTACTGATTACAATTTTAAAAGGGCACTCACGAAGGCTAAATTTACGTATACAGAGGAAGACGTAGCGATACTCAACATCACAGACTGTCTCATTTTCGATGTCCACATATACGGTCATGACGATGCACCGGACCTGGACCTTGGCATCTTTTTGGATGGAAAAGACGGGAGCCCGAAAGATGGGAAAGCTCAAGAGGAGGAATACATTGCCGCTGATGCGGATGAAGACGCCGATGAAGAAGTCAAGCTCATAAAACCGGCAGACGGGGCGTATATCGTAAAGGTATTGGGCTACACCGTACCAGTTCCTCCTGGTCATTTTGACATGGACGTAACCGTTGTTCAAGGAAAGGGCTTTAGCGTTAATGCCGAAGGAATTGGCGCAGATACAACACCTGATGATGGCAGTTTGTTCCTATCAGATGAAGCTATTTCGCCATATTCTATCACAACGCTAGACTTGGGCTGGGATCTTTCGGGCGACACAGAAGATGGAGATATGATGGGCGCGTTTTATGTAGGGCCAGCTAATGCCCCCATGTGTATTCTAGTCCCTATAGTGTTGACCCTTGAGAGGAACCCGCCAACAATTCTTAATTTTGAACTAATTCCAAACGTAGGGCACAGGGTAGCGGGCTCGGATATTAAGGTTACAACCGATAATTCACCAACCCTTCTCGTGGAAACAAACGATGAAACGACGGTGAGAAAAACAGCCCCCACGCATGTAGTAGGAGAACATAAGTGGGGCTGCTCATCTGATCATTGGGAAGAGGTTGAGGAAGAGATAACTGAGAAAGGTGTTGGTATCAATCCCTCAGAGACAAGAGTCTACCTTGATGGGAAAGAAATCACTATATTGTGTTCAATTTTCGAAGAACAGATAGTATATAGCCCATCATACTTAGATGAAGGTATGCATAAGTTTACTACAATAGTATATGATAATGCAGCACCCGCTCTCTCTGTTGAACCGTTGGCAAAATATACAAACAATGATCTTGTAGTTGTGGAAGGCGTCGCCGAAAAAGGAGCAACTTTGACTGTTTCTCTCGAAGGAGCTGCCCAAGAAGTAAACAGAAAGGAGGATGGCTCATTCAAATCTGTAGTTGAATTAGAAGAGGGTGTCAATCGTATTAATGTTGAAGTCAAAGACATAGTTGAGAATACTGCAACCTTTGAACATATTATCAGACGTGACATTGAGCCACCAGAGATTAAAAGGATTGTATCATCAGAGGGTAGTTTAACGAACTCACATATCACAACAATTACCGGTAAAATCAGTGAGCCAGGGACCATGCAAATAAATGCTAATCCTGCATCAGTAAATAGTGACGGTACTTTCGAATATCCGGTTTCGCTCAGCGAGGGAACCAACACGTTCCACCTGCAACTCAGCGATTTCGCAGGCAATACCGCGGACAGCTGGCTGAACGTCACGAAAGATACGGAAGGACCGGCGATTGCCTTGAACAATGCCCCCGCCGAAACAAACGATGAATCGTACGCATTCGAAGGCCAGACCGACCCCGGAACCGTCATTTCGGTCAATGGAAAACAGGTTACAGTCGATGCAAACGGCGTGTTCAACAGAACCGTCGTTCTCAGTTACGGCCCGAACACGATAGTCATCGAGGGCAAGGACGATGCTGGAAATGTCATCGAGCTGTGGCACGTAGTCAATTTGGTGCCGGCTTCGAAGGTTAATTTCGTCGCGCTCGGTTTGATGATCGCCCTGCTCGCTATAGGCCTGATTGTCGGACTCATGCTCGCCGGCGGTCTTGGCGGTCTTGGCTTTGGCAGAGAGCCGGAGGAGGAGGAGGAGGAATATTTACCGCCCGGAGAAAGGACAGAAGAAGAGTTGGGCGAGGAAGCGGCGGAGACTCCTGACGAAGAAGAGCCGGCAGAAGGTGAGCCAGAACCCGAGGAACTCACTGTCGAGGAACCCGAAGAGGTTCCGGCAGAGGAGGAAATAACTCCTCTGGAAGAAACAGAAGATATTCCGGATGTCGATGCAGAGCAGATTCCAGATGAAGAGGCCATGCCCGAGGAGTTGCAGGCGGAGGAACCCGATGAAATTCCCGAAGCGGATGCCACACCTGAAGAGATCGGCGACCAGCTCCTTGATGAAGAAGTCGCGGAAGCACCTGCGGATGAGCCAGCATTTGATGAGGTTCCCTTCGAGGAAGACGAACGTATAGTCCGCTTGAAAGCCGCCCATGCGGAAGGCAAGATTTCTGAGGAGCTTTATCAGAAGAATCTGGCTCGATTGACAGGCGAGGAAATACCGGAAGATGTTGCATCGGAGCCAGTTACTGAGGAACCTGCTGTTGAAGACACGGAGGGCCATGCCATTGCCGATGAATTGCTAATCGAAGAGGCCGCTACCGAACCGATGGAAGAGCCCACTCTTGAGCCAGAGCCCGAAATGGCAGTTGAAGAGCCGCCTGTCGAAGACGAACGAATTGCCAAATTGAAGGCCGCCTTCGAAGAGGGTAAAATCTCACAAGAGCTTTACGATAAAAACCTCGAAAAACTGAAAGGAGAAAGGTGACAAAATCTCCCAGTAGAAGGGAGATTTTGTCCGGAGCGTGATGAACTGGCCTCACTGAGTGATGAAATGCAGATAGACCCGAAATTCGCGGTAATGGTAGCGGGAGCGAAGAACGCCTTACAGAGCGTTCTTTCGATGAACAGAGGAGACAATCTGTTGATCATACTGGACGATTCCAGAATCGATGTCGGGCAGGCATTTCTCGAAGGCGCCAGAAAACTCGGTGCCGGCAAAGCGGACGTATACAGCCTGTCGGCGCACGTGAGGCCCCTGATGGAATTGCCAGATAAATTGAAAAGCATGTTCCGGGGCTATGACGTTATAATCAACACATTCGATTCCGAAGCAAAGGAGACGCCCTTCCGGGTGAAACTCCTTTACGAAGAAATATCATACAATGCAAAGGTAGGCCATGCTCCGGGAATCACGCGCGAAATGATGTACGAAGGCCCGATGAATGTGGATTACAAGGACATCGTAATCAAAGCAAAGCAATTGATGGCAGCATTCGACGATGCCGAAAGCGTCCAGATAACCACAAAACTGGGCACCAACCTCAGGCTCGGTATCAAAAATCGGGGCTTTCAAACTGATGTGCTCATTCCGGAAGGTTCGTTCGGAAACCTTCCGGCAGGCGAGATCTGGTGCGCGCCCGAGGAAGATAAGGGAAACGGGGTTGTGGTCGTCGACGGCTCGATAGGCGACATAGGCAGCCTAAAAGACCTGATTCACTTGACCGTCGAGGATGGTGAGCTCGTTAAAATCGAATCAGCCAACAAAGAAATCGTGAAGGAGCTGGAAGAGCTGACCACAATCGACAGGATGGCCAATATTATCGGGGAACTGGGAATCGGGCTGAACCCGAATGCCAGACTCACCGGAAATCTGCTGGAAGACGAGAAAGCCGGAAAGACAGCGCACATCGCCTTCGGGAACAACATGGACATGGTCAACGGCTGCAACAACTCGAAGACCCATCGAGATTTCCTGTTCAAAGAACCGACGATCGTCGTAACTTATACAAACATGATCCGGAAAACAATAATGGAAGACGGAGTAGTATCGCTAGGTTAGTGCAGCTTCTCGCCGCACTTACGGCAGAACAGGTCGTCAGAGCCAACCTCTTCCTCGCATTTCGGGCAGACGAACTGGAACTCCATTTTTTCGCCGCACTTGCGGCAGAAGGCATCGTCCGTTGTAACACCGGCTCCGCAACTGTGACAGTCCAGCTCATCTGATTCTGTTACCTCGCCGGCCTCTTCGTCGACAACATCCGCCTCGACGACCTCTTCGTCGTGCGGCGTCTCGGCGATAAGGCCCACCCCCCCGTCTTTATCGAGGAGCTGCTCGGCCTTGATGGCCAGGCTCAAGGCCTTCGAATAATTTTCGTTGTTGAAGTTATCTTGAGCTTCATCGTGCAACTTTTGTGCCTTGGCGGCTTCGGGGCCCTTCTTTCCCTCGATCAGATCGCCGACAGTGGATAGCATGAACTTCGACTGCATGTAATATGCCGGCAGCTTGTCCATCGCATCCTGTTGCTGCGCAGGGCTCATCAAAGGCTCTGGCTCTTCATAATCCGGCTCATTTACAGGAGCAGACATCAAATCCACCTCCTCTTTTATCTCGGGTTCAGGCCGGTATGTCTGCATTTCGCTGTCTCTCCTGAGGCGCATAAGTATTTCCCGCGCCTCCTCGCACTTGTCCATTGCCGGATAATATTCTCTTGCAGATTCGAATCTTCTGGCTTCGCGAAGCAGTGAATCCGGCTGGGACACATCGATGCCCTTCCTTCTCAGAACGACACTTATCCTCTCGGCCGTCAATATCTTGTTGTGCGCCTCCTCCGAAATGGATTCGATATGTTTGTCTTTTCGCATTTTCTTCTTTCTCATATAGGCAGCCAGTTGTATCACCACCATGATGGTCATGATTATCAAAAGGGCGATGATGATTATCCATTTTGTAGTCTCATCCATTTGTCTGCGTCCCCTTTCTAAGTATTATGACCGAGAGATTATAAATCTTTTTCGGTGCGTTTTTTTCTTTTTAGATTGCTGGCTTATTAGT
>DAOVGM010000091.1 GCA_030672365.1 Methanomassiliicoccales archaeon
GGCTCGGTCCGGCGAGCTTAACTCTCTCATCGGAAACTTCGAGAGTGCCATCGATGTATTCAGCAAAGGCCTGGCGAAGGAAACAGACAAGAAAGGGCAGGCAGATTTTCACAACCAAATCGCAGACGTGTATCACAAGCAGGGGAACTTCGCCAAAACATTAGGGGAGGCCGAGCTCGGTCTCGAACTGGTCGGGGACGATGAGTGCCCGGAGAAGGCCCGATTACTCACAACGCTGGGCTGGGGGACAATGTACGGCGGGAAATACGAAGAGGCGATGGAAATAGCACAACAAAGCCTCGCAATAGCCACGAAACTGAACGACGAGAAAATCATAGGCCAGGTGTATCACAACATGGGCGGAATTCACCTGTCGAAGGGAAATCTGCCTGATGCTTTGGAGAATTTCACGAGGGCACTCAAGGCGAGAGAGACCGTCGGTGACCTGAACGGTGTCGCCGCATCCTTAAACAATATCGGAATTATCTACAAGAACATGACCGAGCTGGACAAGGCATATGAGAGCTACCAGCGCAGTCTGGAATTGGCCATGAAATTGGGAGACAAGAAAGGGCTTTCTCTCCTTTACAACAACATAGGCCTTATCCACAGCGCCAGGGGCGAGTTTGACAAGATGATGGAGTTCTACGACAAGAGCATGGAGCTCTCCAAAAGAATCGGCGAGAAAACCGGTTATGCCAACACTCTCAACAACATAGCGTACTATTACGCGAATAAAGGAGAGCCAGACAAGGCCCTTTCCATCATGGAAGAGGCCCTGGGCATCTTCCTGGAAGCCGGGGATCTTAGAAGTTCCCTCTTCCTGATGTACAATCTGGGCAGCGGTCACCTGGACAACGGCCAGCCGGAGAAGGCATTCGAGTACTTCACGCAATGCCTCGAAAAGTCGGCGGCAGCTGGAAACAAATTGCTGGAGATATACTCCCACTGCGGCCTGGTCGAATCGGGGATTGAGATCGGGAAGCCGGATTTGCTGGAGCACGCGAGCAAGGCGGTTGAGATTTCCAGGGATATCGGTGCCAGGCAGCAGGAGGGAAAATCCCACAGTATCATGGGGATGGTGCACGGCAATAACGAGGACTGGGAAAAGGCTGAGGAGGAGTTCTCAAAGTCTATGGATATCCTGGAAGATTCCAAGGAGAAGAGCGAGCTTGCCTGGCTGTTGTATCACATGGGCACCATGAGGCTCGCGAAGGGCGACACCGAGGATGGGCGCAAGGACCTCGAGAAAGCGCTTTCCGTCTTCGAGGAACTGGAGATGGGATTGTGGATTAAGAAAACAAGGAATGAATTGGAAAAACTCTAATCATTCAAGGTGCCGACAGTCCCCTACATTGACTATCTGGCTGTCGCCGTTTTCGAGTTCCAGAATGAGAGCTCCATTTTCATCGATGCCCCTGGCAACTCCGACGATTTCCTCCGTCGGAGTCGTGATTTTGACCTTCTTTCCAATCGTATCCGACAATCCGAGCCAGTCTTCCAAAACCTCGTCGCTTTTGTCCTCTTTCAGAAGGTTGTAGAAGTGCTCCAGCTCGCAGACGACAATTTTCATCAGTGAATCGACGTCCAGCTCCTCCCCCAACTCCTCGGTGAGTGATGTGGAAACAGGGCTGAATTCATAGCCCTCCCTGACCTTGTTATTCACGTTCACGCCGATGCCGACGACGACCCATCTCTCGTCATCGTGAACAATCGACTGGCTGAGGATTCCGCAGACCTTTCTCCCGTTTATAACCACGTCGTTCGGCCACTTGACCCTGGCCTCGATTTCGGCGAATGTGGAAATCGCGTGGGCAACCGCAGAGCCGGTCATCAGAGGGATGACCCCCATTTTATCACCGATGACAGTTTCTCCCGGCTTCAGAATGATGGAGAGCCATAGCCCGCCCTTCGGGCTCTCCCAGACACGGTCGAGGCGGCCTTTTCCCTGGGTCTGGACTTCTGCAACGATCACCGCGCCCTCGCCCAAGCTATCAGCTATGTATTCCTTTGCAAGCTCGTTCGTGGAATCGACCTCTTCCAGCCTGATTGTTATCTTGCCGAGTTCGGTCATTGAAAACCTTCTTTTACTTCTTCTTTTCTTCGAAGAGGGTGAATGTCCCGGGCGTGGAAACCGTGATGAATATAGCCTCTCCGGTCCCCTTGTTCGATGCCCAGTGCTTGTCGTCCGAGTGGTGGAAGAGCATGTCGCCCTCCTCCAGTATGAACATATCATCACCCACATGGTATTCCAGCTCCCCCTTTACCATGAACTTTATCTCCTTTCCTTTGTGTGTGAATCCCTGAGTCTTGCACTGTGGAAGGATGTGTGTGACCGTTGCCTCCATCTTTTCCACCATCAGGATATTTCTGTACAGTATCCCGATTCTCTTCTCGTCCTTAAGGGACTCCCCCTTCTTCATTAATACAGTATTAGCCATCTTAATCCTCCTACTTCGTAGCAGGCTTTCCTAACGGCTGTTGCCATTAGGTCCCCCCATATACGTGTGTATTGTCAGAAATAGTATATATAATTTCAGCCCTGATTCTGGCTCGCGGCGGTCGTGACTGCCTGCACGGCCGCCATCGCAGCCGCGACCTTCTTCGTGCCGCCCTGGGCCTTCTTCTCCTCGACGTACTGGACAACTCGTTCCATGATGTTATTGTTCGGGATGTAGGACGTGTCGTAAATCCCTTTGTTGAAAACGGGGTCGCTCATGACGACCTCGTGGAACGGTATGTTGGTCTTAACACCGCCTATCTGGAACTCCCAGAGTGCGCGCTTCATTCTCTCGATGGCGCGCGGGCGGTCATCCGCCCAGACGATAAGTTTGGCGCCCATTGATTCATTATATGGCGGGAACTCGAAGCCCTGGTATATTCCGGAATCGACACGTATGCCGGGGCCGGAAGGCTCGGCGTATCGCAAAATCTTGCCGGGCGACGGCATGAAGTTGTTCATCGGGTCCTCGAAATTAATACGGCACTCGATTGAATGTCCTTTAACTTTAATGTCTTCCTGTTTGTACTCCAGTTCCAGGCCCGATGCAACACGTATCTGCTCTCTGGCCAGGTCAACA
>DAOVGM010000092.1 GCA_030672365.1 Methanomassiliicoccales archaeon
CAGGTCCTCAACGATCAGCTGCGGTGCGCCTGCGTCCCGATTTTCTCTCAATCTCTGGTTAATCCTGAGCACGTCCACGAGCTTGTGGGTGAGGTCGTCCTCGGAGCGGTCTCCGGATTCGAGAGTTATTGACGGGCGTACCGTCACCGGAGGTACTGGCAACGCTGTCAGCACCATCCATTCGGGCCTCGAAACCTCGGGGTTCATGCCCAGCGGCACAAGATCGTCGTCCGGTATTCTCTCCAGCCGCTCCCTGACTTCCTTTGGGGTCAGCTTGTGCCCCTCTTCCCTGAAGGTCGTGGGTTTGTCCAGCGTTATCTTCAGTTGCTCTGCATTGCAATGTGGGCAAATCGTTCTGACGCTGGCACTTTTAGCGGTGGATTTCATCAGGTGGTCGAAGTCGATGGAATCGCCGCCGAGAGTTCCCAGCATGTCTCTGAGCTCCTCCTCCTCCTCCATCTGTTTTTCGGTGAGAAGAATGCGGCCGCAAGCGCGACAGGTGGACTGAAGCAGTCTTTTAATGTCCTTGACGTAGCCGACATTGATCACCGGCATGGCGAGATCGATGTGCCCGAAGTGACCTGGACAGTCTTCGACTCTGGCTCCACAAGAGCGGCATCTCAGACCCGGCTCGATAACACCGAGATGCGGGTCCATCAGGCCCATCTCGATGGGAAAACCGTCGTCGTCGTAGGTGTCGGCAGTAATTATCTTGACGGCGGACATCTTGCGTATCTCCTCGGGTGACATCTGGGCGAACTTGATGCCCTGGATTCTCTTGCTCACTCCACGCCGGATCATTTTAACTCCTCCAGTTGAAGGCGCATTGCAACGCCGAGTGATAGCAATTCATCCATAAGCAGTTTGAAAGCGTAACTTGTCTGGACCGGATAAACAGTCGAGTTGTTGCCGCAGACGGGGCATCTGAGAACGCCGCGCCTGTCCAGCATCGCTATGTGACCGCAGCTCGAGTTTCCGCAAACGTACTGGGTTGTTCCGTCGGACTCGTCCAGCAACCTGTCTTTAATGACCATGGCCGCACCGTGACCGATAAGGCAGTCGCGCTCCATCTCACCGAACCTCAGACCTCCCTGTCTGGAACGGCCTTCCGTAGGCTGGCGGGTCAATATCTGGACCGGGCCGCGGGAACGCATGTGCAGTTTTCCGGCGACCATGTGGTGCAGTTTTTGATAGTAAATCACGCCGATGAATATATCGGCCTTGATCATCCGGCCAGTGGTTCCATCGTACATAACTTCTCTACTATTATGCTTGAAACCGGCCTCGATAAGGCTCTTTCTCAACACTTCCTCGCGTTCACCGCTGAAGGATGTTCCGTCAATAAACCGGCCTTCCATCGAGCCGACCTTGCCGCCGATCATCTCCAGAACGTGGGCGATTGTCATACGTGACGGAATAGCGTGGGGGTTGATTACCAGGTCCGGCGTCATGCCGCTTTCAGTGAACGGCATGTCTTCCTGGTTCACGAGAAGGCCGATGACCCCTTTCTGGCCGTGTCTGGACGCGAACTTATCCCCGAGCTCGGGAATTCGTGGGTCGCGCACCTTGACTTTCACGAGGCGGCTGCCGTTTTCTGTCTCTGTGAGCATGACACTGTCTATCCAGCCTTTCTCGCCCGGTCGAACCGTGATTGATGTTTCCCGTCTCTTCTGCGGTGTGAGGAAGTCCGTGTCCTCTTCCAAAAATCTCGGCGGCGACGTTTTACCTATGAGAACGTCGCCTCCTTGGATACGGGTTTCCGGGCTTATCAATCCGTCCTCGTTAAGGCTGTTGTACGAAAGGTCAGCCCTCGCTCCCCGGACGTCCGGATTCGGTATCTCAAAATGATCTTCCTGGCCTCCGGGGTAGCGTCTTTCCTCTGCTTTATAAGTTCTGAAGAACGTGGAGTGGCCCAAGCCTCTCTCTATTGACGAGCGGCTCATGACCAGCGCGTCCTCCATGTTGTAACCGTGAAATGAAGCCACGGCGACCACGAAGTTCTGGCCGCCCGGTCTCTTGGTGAAATTCACGTAGTTCATCATTTCTGTCTGGACGAGAGGTCTCTGTGGATAATGGAGGAGGTGAGCGCGGGTATCTGGCCTTATTCGATAATTGGAATCGCTGAGGCCAAGACTCTGCTTGGCCATCGCGGCTCCCATCGTGATTCTCGGAGACGAGTTGTGCTCGGGATACGGAACGAGGCCGGAACAAACACCCAGGATGAGCATCGGGTCGATTTCCATGTGTGTGTGCGTGTCAATGAGCTGCTTTTGAACTTCAATGGTATCTTCGCAGAACCGGCATTTGAGCTTGACCTTCTTGTCCGGCGAGCCGATGTTCTCCCAAGTCACGTCTGGATCCGAAAGCAACTTCTGGCAGTGTGGGCATTGGTGCGGTGTTTTGTAGGCGTTGATTGCGATGAAGGCGTCTTCCTCTTCCTCGGAATCCAGCCACTCGACGATGCCTTCGCGGACGAGGTCCGGCATCTTCAGACGTCCCGTTCTCAGGCCTTCCAGATGTTTCTTGTTGAGAAGCAGACGACCGCCCTTGGCAACGAGCAAGGGTCTCCTCAGCCTTCCCTCGTCGCAGTTGATCACGACATCGTTCATGTGCTCGTCGAAACGGAGATTGACCTCGTTGGAAACCATGCCAGACCTTCTGCGCTGGCGAATCTCTTCCACCAGGTCCTCCGGTCTATCGTGGGTACCGACCAGGTCTCCGTTGACATAAACCTTGGTACTCTTGGTCTGTTGGCCCTTGACCTCTTTCACTCCCAGGTCGGTCAGCAGCATCTTCACTTCCTGCTCGTGCGAGCGCTCGGAAACGTCGACAATCAGAGCACAATTTTTCACGAGACCGCAGTTCTGGCCCTCCGGCGTCTCGTTCGGGCAGAGACGCCCCCACTGCGTCGGATGCAAATCCCTGGCTTCGAAGTGCGGCTGGGTTCTGGTGAGCGGTGAGGTTACCCTCCTCAAATGGCTGAGGGCGCTCATGTTGGAGGTTCTATCCAGCAGCTGGGAAACCCCGGCCCTTCCACCGACCCAGTTTCCGGTAGAAAGCGCATGCAAAAGCCTCTGTGTCAAAAGGTCCGGTCTAATCGCTGAGCTGATTTTCATGCCCTTCTTTTTGGCATAGCCCCTTTCGAGCTGGTATTTGAGGTCCTTTACGAGGTTCGTGAATGAAACCCTGTAAAGGTCCTCCAGCAGGTCGCCGGAGAGTTTCAGACGCTTGTTGGCGTAATGGTCCTTGTCGTCCTCGCCCCTGAGGCCGAGTGAAAGTTCCAACACCGTTCTGGCCACCCGCCCCAGGAAAATGGCCTTTTTCAGCCTATCGCCCGGATTGTCGCCGAGATGGGGTAACAGTGATTTGTCGAGTATTGATTCCACTTTTTTAACCCTGTATTCCTTTGCCTGGCCGGTTGCGAATTTCTTCTCGAGCCAGAGTACAGCATCCTCGTTTGTGAAGATGCCGTTCGGTGGGTAATGTTTCAGGTCTTGGCACTCCTCAATGTTGGCGTAGACGATGTTCGCCATCGCCGGATCCGAAACTATTGAATTGTAAATGTCCTCGTCACTGTCCATTCCCAGCGACTTCATGAGGAGGATGAGCGGTATCTTGCCGGATGCGGCAGCGACCGACACGTACAACACGCTGTCCCTCTTCTTTTCCACGAGGGTGAGGGCGCGGTAACCTTCTTTCTGGGAGAATACCTTCGCGACTTCTGTTCTCGTGCCGTAGCGCTCGCTGTGTTCCACCAGTACCCGATTAGGAGCCAGGTCCTCGAGCGAGATGAGAACTCGCTCGGTTCCGCCGACGATAAAATAACCGCCCGGGTCGCACGGGTCCTCACCCAGTTCGCCGAGTCTTTCGTCGTTCGTCATCTTGGCCAATTCTTCATCCGATTTCAGCTTGAACATGTTATCGATGTTGTTGTCGTGCAGGTTACATTTCTTAGACTTAACCATAATCGGCAGGTTTCCGATGTGCACCTTTTCCGGCTCTCTCTCTATACCGTTCTCGATTATCGTGAAGGTCAGTTCGATGGGTGCCATGTAGGTTAGATTTCGAAGTCTAGCTTCCATGGGCGTGAGCGGGTTCGTCGCCCCGTTCGCCTCCTTGACCTTCGGCGTTCCGATAGTTATCGTGGGCTTCGCTTGCGGGTCAATTTTGCCGTTTTTGTCCCTCTTCCTACCAATCCTCACGTCGACGATGTTTCCGTCGGTCCTGTCCTCGTCCAGATGAATGATTCCCCGCAAACTTTCATCCTTCGAAATGCGGATGTTATCCACTATCATCTGTATTCTGCTGTGCGGATTCTCAATCGTCGGAAGAAAATCATCGTAGGACGCGATGTGATGATTGACGATGCTCCTGTCCTTAAAAAAGGCTTCAACTAACTCTCTCATAATGCCACCTACCGATCAACGGCCAGCAACGACCACCCGATATGTTTCAGATATGCCTGCAATTGTGCTTATTCTCACTATTCTGACCAATCTGCCTTCCTGGATTTCCTCGCCCAGTATTTCTTCCAGAATTTTTATGCACGGGTCGTTTATTCTAATTTTAGGAAGTTGGTCCTTTCCGATGTCGAACTTACCCAGTACCTCTTTTTCTTCTTTTTCCGAAAGCAGATGATGCTCAGGTACCATTTCATGTTCCAAGACGTTATAATCCATGTTCATCCCTCATATTTTTCAAAATAGGTCTCCAAACACTTTACTCCTCTTTTTTTCCACACCTTTTACAGACATTCGCGGGCCCGCAGGGATTCGAACCCCGGACCACCTGGTATCTTCACCGACTACCACATTTTTATGTGAAATCATAGTCAGATAAAAGCCAGATGCTCTTTCTAGAACTTTCGAGGGAATGTTCTCTCGAAAGTTAACCTAGCTGAGCTACGGGCCCACACCTGAAACTGATGTCGGTATAGCCGTCCCCCTATTCCCTTATTATATATAAGCGTTGTTATATTTACTAATTATAAGAACTTAACAATACAATAAAATAAAACTCTATTTGAAATTAACGGTAAATATACCTAAAATAAAGAAATATTTAAATATGATGAGTTTGGGGGCGGGGTTTTTTCCCGAAGATGCTCAATGCCGACCCGTTCCGAGCAGGCTCAGGGGGGGCGGGCTGAGCCAGCACAGGAACGGAAGGGTGGGGGGTGGCAGGATTGGATGGGGTGGGTAGTTAGGGTGAAGTCAGATAGGGTGGGCGGGAAACAAAAGATGTCAAATATAACCCACCACAAAACAAAAATATATTATTGAGCCCCCTGATATCCATCCAGGATTGGGATGTACATAATTGTTGCAGGAATGGGAAGGGTCGGCCGACAGATAGTCGAGACTCTCATTCAGGAAGGACACAACCTGGCTGCCATAGAATCCGAGAGCCAGCGCCTGGGCGGCGTGGAAAATCTTGACCTTCTGACAGTTCACGGAAGCGCGGCCAGCATATCCGCGCTTCTTGAAGCGGGCATTAATTCCGCGGACCTTTTCATCGCCGCAACCGGCTCCGACGAGGTCAATATTATAAGTTGCATAATCGCGAAGTCGAAGGGCTGTAAAACCATAGCCAGAGTGAACAGCCAGGATTACATGCCGGAAGGTGTGACCTCCGGAAAGCTGGACTTGTTCGGAATAGACCTGGCCATCTGCCCGAACCGCGTCACATCAAACCAGATGGCGGAGATGCTTCTCCTGCCGTCGCTGGTGGAGAGCGAAAAGATATCGAAGAGCGGGTCGATGATAATCAGTTTCTTCCTGGCCGGCGGTTCGGGGGCGCGCGGGAAAAATCCCGCTGCCATAGGGCTTCCGCAGGGCTGCGTCCTGGCCTCGATATCGCGCATGGGCGCCGTTATCGACCCGGACCTGGCCGGTGAGCTCAGGGAGGGCGACAAGGTTTTCGTCGTCGCGAACTCGAAAGACCGCATTCCGGATGTCGAAAAGGCCTTCGGCATCGAGGCCGGGGCCAGCAAGGTCGTCGGAGCTGGTTTGCAGACCGGCATCGACAAGGTGATGATAGTCGGCGCCAACGAGATGGGAATTCACCTCGCGAGCATATTGGAAAAGTCGAGGCACGTCGTCCTTATCGATGAGGATGAGAAGGCCTGCGAGGACGCTGCCAGCGCTCTCGAAAAAGCACTGGTAATCAACGCTTCGGGCATCGACGATGACGCCCTGAAAGACGAGGGTATTGAGGAGGTCGGGGCGTTCGTCGCGACAACGGCCAGCAACGAGTTCAACATGCTCTCGTGCCTTCTGGCCAGGCATCTCGGTGTCGGCAAAACGATGGCGGTAGTGCATGAGCCGGACCTGAGGCCTCTGTTCGAGCAAATTGGAATCACGGTTACGATTTGCCCGCGGATAATCACCGCCAACACTATGCTGAAATACGTGCCCGGGAGCACGGCGACAAAAATGGCCACCGCACCGACCCGGAACGAGCGCGTCCTGGAAATTAAAGTGACTGAGGACCTCTGGGTCATCGGAAAGGAGTTCGGAAGGATAAAACTGCCTCATAACTGTTTCATCGGGGCGGTGATCCGGGACAAGCTGGCTATTGTCCCGACGAAGTTTGACCTGGTGCGCGCCGGTGACCGTTTAATTTTGTTTGTCGGGGCCGAATCGCTGAGGCGCGTCGAAAAGCTGTTCATGAAGTCCCACAAAAGACGGTGAGTGTTTGAGGAAAAGTGCGGTCCTGGCAATTACTGGCTACATTCTCATTCTATTCAGTTTCACCTTTTTTATTCCAATTATCACGGGTATCATCTACGGCGAGGAATCGGACCTGTTGTTCAAAGCCTACGTGATTCCGATGATTATTTCCCTGTGCGTGGGCAGCGGCCTCTGGCTTAAAACGAGACATCGGGCCGAAGAACTCAGGGAGCGCGACGCTTTCGTCGTCGTCGGAATGGGCTGGCTATTGTTCGCGGCCCTCGGCTCCCTCCCTTATATTCTCAGCGGGCTGGGCATCAATCCGCTGGACGCTTACTTCGAAAGCATGTCCGGCCTCACGACGACCAGCGCCACTATTCTGGACCCAGGATTGGGCGACTACATCGACATCTATCCGCACAGCATCCTTATGTGGCGGGCGCTCACAACGTGGCTCGGCGGTATGGGACTTATTGTCTTCTCGGTGGTCATACTGGCTCGCTTT
>DAOVGM010000007.1 GCA_030672365.1 Methanomassiliicoccales archaeon
GTTGTATTTGTCCGGCTGGCTCTCGCTTCTCTCCTTAACGCCTGCGACCGCCGCCTTCGTGTTGGCCGTGATGCCCGTATTCCCCATGACTATGCGGATCGGCTCCCTGGTCTTGATGAGCTCGATGCGGTTCTCGCCGCCGTCCAGGTTCTTCTGGAACGATAAGAGGCCGCCGTAAGTCGAGGCAGTGTTGTCTATGCCCGACGGGTTTCCGGCGTACGCCTTCTCGCCCTCGTAGGCGATTCGGTTGATTTTATCATCATCGAATCCGAGATTGAATTCGTCGTTCAGGGCCCGAGCCAGCGACACACATACTGCCGCACTGGCTCCCACGCCGCCGATGGCTTTCAGGTCTCCTGCGAGGGTGATCTTGATGTTGTTCTGTTTGGGGTCGAAGCCGGCTGCCTTGAAGACCAGCTCGATTGACTCCTTTTGATGCTCGGTTTTGGTTGCTTTGTAGTCCGGGTTTGCCTGGCGGTCGTCTTCCAGCACCCAGCCGTCGCCTGCCATCGAGCCCTCGTTTCCGGAGGGAGGGTGGCTTGCCGCATCGTCCAGTCTCTCGACTGATGCCACGGTTTTCGAGTCGATGGCCGAGGCTATCGCCGGAATGCCGTATACCACGAAGTGCTCGTTGAACAAAATCACCTTTCCGAAACCGCTGCCAGTTCCCATCACTTAATCCTCCTATTCGGAGGCTTTTCAAACGGCTGGCGCCATTTGAACACCCTTCGACGAAACGACAATGGAATGCCGATATATTAGTTTGTTGCGTCAATTGAGCAGGAACAGCATGGCGACTCCTATGACCGCGATGACTGCACCCGCGATTCCGCGCGCGGATGTCTTCTGCTTGTGCATGAACCAGATAATCGGAATTATAAATAATGGCATCAGTGAGATCAGGGTCTGGGCGACGCCTGTTGCGACCATCAAGATCGCGATTGTGGCCAGCGTGACGCCGATGTACGGGCCGACGAAACCGCCGAGGGCCGTGAACTTCATGCCCTTCCTGTCTTTCATCGCTTTTCGCAACTCGGGAAACTTTCCCATGGCCAGCACGACGATGAGCACGAAAATCATGCCCGCAACCATCCTCATGAGAGTTGCGGAAAGCCCGAGGTTGAACGAGGCCTCGATACTCACGGCCTCCGGATACAAGAGCATGCCTTTTTTCACGAACGCCGCGCCGATTCCCTGGCCGACGGCGCCCACCAAGGCCAGGCCCACACCGAGCTTCTTCATCGAGTAAGAATAATTCATCTCCGGCACGTCGTCCTTTCGCTCGAAGATGACGAGCATGACGCCGGATATCGTGACTGCTATCCCGACGATGGCCAGTATGCTCAGGGTTTCGCCGATGAGCGCGAGGGCGGTGAAGCTTGCGAATATCGGTGAGAGGGCCATCATGAGCAGCGACTTTCTCGGACCGATTATGACGAAGGCGGCGAAGAGTCCGAAATCGCCGATGCCCAGACCGATTATGCCCGACATACCTATCCAGAACCACTGCTCGGAGGTGGCCATCGGGAGAAATGTGCCGAGAAGAATAAGGTGGGTAATGGCCAGCAGGGCGACGGCCAGCACTATCCTGTAGACATTGACACTTATTGCGCCGATGCGCTTGCCGGCAATGGTGAAGAACACCGCGTTGAACGACCAGAGCAGGGATGTGAGGACTGCCACGGAGGCTCCAATCATGTGGTCTGACATTATTTCCGGCACTGGAATGCTGGCCGGTCTTTTATCCTTTCCCCCGTCATGTTATTTCCCAGGTCTGTGAAAAGTTAATTACTCTGAAACCGATTCGGGGCCGATGCCTTCCGATAATCTGATGATCCATAAAAGCAGCGAGCCAGATGCCGAAACCAAGATTGCGGTCGTCGGCTGCGGAGGCATGGGGTGCAACGCCCTCCGCTCGGCCAAATTTCCGAAGGGAGTCCAGACCATCGCAATCGGTACGGAACGGCGCGAGATCAAGGGCACTGGCGCGGACGTCGAGATGCTCATCGACGTGCGTGATGCGGAGGCCGTCGCCAAGTCCGAGTTTTCCAAGTTCGCGTCCACGAAGGTCGAGAACGAGATAGGATTCCTTGTCAAGGACGTGGACATCGTCTTTCCCATTGCCGGCCTGGGCGGGAACAGTGGGGGTTGGACAGCGTCCTTGGTGTCGAAAGTGGCTCACATGAACAAGTGTCTGGCTGTTTCGATTGTCACCGTGCCGTTCACCGCCGAGGGGAAGATGCGCAAGGCCAGGTCCACGAAGCAATTGGAAGCGCTTCGCAGCTGGTCGGACGCCGTGATTCCCTTGAAAAACGACCTCATTATCCGTGAAGTGCCAGACCTTCCGATGTTGAAGGCGTTCGGGGTGATGAACTCGGTTGTCCGGACGCCCATCGAGAAGTTCGGCTGGTTCGGAAGCCGCGGGTTGATGGATTTGAAAAAGCACTTCCGCCAGAACCACATCTTCAGGATGGACGCCGCCGGATATCACGGCGACAATGCGGTCTTCGGGCTGATGGAGCAGTTCAAATCGTCTAATTGGCTGAGCCTCGACATGCTGGAACCGAAGAGCGCCGTGGTCTTCATCGAGGATTACGGGGCGGACGAGAAGCTGGCCCACGAGTTTATGCAGGCTTTCGGGCAAGCTGTCGGCCACGATGTTCCGGCAGTTGTCTGTCTGCGCGACATCAAAACCATGTCGAGAGATGTCAACGCCTGCCTGCTGGTCGGCTTTTAGTAGGTTTTTAATACCATTAGTTCGTTCCGTTGTTACGTTGGTAAAAACTAATTGTTGCGTTGGTAAAAAACTTATTTGAAATCTGGTCGGGTTCACCCGACCAGTCTAACAACCTTTTTATCCTATATTGTATATTGCACATGTGGTGAATTGTTGAGGTGCATATCTTGTAACAATCCATCTGGCGAGGGAGTGTTGTGCGCTGCTTGTGCCGGGGAAAGGATTGATGACTCACCCGCCGTGATATCCGGCTATTCTCTCATGGGTGCCAGTCCATTGCAGAATGCGAGGGGGAGGAGCGGAGTGTCGATTACCGTGGGCCCGACCTCATCCCAGGAGCTCAAATTCGGACAACTGGCTGCCCCGGAGGACGAGATAGAGCGTCTGCAGGTCCAGTTGGATGCCGGAGAAAACGAGGAGCTGGTCTACAGGAAGGCAGGCCGGCTCATGCATCACCAGGGCATGCCTCTCAACATCGAGCCAGATGAAGTTATTTTACTCACGAAAGAGGGCATTGAAACCGCGAACGCCCTTTCCGGAATCATCGCCGAGGTCTATGAAGGCGAGCCGGATATCAAGAAGGACGCGGAGGTGGAAAACCTCCTCGGCAACGTCCAGTGGCTCAACATCAACGCCTTCAAGCACGAGAAAATCGTGGACGAGGACGAGGCCGGTGAAATTATCCTGGCCTCCGCGGACTCCGCTCTTGGACATTACAAGGAGTCTTTGAGGGCCGATAAAAAATACAAGCCGGCACGGCGTAACATCGCTCTTCTTCATTATAACGTAGGAGACTATGAGAAATCAATCAAAGCTTCCGAGGATTACCTGAAGGACGAGCCCGAGGACGGCCAGATATGGGGAATAAAGGGCACCTCGCATTCCCGTCTCGGAGAAAACGAGGACGCCCTCAGAAGTTACGACAAGGCCCTTCGACTGTCTCCCGGCGACCACCAGATATGGAAGCACAAGGGCGATGCGCTGGCCACCATCGAAAGGTACAAGGAAGCGATAATGTGCTATGAGTATTCCCTGCGCCTTGAGGAGAGCAATCCGGATGCCCTCATCGGCAAGGGCGACGCGCTCACAAAGCTCGGTAAAATTGACGAGGCGGTGGAATTCTATGATAAAGCCAATATGCTGGCCCCGAAACCGAAATTCGTAACGCGAAGAATTTCGGAGTTAGAGGAGTTCGAGCCGGGGGAGACGGGTGTCGGGGAAGGGCCGGATGCGGAGGAGCCCGCGGAACCGGAGGTCGAGGGGGAATTGTTCGACCTTGCGGAATCAGATATGGAGGATGCTCTCTTCGGTGACATCGGTGTTTCAGAGGAGGAGGTTGCCGTTCTGTCCAGGGCGGAGGAGTTTTCCGAACAGGGCGAATACGAGGCGGCATTGTTGTGTTTCGAAGCCGCTCTTGACTCCAAACCAGATAACCCCCTGTTCTTATCAAAAAAGGCAGGAGTTCTCCTTTCCCTCGATAGAGAGGATGAGGCACTCGAGATACTCGACGCACTTCTGGAGAAGAATGATAAAAATACAGATGCCTGGATGTTGAAGGGTCGTGCATTACAGAACCTCGATAAATACGAGGAAGCGATCGGATGTTACAGGAAGGTCATCGAACAGGAGCCAGAGAACACCACGGCCTGGCTTGAAGTGGGCGATAGCTTCTACGGTTTGGAAAGATTTGACGATGCCGATACATGCTACGAAAAGGTCACGGACATAATGCCAGATAAGCCAGATGGATGGGCAAAGAAAGGTGACGTACGTCTTGCAAAAGGCGAGGAAGACGAAGCCATCAAATTTTATGATATGGCCATAGCGATTGACAGCGACTACGATTATGCGATGATTAGAAAAGAAGAGCTCCTGACTGAAAGCGATGAAGATGAGGAGGAACTGCCTGAGGTCGAGGATGTCACCGATATAGACGAGCCAGACATTGTGGATGAAGTAGAGGAGACCATAGAAGAAGAGCTCGAAGATGAAATAGAGCAAGACCTTGAGGATGAGGTTGTCGAAGCCGACAAACCGGAAGTCACCGATAAAGGACTGGCTACCGATTTTGCCGACCTGCTCGACGAAGAAACCGCAGGGCCGGATGATGAGGAAGAAGATGCCGAGCCTGACGAAGAGCCAGCTGTTTCTTCCGGCTTCACCGGATGGAGCGTCGATGATGATGAGGGAGATGAACTGGCCGATGAAATCGACATTCCGGAGGACAAAATCGAGATGCTCGGCGAGGAGCCGGATGAGGACGAAGAGGGAATCAAAGATTCCACCGGCATCGAAGATGACCCCAGCATCGGAGATGTCACCGGCATCAAAGATGCCACCGACATCGAATGGCCGACAGTCCCCGAGGAAGAGGAGGACCTGGCGGAGCCTGCCGAGGACGACGAAGAAGACCTGATAGATGAGGTCGAAGAAGAGCTCGAGGAGGACATACCTGAGATTGAGGATGATGAGCCTCCGGATATCGAGCCGGATGAGGAGCTCGAAGATGGAATCGACATCGACGAATTGGAGGCCGAGACAGAGGTCGAGGAGGTGTTGGCTGAAGAGGAGGAGGAGGACGTTCTCGAAATCGAGGAGCCGGGCATCAAAGATGCCACCGATGTCGAACCGGATGAGGAGATTTCCGAGGTAGATGAGGTGGAGTATCCCGGCCTTTCCGAAGAGGAGGTTCTGTTGGTCAAGGATGCGGAGAGCCTGCTAGAAGAGGACGAGGAAGGCGAAGCCCTGGAGCAAATCGAGGTCGCCCTCGAAACCAATCCAGACAACTTATTTTTACTTATCATGAAGGGGAAAGTCCACAACATTCTCGAAGAGGAGGAGGACGCCCTGGATACCCTTCAGAAGGCAGCCGAAATGGACGAGATTAATGCCGAATTGCAGTTCGAACTGGGCAAGGCCCAGAGCGGCCTGGAGGAGTACGAAGAGGCAAAGGAAGCCTTCGAAAAATCTCTCGAACTGGACCCGGAAAACACCGATGCCAGATTGCTCCTTGGCTATGCCCAGCTGGACCTCGAGGAATACGAGGATGCGATCATCAGTTTCAACAAGGTGATCGAGACCGAGCCAGACAATAAAGATGCCTGGGTCGGAATCGGCGACGGGTTCTTCGGCATGGACCGCTTCGAGGAGGCCTACAAATGCTACGAAAAGTCGTCCGACATCGACCCCGATGACCCGGAGGCATGGGCAAAGAAAGGCGTCGTGCTTGTAGAGCAGGGACGATGGGGCGGTGCCATCCAGTATTTAGATAAGGCGATTTCGCTCGATGAAGAATACGAGTTCGCCTACGTTCAAAAAGGAGAGTTGCTCCTCAAGAGAAACATGCTGTCGGAGGCCAGCAAGACCTTCAGCATGCTTCTGGAGTTCTCGCCGGCGAACACCGACGGTCAGCTCGGAAAGGCCGAAATTCTGATAAAGAACGGCAAGTGGGGTGCAGCCATCCAGACAATCGAGAACGTCATCAAGATGTTCCCGGACGACGGACGTGCACTGACGCTGCTCGGCGATACACACCGCGAAATGGGCCAGATTGACGAATCCAACAGAGCTTACAATCAAGCGCTGGAGCAGAACACGGAGAACTTGGATGCACTCATCGGCCTTGGGAGACTTCTCTACCAGAATGGTGGTTACAATGAGGCCATCAAGAATTACCGGAAAGCGCTGAAGCTGGACCCGGAAAATGATTATTACTGGCGTCTGCTGGGCGTGGCTCAGAAAGACATCGGAAAGTACGACGACGCCTTCAAGTCCTTCGACAACGCGATAAAACTGAACGAGGACAACCCGAAAAACTATCTGGCAAAGGGAATCGCCCTGCATGAGGACGAACGCTATCAGGACGCAATCGACACCTTCGAGATGATTCTGGAAAAGGACGAAAACCACGGAGAGGCGAAGGCCTGGCTTGCCAGAAGCGCCAAGCGAAAGGAGGGGAGCTGATGGACGGAAGCCGTTCTTCCGACGGTAGCAGAACCGCCGGTAGCCGCTCTTCCGCCGGTAGCAACACCATCGGAAGCCACTCCCGCCTTTTGGGAATCGTCAACGACCTCGACCAGGAGCAGTTCAGGGATTTGACAGCCAGACTTCTCGAGCACATGGAATTTAACATCGTGAGCTCGAAGGTGCGGGCTAACGACGTCGTCTACGAGGCCATGCGAAAGACTGAAACAGGCGACGCGCCGTTCGTTGTGAAGTTCAGGCGTGGGAGAAGCAGCATCGAGCCCGAGATGGTCCAGGAAATCGCCGGCAAGACGCGGGGCGACTTTGAGATGAAACCCGTGTTCATAGCGACGTCGGATTTCACCAAAGATGCGAACAAGTATGCCGACCTGTTGAACGTCAATCTGGCCGGCGGCGAGAAGTTCGCCCTCCTGCTGAAGGAGTTCGACCTGGACAAGGAGCTGGAGGACAAGCAGGCAAAAATTATTCTGGAGCGCGAAGGCGAGCGATTCCTGCCCAGCATCGACGAGTTGGAGAACCAGATGAGGTGGGGCAACGACTTTTTCAAATCATCGAATTACAAGAAAGCGATCGAGTATTATGACAACGCGCTGCGCCTGAAGCCGAACTACGACATCGCCTGGATAATGAAGGGCAACGTCCTGAACGCGCTGCAGAGGTACGACGAGGCAATCGAGTGCTTCAAGAAGGCACTGGAGGTGAATCCGGAAAGTGAGGAATCGTGGTACAATCTTGGCGCGGCCCTCTACTATATGGGTCGCTTTGAAGAGGAGCTCCAGGCGTACGACCAGGCCCTGGAAATCAACCCCGACTTCGTGAAGGCGTGGAATAACAAGGGCGCCACTCTCCATGAGCAGGGGAAATTTGAAGAGGCCATCTTGTGCTACGACCGCGTCCTACGTCTTGAGCCAGATAACGTGAACGTGCTGAACAACAGGGGCGTTGCGCTCAAGCACATGAAGGAGTTCGACGAGGCCTTGGTCTCATTCGAGAAGGCCATTGCCATAAATGACGATTACACGGATGCCTGGCTGAATAAGGGGCTGTTATTACACGAGATGGAGCGCTACGACGAGGCCGTGGGCGCCTATGACTTCGTTCTGAAGAGGGTGAAGAGCCCCGAGGTCTACTGCCAGAAGGGAATGGCGCTGGCCAGTGCGAAGAGGTATCGAAAGGCGATCAAAACCTTCGACAGCGCCCTGCTCCTGAAACCACACTGGGAAGTGGCACTGGACGAGAAGGCAAAGGCAGAACAGGCCCTGCTCGAGGAAGCGGAAAAGGCACCCGAGCCAGAACCTGAAGAGCCAGTTGTTGAAGTCGAGGTCAGGGAATTCCCGGCCAAGCCGGACGTCACGGAAAAAGGTCTGGCAGACGATTTCATGGACACCATGGAGGATGAAGAGCCGGTAGAGGCCGAGCCAGAGGCTCTGTGCGGTGATTGTGCTGCCGAGCTGCATCAGGAGGCAAAGTTCTGCCACTCCTGCGGCGTGAAGGTCGGTGAGATACCGGCAGAAGAAGAGCCGGAGGAGATGGAGCCGCCGAAGATTGAAGAAGAGGTGGAACCGGATATTCCAATTCCCGTCGGCGAGCCGGACATCCTGGAGGTCATCGAGGAGGAGAAGGCCGAGGAGCGGGAGATGGAAGCCGAGGAGATGCTCTTCGAGAAGGGCAAGCTATTCACCCGCATGCAGGAGCACGACAAGGCGCTGGACTGCTTCAACGAGGCCATCGCGTTGGACGAGACCCCGAAGCTCTGGCTGGAGAAAGGCAACCTGCTCTACCAGATGGCGAGATACGACGATGCAATAGAGGCCTACGACCGCGTTTTGAGAAAGGAGTCGGACAATCTGCCGGCCCTTCTCAACAAACTCGCCGCGCTCATCGAAATCGGTGAGCTGGACGATGCGCTCAGGCTCAACGACAAACTCATCGAGCTGGAGAAGGACGAGCCCACGATTTGGGCGCAGCGCGCTGACCTGCTCCTGCGATTGGAGAGAACCGAGGCCGCAGTGGAAGCTTACGACCGGGCGCTGGACCTGGCTCCGGAACTGGTCGAACTCTGGAATGCACAGGGTGCCGCCCTGATCGAGCTCGGGAAATACGACGACGCCATCACCTGCCTCGACAGGGCAATCCAGATAGACCCGGACTTCGCGGAGGCATGGTGCAACCGCGGCACAGCCAGGTTCGCGTCCGGCAAGCCCGAGAAGTCGATAAAATACTTCGACAGGGCGATAGACATCGATTCCGATTACAGCCGCGCCTGGGTGAACAAGGGTGCGGCCCTCTACGAGATGGACCGCTTGCCTGAGGCGGTTTCGTGCTTCGACATGGCGCTGACCATCGGGGAGTCTGCCCTCGTCCACAACAACAAGGGCTTTGCCCTGCTGAGCGACGACAAGCTGGACGAGGCGATATCGGCCTTCGATTCGGCGCTCAAGCTGGACGACGAGTTCGCCGAGGCATGGAACAACAAGGGCATCGCACTCCAGCGAATGGACAAGATTGTGGAGGCGCTGGCCTGCTTCGAGCGCGCCCTTGGAATCGACCCGAAATTCAGGGATGTCATCAAGAATCGGGACGCGGCGGTCCGCAGACTGGAGAAGCTCGAAGTTGAAGAGCCAGAGGGTGACAAGGCCGGCATTGAGGAGGCCGAAAAGGCCGAAGAGGAGGAGCTGGAGGTCGAGGAGTTCAGGTGCCCGGCATGCAACGCAATCGGCAGCATCGAGGACAAGTTCTGCGACAAGTGCGGAACCGAATTTACAGTTGCGGAGAAAGAGGAAACCCTGATAGAGGAGCTGGAAGAAGTTGTCGAAGAAAAGAAGAAGCCAGCACCAACAAAGAAGGGTAAAAAGAAAGGCGGCAAGAAGAAGGGTGCGAAGAAAAAAGAGGAGAAGAAGGAACCAAAAAAGAAGGCACCGAAAAGGGAAGAGGAGAAAATCACGAAGAAGAAGCTCGCCCACGAACTTGTGAAAGTGCCTGGTGTGGGATACTCCAAGGCAGAGGCGATTTACAAGGCCGGCTTCGACAATTTCGACAAGCTTAAGAAGGCGAAGGTCGAGGACTTGGCAGCTGTCACCGGAATAAATGACAGGCTGGCCAGGAACATTAAGAAAGTTTACAAGTGATTAATTCTACGAGTTCAAACCCTTTCGGATTTGAACTCGGTTCACAAAAAGGCGTACCAATCTTTTTAAGTATTTTTGTATGCATATCAATCATGGTGGAAGAATGAAACATTCGGCATTTCTGGTGTTGATGAGTATTGCATTGGTGTTCAGCTCCGCATTTATTGTTATGACAGTTAGCGACAATGTTTGTGCCGATACAACAATTACAGGTGGTCACATTACCATAGACACCAACTGGACTCTCGCAAATAGTCCTTATTACATCGAAGGAAATGTATATGTCGATCCCGGCGTGGTTTTAACTATTGAACCTGGAGTGGTTGTTAAATTTGATGGTTATTATTCGTTGATGTCCAATGGGACCATTAACGCAACTGGAAATTCAATAAATAGGATAACATTCACTTCTAATAGAACAACACCTACACCAAAAGATTGGTATGGCATTGTTGCACGAGATAATGGGACTGTAAATCTCGCATACTGCAATATAACCTATGCCAATGTAGGGGTATTTCTCGATGGAGATTTTGCTGATATTCTTCAATATTCTAATATTACAAACACATACATTGCTTTTTGTGATTGGTACGGTATTTATTTTGAAGATTCAAATAACAATTCAATAATGAATAACACCTTCTATCAGAATAATAATTGTAATGTCGTCTTCATGCGCTCTCATTGGAATAATGTAAGTAATAATAATGCCAGCCATACCAGAATGGGAATTGCACTGTCTTTCAGTTCAAATAATAATATGGTCTTCAATAACAATCTTTCATACCATTGGGGAGAAGGTATTGATATTGATGGTGACAATAACACCATTTTAAATACTCATTTGTGGTCAAATAATTACGGAATCACATCATGGTTCGGCGGGTTTGGTAATGTACACCATAATAACACAATACTGAACACTACAATTACTGGATTCCATCTAACGGGCAACAATACAGCCGATACCACGAACTCAGTTAATTATCATCCAGTCTTCTATTATTATGATTTAAAAGATCAAACAATCAATGTTCCAGAAAGGGCTGGTAATATTATAATCTCAGATTGTGAAAACCTTGTGATGAACAACTGTCATATCGAGAATGCGGATTATATCAGTATTGTAACTTCAAATAATATCAAAATTCAAGATGCTATTGTTATCGGTAGTGGATGGAATGGAATTGGCATATCGTCATCCTATGAAAATCATATAGTGGGAGGAAATTTCAGTGATAATCAATATGGGATTTGTCAATACAATTATGGTGAACCGTTTTCCAATGATGAGCAATTTAATCGAATCGAAAATTGCAGTATATTGAATAATAAGATTGATGGGATTTTTTTACGTGGTGCAAGTAAGAATACCTTTTTCAGTAATACCATCAAGAACAATAGTGGAAGTGGGATTCAAATAGATGGCTCATATGGGCCAAGTGCAAAATCATCTGGCAATATATTTTCTAATAATACTATCAATCTAAATGGAGCAAATGGCATTTACATGTTTTCGGAGGGGGATATGTCTGCTGTTTATTATCATACAAATAACAATAGTTTTATTGCAAATAATATCTCAATGAACTCCCAGAATGGTATATTCTTAGAGGCTCTAAGTGGAGCACTCTATAGCTCCTCTTATAATTCATTTACAGATAATATCATAACTTCTAACGTTGAAAATGGAATAAAACTATCATCTGCTAATGAGAATGTTATAGTATCAAATAATATATCAGATAATTCGGGATATGGGATATTCCTAACAGATTCCGAATATAATGAAATATATCGTAATTCTATTGAAAACAATGTAAATCAGGCTTATGACGACGGGAGTCCCACATGGGGAAACACCTGGGATAATGGTTACCCTGGAGGGGGAAATCGTTGGAGTGATTACAATGGCACAGATGCGAATTACGGCCCTGCACAGGATGTCCCGGGAAGCGACGGCATCGGCGATTTGCCTTACACTACTATTACTGGCCAGGGTATCCAAGGAGGGCTCAATCAGGACAATTATCCATTCATGCCTTCAAATGGTTTGTTCAATGTTACACCAGACCTTCCGCCAGTCGCAGAAGCTGGTCCCGACCAATTCGTGGATGAAGGAGAGAATGTCGTGCTCAACGGAAGTCTCAGCACCGATGACTTTGGTATAATGAACTATACCTGGACCTTCTTAGATGGAGGTGCAATTTCACTATCTGGAATGATAAACTTCCACATCTTTAATACACCAGGCATATACAATGTCACACTGAATGTCACGGATGGCTCCGGTAATTGGGATATTGACATTTGTATTATCTATGTTAATGCCTCCATTCCGAATTCATCACCGATATCCGCGGTCGATCAAATATCCCCCTACTGGCAGAATACCAGCCCGACAATAATAACGGCAACTGCAAATGATTCTGACGGAACTGTTAGCCGGCTGGAACTGTATTATAACTATGAAGGCGGGCCCTGGATACAATTTGGCATTGATTTCGATGAACCATGGTCATGGTCCTTCAATTTCCCGGCTGGCCAGGGGAATTATGAATTTTATTCGATTGCTGTTGATGACGATCTTGATAATGAAACAGTTCCGGGAGTGGCGGACGCATCCTGCGGTTATGATGCAACACCCCCAATATCCGACGCTGGTCCAGACCAACAAACGAATGAAAGTGCCATTGTAACCTTCGACGGTTCAGATTCATTCGACAATGTCGTAATCGTTAATTTTACCTGGACTTTCTCCTATAATGGATCAGAAGTAACGCTTTACGAAATTTCTCCGCAGTTCACGTTCTGGACACCAGGTAACTACTCCTTAACTCTGAATGTCACGGATACGGCAGGAAACTGGAATACTGACACAATGTTTGTAACGGTCAATCCAATTATAATAGAACCACCTTCCGATGGTGGAATTGGTGAATACTGGTGGGCGATTTTGATTATTATTGCAGTAATAGTAACTGCCCTTCTTTTTATTATTAAGAAACCAGAAGATGATACAACATCTGAACCTCCTGTTTCTGAAACAACCCTCTGTCCTACCTGCGGCTTCGAAATAGAAGCCGCCTCGCCCTGTCCATTCTGCGTTGAAGAAACTCCGGAACTTCTAGAGCCAGAACCTCATCCAAACCAAGAGATTTTAGACAAAATCGAAAAGGCATATCAAGAAGGGAAATTGTCTGAGGATCAGTATCAGAAGAACATGGAAAAGTTTGGGAAGGTCTGAGTTCATTCCCTGATGAATTTTCGAGCAGGCGAGGGCGATTTTTCTCTTTTGTCCAGATTTCTCTTTTGGAGCCCGAACAAGCGCAGAAAATTCCGAAAAGAGAAATGTGGGGGGGCACGGTCAGAACGGAGAAAGAGCCGAGAGAAGTGGAAGGATAAAACACTTTCATCCAACCTTGCCCCAATATGATTATATTCTAACTTCTGGGCTTAAATGTTTCCCCTGAGTTTTGCCTTTTTGTAAGTTATCGGACATTTTCCTGCATATTTTCGTAATGCGACGAGCAGACCAGGCCGCGTCGAGCAGGGTGTGGGGGGACGGGCACACCCAGCGCAGACGCGGAAGGGTGGGGGGAGAACAGATTGGTTGGGGCGGGCAGTTAACCCACCCACTGGCCGGGGTGGGCAATGACCTGAACACTGACTGGGGCGGAAACAATGAAAACAACACAATGTTGGGTGTGTGAAGGGGGGTGTGGGAAGAAGAGTAAAAAACAAATAGCTCCGAAAGGAGCAATAAGTTTTCCCCTTCACACGATACCAGTAAAATCCGAAGTTAGATAAATACCTTTCTCCGAATCCCTTAAATACCCCTTGAAATAGGGGGTGGTTCCGAGGATGGTTTCGGCACTCGCAGAACGGATGTCAATATGAAAAGCATTTACCAGCAACATGCCCCTAATTTCAATGTTGTGTAAATTTCACAACATTTTATTTCGGGATGCAGAGCGACCCGAAATAAGGCGTCAAATTCGCAAATTATTATTTCGGCGGCAGAGCCAGCCGAAATAAC
>DAOVGM010000085.1 GCA_030672365.1 Methanomassiliicoccales archaeon
CAACCCCCCGCCCTTCCGCTCCTGCGCCAGACATGCCCGTCCCCCCATGTCCTGCTCGGAGCGGCGGCGATTATCCTTTGCCTTCTTGACCTTACAATTCTCTTTCTCTTATGGGTTTTGATGGGTGCGGCCCTCTCAAATACTTCGAAGACGTAGCTTACGACCCCGAATATCACGAGCACGAAGGTCACACCCATCATTAGGAGTCCAGTGGTTTCGAGAGGGAGGATTCCGAAGCTGCCCATCAAGGAGATGAAGTAGATTATCAGCGCGCCCTTTACGAAAACGAGCACTGTATTCGGTATGTCGCAGTTGCCCTTTCTAACCGGTCGTGTGTTCATGGTGAGCAAGAGCCCGATACCGAATATCATGCTGATAGATACCGTGGTAATGGCGAAGATCACGATACCGATGTCCTTGACGAGGCCGGCCCATTCTGCCAAAAAGATGAAAGCCATCACTATGTAGCCCCGGACAAGGACCTTGAATGCAGACGGAAATCTGAATCTCAATTTGACTGTCTCCATGTTAATAATTGTCACTCCCCCCTTATATACTCTGGCTGGTGATAACCAAGTTGCACACCATAAGGATTCCTCGCGTACCTTACCTATTTATCAAAGAATGCATTCGGGGTTAGCGGTGTTAATGTATGACTGTGAAGGTCGCGATTAACGGTTACGGAACCATCGGCAAGAGGGTTGCCGATGCGGTTATGAAACAGGACGACATGACGATATCTGGCGTTGTGAAAAGGCGACCCTCCTTCGAGGCATTTGATGCGGTGAAGAACGGCTTCAAGTTCTTCACGACGACCCAGGAGTTCGTCTCCGGGTTTCAGGAGGTAGGGATTCAGCCCCAGGGCACGCTCACCGACCTTCTGGCCGAGTCCGACATCGTAATCGACTGCACGCCGAAGAAGCAGGGCTACAAGCAGCTCTACGAGGAGCACGGCGTCAAGGCCATCTGGCAGGGCGGCGAAAAGCACGATTTGACGGGCCTTTCCTTCAATTCGTTCTCAAACTATGAGGACAATCTGGGCAAGGATTATTCGAGGGTGGTTTCCTGCAACACGACCGGCCTGTGCCGAACGCTCTGGCCGCTGCAGCAGGAGTTCGGTATCGAGAACGTGCTGGGTGTCATGATAAGGCGCGGTGCGGACCCCTGGGATTCGAAGACCGGCCCGATAAATGCGATAAAACCGGTGCTGAAGGTGCCGTCGCATCACGGACCGGATGTCCAGACTGTCATGTACGGCCTGCCTATCCAGACGACCGCGGTTGCAGTTCCGAGCACACTCATGCACCTTCATTCGGTCGTGGTCAAGTTGCAGAAGCCGGCTTCCGCTGACACCGTAATCGGCCTGTGGGACAAGACCTCCCGTATACTGTTCGTAGAGGGGTCAAAGGGCATCACTTCCACAGCGCAAATCATGGAGTACGCCAAGGATACTGGTTACAAGAGAAGCGACCTCATGGAGATCGCTGTCTGGAAGGACGGAGTGCACGTCGTGGACAACACCCTGTATTACTATCAGGCAATTCACCAGGAGTCGGATGTCGTGCCGGAAAACATAGACTGCATCCGGGCCCTGTGCAACACCGAGCCGGACAAGTGGAAGTCAATCGAGAAAACAAACCAAGCACTTGGTTTGAAATAACCGGAAATCGAGGCCTTGGGCGCCATGCCCCGTCTGTGAGGGCGGGCAATGTTGTGTCAGATGCACAACATTTTATTTCGAGATGCAAAGCGATTCGAAATAAGTCGGTTACTCGTCGAAAAGTGATTTCGGCGAGTAGGTGATGGACAAACTGGATCCGATTCAAAGCCCTGTCTGTGAGGACAGGGATGTCATAAAAGGAGACAAAAAATGAAGACCCCTTGTGAAGTAAGCATGTGGTATGTCGTGCCGATAATCCGCAGCCAGCTGGCTATCTCTCTGGTGAAGGACCACAAAATGAGACAGTCGCAGGTGGCCAGAACCATGGGGGTTACCGATGCCGCGATATCGCAATACCTCTCGAAGAAGAGGGCGAAGATAACGATAAACGACGAGAAAATCATGAAGGAAGTTCGGAAATCTGCCAAGAAAATCATAAAGTCCGGCCAACAGGATGTCGTGAAGGAAGAGATATGCCGGCTGTGTAAACTTATAAACGAATCTGACATGATGGAGGAGCTCACAGGGGGATGTGAGAAGTGTCCCTGAGTGAAATTAAAATCACCGCAAAATGGAAAGGCCAGTCAACCGATATGAGCCTTCCGGGCGGCTCGACTGCCCAGGACCTCATCGTCAAATTGGGAGTCAGTTTATCAACGAAGATTGTGATGAGAGGCGGCATGCCGATTCCGAGTGACGAAAAACTCAACGACAACGATGAGATATGGGTCGTGGAAACGGTGTCTGGCGGTTGAGGGGTTGAGGTGGAGAAATGAAAGGAATTTTATTACTCTCCGGCGGCATAGATTCCCCTGTCGCGGGGCGAATGATGCTGGCCAGGGGGTTCGACCTCGTGCTTCTGCACATGGACAACCGCCCTTTCACGGACGACCGGGAATTCGAGAAGGCAAAGGAGCTGGCTGCGGCATTGTCGAAAGCCGCTGGCACCCCGATTCCTTTCTACGTCGCGAAGCACGGACTTGTCGCTCAGGGAATAACCGCGAAGAGCACCGACCGTCATTATCATTGCATTCTTTGCCGCAGGATGATGCTGAGGACCGCAGAGGCACTGGCCAGGCGGGAGAATGCGGATTTCATCGTCACCGGCGAATCCCTCGGGCAGGTGGCCAGCCAGACACTCACAAATCTGAAGGTCGAGGAGGATGTCGTGAGCACTCCCATTCTCCGCCCTCTCGTCGGTCTGGACAAGGTCGAGATCATGGACAGGGCGAGGGAATTCGGCTCCTACGACACGTCGACATCCGCTGGCCTATGTTGCACAATCGTACCCGAGAAGCCGTCGACGAAGGCCAGACTTGACAAAGTCGAGGCCGAGGAAGCCAAATTGGACGTCGATGAGCTCGTTCTAAAACTCATGGGAAGTCTGGAACTGGTGGTGATGTAATGAACCAGGGGGCTATTACATAGATTTCACTGTGGTAAAGACCTGCGAGGCCGAGGCCCACGACGCGATTCCCAAGACCCT
This sequence comes from Methanomassiliicoccales archaeon, assembly GCA_030672365.1. Lineage (GTDB taxonomy): Archaea > Thermoplasmatota > Thermoplasmata > SG8-5 > JAGLSY01 > DAOVGM01. The sequence goes on from DAOVGM010000085.1 coordinate 3,147, forward strand.
AATAAAGGTCAACATCGAGAAGGCACTGGCCCTGCTGAAATCCGCAGGCTACGAGGAAATTTCCGACGCGGGAGTCATGTGCGTAATAAAACACGACAACCTCGAATCAAGTCTATATGCCGGAGGCCGCGTTCTCGTGAAAACCGCGGACAGCCAGACTGCCGAAAACGAGGCGAAAAATATTTTTAATATAATCGAGGACGCACTCAGCTGAGCGAATCCAACTTCGCAACAAGCTGGCATGCTTTACAAGTTTCTCCGACTGCGGGTTCACCACATTTAGCGCAATCGTTCAGTTTTATCGCGGGAAACGCAGCAACCAGCGAATCCCGCAGCTGCTCATACGAGGACAAAATAGAGTGCCTTGTCCCGGGAGTTATATCCTCCAACTTGGCCATGAGCTCGACGAACTCGAGGCGATGTGCCCGGTAAGCATACGGGCATTCCGCATCCAGAAATTCTATGCCTTCCAGGATGGCGTAGAGGGCGGTCTCCTCCTCCGGAATCATCCGCAGCGGCACGATTCGGGGTATGAGGCCGGGCTGCTTTCGCTCGTGGGGTCCGAGCCGGGCCAGTCGTTCCACATCGCCTCTGCAGATGTTCATCAGAATCGAGCCGGCAGTGTCGTTCAGGTTGTGCCCGAACGCCAGCTTGTCGGCCCCGATGTCCCGAGCTGTCCTATTCAACGCCGACCTTCGAAAAACACCGCAGTAAGTGCACTGCGGCGTCTCATCATCCAGCTTGCTGGCCTCGTCCATCGTGTAACCGAAAAGGTCCTTGAAATTGACAATCTCCAAGGGCACGTCCAGCTCTGTACAAACCCTTTTGGTAATCTCGATGCCGCCTTCCCTGTAGCCGGCAATTCCCTCATCGGCGATTATGGCATGGAGTTCGATGCCCGACTTCGGGTGGAACATCTCCCGAAGCAGGCGGAGCATGACAACCGAGTCCTTGCCGCCGGAAACAGCGAGGGCCAGCTTATCCCCCTTCTGTATCTTCCCATAGTTTCGGACCTCCTTCGCGACCCTCTTTTCGAAAAATACTTTGAAATGCTTGTGGCAAAGGTGCTGGCCGCTGTATCTGATAAATGTTACGGAGGCTTTGCCGCACTTGGAGCAGGGGATCATGGGTGGGCAAAAGGGGGTGGGAATTTAAGATTTGCCATTGGTGTTCATGTCTCGTGGGTGGGTTTCTGCCCTCCCCGTTCAATTGTGTCGCCCCCCACCCTTGCGCCACTGCGCTGGACAAACCCGTCCCCCTTTGTCCTGCTCGTGGCGCTGGCTTTACTTATTATGTTCTCTAAACCTTAAATATACAATGTCTCAACCAGGAACTCCTTGTCCTTTCCCAGAATGTCCGGCATCAGCTTGCCCGCGTTCTTGATAGTCATGTGGTCATACTTCTCGGCCAGCTTCTTCATCGCTTTGTCGTAGCCGTTTCCGATTGCGACTGCCGAGTATTCCGCAGTCGCGCCGCTGGCATCCACCTCGAATATCCTTGGGCGGTCGAATGTCGTGCCTATGACCAGGCCGACCCCCAGCGGTCTGATGTCCTTCTTGATGCTGTGCTCCCAGTATATCTGGCGGATGGCTTCGAGGAGCGTCTCGACATTCGGGTATTTTCCCTCCTTCAACCTGGAGAACACCATCGCCGCGTCCGTGACCATGCCAGACGTTCCGATCAAAATGTCCTCCGACAGCTTGTGAATCTTCATCGGCGACATCATGAGCTTGTTCTTGCCGGTCGCCTGCAAGTCTTCGGAAGCCAGCAATATCCCGTCAGTGCAAACCATCCCCATAACGATACCGCCCCGCGTCACGGACTCCCGCGCGTACTCTATCTGAAAGATCCGGCCGTCCGGCGAAAAGAAGTTGTCGGTATCGTACCCCTTCGAGATGGGCCCGATCGTGTTGAGAAATTGCACAATCGCGGCTCTGGCCAGCTCAGCTTTATTGCCGAACATCCCGGACTTGATGACCATGTCCAGATAGCGGTCTACATCATCGGGCACAACAATTCGTAGTTCTGACATGAATAATACTCCTAAACGTATTTTTAACGTATGTTTAACGTATTAATCACGTATGTTTGACGTAGTATTTAAGATTTTTGTGGAAAACAGGCGAAAATCAGTCAAATTATTAACCCCCTTCCCTATCCTGTCTCGGTGAAAACATGCCGGCCAGGGTGATTATCGGGACCCAGTGGGGTGACGAAGGCAAGGGGAAGATTACGGACCTTTATGCGGAGGACGCGGATTTTGTGGTCCGGTTCCAGGGCGGCAACAATGCAGGCCATACGATCGTGGTCGGCGACAAGACCTACAAGTTTCACCTTGTCCCCTCCGGAATTTTGAGAAAGGAAGTTACCTCCGTCATCGGCAACGGGCTCGTCGTCGATCCGGCAATCCTTATCGGAGAGCTGCAGCAACTTGGCCAGACAGGTATCGAGATGGGCCATCTTCGTATCTCGGACAGGGCCCACGTCATCATGCCCTACCACAAGACCATCGACGCCCTCGAAGAAGGACTCAAAGGAAATCTGGCTGCCGGAACGACCCGAAGAGGAATAGGCCCGTGCTACACCGACAAGGTTTCCAGGTTCGGCATCCGGATATGCGACCTCATAGACGAGGACTCGTTCATGCACAAGCTCAGGACCACCTGGCCTATCAAAGAGAAGTACGTCCACGCCCTCGGTGGGCTCATGGAGCAGAACATGGACTATGTGGCAGCCGAATATCTGAGATACGGAAAAGAGCTGGACCCATACGTTTGCGACACTTCCGTCC
>DAOVGM010000076.1 GCA_030672365.1 Methanomassiliicoccales archaeon
ATCAGAGCCGTTAACGTCGAAAAAGGGATGTTCGGCATCATCAGGGGCATCAATTCAAATGACGACCCCGAGCAATTCAAGGCACTGACCAGCCCCGGCGAGATTATTTTTTCTAACGTGCTGGTGACAGAAGACAGAAAAGTATTCTGGGGCGGGAAGGACGGGGAATGTCCGGAAGACGGCGTGAACCATTCCGGGGAATGGCACAAAGGTAAAGCTCATCCGAAGTACGGCGATATTCCATCTTCCCACAAGAATGCCAGATTCACGATTTCTCTGGAAACTCTCGAAAACGTGGACAAAAATCTGCACAATCCGAAAGGAGTCGTCGTCAGCGGCATCATTTACGGCGGCAGGGACTCGACAACGGGCGTACCTGTCGAAGAGTCGTTCGACTGGAAGCACGGAATAATCACCAAAGGGGCAGCATTGGAATCGGAAACCACGGCAGCCACGATTGGAACCAGGGGCGTCAAAATCTTCAATCCGATGTCCAACATCGATTTTCTGTCGATTCCGGTGGGCACTTACATCGAGAACAACCTGAAATTTGCCGCCGACCTGAAAAAGCCACCGAAGATTTTCTCGGTGAATTACTTCCTCAAAGACATAACCGGAAAATATCTGAATCACAAGAACGACAAACACGTCTGGCTCAAGTGGATGGAGCACAGAGTGAACAACGAATTGAAGGCAGTAAAAGCACCCACGGGCATGATTCCAATATACGACGATTTAGTAGTTCTATTCGAGGAAACTCTGGGTAAAACTTATCCCGAGGGCGACTACGTCACCCAGTTCACCATCAGAGTTCCCAACCATATAGAAAAAATCCGCAGGGCATTGAAGACCTATGCCGTCAAGGTACTGAACACACCTGACGAGCTCTTCACGATACTGGAGCAGCAAATCGAGGACTTGGAAAACACGAGAGCCAGATACGGAAACTTCGTGAGTCCTTTCGATTTATACGAATAAAAATGCGGCAGGCCGGACTTGAACCAGCGACTTCAAGATCTTCAGTCTTGCACTCTCCCAACTGAGTTACTGCCGCTTTTACGAAGGCAATCATGCAGTGCCATATTAAATTTTTCTTTGCCTTGGCTATGGAACTTAACCATAGAAACTCTTTTAAAGTTTCCTTCTCTCTGCCATCTAATGTCTGAAAGCCCGAAGGTGTCAGTAGTCATTCCGACGATGAACGAGGAAGAATCAATAGGCACTGTCATGGATGAAATAAATCAGGCGCTGGCTAACATCGGAAGCTACGAGGTTATGATTGTCGACACCAACTCCAAAGACCGCACAAGAGAGATAGCCAGCTCCAAGGGCGCCATCGTCGTTGACGAGCCGCGTCGCGGCTACGGGCGCGCCTACAAGACCGGTTTCGCAAAAGCGAAGGGCCAGTTCATCGCAACACTGGATGCAGACTGCACTTATCCGGCGTCCGACATACCGAAGTTCGTGAAGATGCTGGAGTCGGAGAATTTAGATTTCATATCCGGCGACCGCCTGACAAAAATCACAAAGGAAGCGATGGGCACGAAACATCGCTTCGGCAACTGGATGCTGAACATGGGGGCCAGATTTTGCTTCGGCTTTAAGACCGCCGACTCGCAGACCGGCATGTGGGTTTTCCGCAGGGGAATTCTTCCAAAATTAAACCTGACGAGCGACCTGATGGCCCTGTCCGAGGAGATAAAGATAGAGGCCTGGCAGAAGGTGCGGTACAAGGAGGTGCCCATCGTTTACAGCCCGCGCGTCGGCGAGGTGAAACTCAACACCTGGCACGACGGTTTCAACAATCTAAAGTTCATTTTCAGCAAGAGATTCGGCAAGGCCAACAAGGCGAAGGGTGAGGTTTTTCCAGTCGGTCAGTCGACCTCCTCTAGACCATCCAAAGAATGAGGCCCAACACAACAGCCAGTCCACCAAAAAATATGCAGAATTTAGCAAAGTTCAGCCCTCTCGCCAGACGAACCAATGCGTCCATCGTCAGGTAGCCGAAGATGAAAGCGATAAAACCGGCCAAGACAAGGAAGCCGGCACCCACACCGGCTAAATCGCTGAATAGTACAAGATAAACCGATGCCGCAACCGAAACCGGCACCGACAACAGAAACGAAAACTGCAGGCCGGCTTTCTTATCGTACCCGCGCATGAGCAGGGCGCTCACCGTCATTCCGGACCGCGAAATACCCGGCAGCACTGCAAACCCCTGCGCCACCCCCAACAACAGCCAGTCTGTCGGTTTTGCCTGTTTTAATGCCCTCGCACGACGCGTCTTCTGCCGCATCAGAAAAATACCGGTAATTACGAGAGCCAGACCCACGAAAATCGTGATGCTGGTGCCGGTCCACAAGTTGCTCTCGAAGGTTTGTTCGAGAAGCAAAAACAGCGGAAACCCCACAGCCAACGAGACCATCGTCGTGCTCCAATAGAATCTGGACACCGGCCCACTCTTCGGATTAGCCATCTTCAAGAGATGCTTCGGATATTTCGCCACGACGGCCATTGCCGTCCCGATATGCACAGCCAGCCCCAGAGTTATGGCGGTTGCAGGGTCGATATTCAAGCCGTCGACCAGCAAAATTGTCGACTGGCCGGAGCTCGAGATAGGGAGCCATTCTGCAACTCCCTGCACCAGACCCAGAACTATGGCGATGAACCAGTCCATAGAAGGTCATCGGCGTTTATGGATATAACGTTAATGCTGTGCTGAAATTTAGTTGGGCCCGCCCTATCTGGTGGGTGGGTTGTTTCCCGCCCCAAACAATCAATGCTCCCCCAAGCCATTGTTTTTGTTGCTGCCCACCCCATCCAGTTCGCTCTCCCCCCACCCTTCCGCGTCTGCGCTGGCTCAGCCCAATCCCCCCTGAGCCTGCTCGACACGGTTGGATTTGGGTTGGCTGGCCATAATCACTGCGTACTCTTCGTTATGTTTACATCGCCGACGAGTACGTGGGGCGTTTTTACGGGGGTTGTTACTTCCCACCAGTGTATTTGCCTCGCATCGTTGGCCAGCATCTTGATGTTGCTCAGGACGTTCAGCATGTTTTCCGATATTCTGATGTCCTTGATGGCGCCTGTTATTTCTCCATTTTGAATGCGGAATATCGCATCTCTCGGAATCGTCGAGAAGTCGCCTGTCTGGTAGTTCTGGAAGCGTGTGTACCAGACATTAGTCACATAAATCCCGTCCTTGATTTCCGAGATTATCTCATCTCTGCTGGCATCGCCGTGGCCGAGCGTGCAGTTCCAGGCTCGCGGGAACACGAGGCCGGCGTTTCCGGTTGTCGTTTCGTTGAAGCGCTTTGCTGTGCCTGTGTTGTGCAGGTATTTCTTCAGCACCCCGTTCTCCATAATGATGTTCTTCCGGGTCGGCACGCCCTCGTTGTCGAACGGCGCTCCCTTGACCATCGATTCATTGGTGCCGTCGTCGGCCAAAGTAACATTACTGGCTCCGACCTCCTCGCCCACCTTGTCCTGGAAGAAGGACATGCCGGCTTCGACAAGTCCGGCGGACGCAGAGCTCGCAACCCTCTCCAGCAAGTTCGCGAAGGCCAGCGGGGTGAAAAGTGTGTCGAATTTTCCTTCGGGGCCAATCACAGGGTTGAGGCCCGATTTCGCGATGTGGCCGGCGTCCTCTCCCACCTTGTCGGGGCTGAACTTGTCCAGATTGTTCACAGATTGAACAGAATGACCGGAGGCCTCCTTCGTGGCAAAAGCCCTGAGCGAGATTTCGATGTCAGCGCTCGTATGGGAGCCAGATGCTCCGCCGCTCGTTGCCTGATAGAGTGTTCCGTGATTTGTGAAAAGCACGCCGGCGACGCGTCCAGCGCCGGCTTCGTCAGCCGCATCCACGGCCTGCTCGACATAGTCGATAAGCTCCTCCTCCAGGTTTCTGATACGGGAATCGGGAGCATGCTGGCTGTATGAAAATTGTCCTTCTGCTATACCATGATAATTCTGGCTTTCCTTCATCACGTTCGCCAGCGACAGCATGTCATCGATGGTCTTGTCCAGCGTTTTAAAATCATTGACAGAAGTGTACACGACCTTCCTGTCCTTCGCCATGAAGATGTTGGCGCTCACCGAGTTCCACGACTTTCCGATGCTTATCTCGCTGTTGGCGAACCTTATCTGTTTGCGGTGGCCGGATGTTGCGGTGCATATCACGTCGTCCGCGCCTTTCACCTGCGCAGATTTGACAACATAATCTGGTATGTCGGCGATATCCAACTAACCACCCCCCAGCTTGATGTTGCGAAGGCGGATGTGCGGCCCGCCGGTATATACGGGAATGCCCTGGCCGGGGTCTCCCTTTCCGCAGGTGGCCGAAGCCCAGCCGAGCTCCTTTCCGACAGCATCGACGGCGGTCCAGAACGCCGGCGTCGTCATTTCCAGGATAGGCGCCTTCACCGGCTGGCCGACCTCCCCGTTCTCGATCAAATATGCCTCCCGGCCGATGTATCTCTGGTTGTAGCGCTTGTCGTCGATGTTCCACTCCATGAAAGAGTTCATCAGCACGCCCAATTTTACATCCTCGATAAGTTCATCCAGTGTGTGGTCGCCGGGCTCGACAAACGTATTCGACATTCGGACGATAGCCTCCCGATTGTAATTGTTGGCACGGGACGAGCCGTTGCTGGCCACGCCCATTCTGGAAGCCGTATCGCGGTTGTGCAGGAAATCGTTGATGATGCCGTTCTTCATCAGATATTTCGGTCTAGCTTCCACGCCCTCGTCATCAAACAGATAAAAACCAAATGAATTTTCGATTGTTGGATCGTCAATCACGCTCACGACCTCGTTTCCGATGCGTTGGCCGAGCATTTTTTGCTCCATGAATGACTCACCCGCCTGGGCTGCCTCCCGCCCCAAAATCCGGTCGGCCTCGTAAGGATGACCGCAGCTCTCGTGCGCGGCGATGCCAGTCACCTCCGGGCCGAGTATCATATCAACAGGCTCTTTCGGCGCGGCAATGCCATTTTTTATGTTGTTCTGGGTCATCAAAAGTTCGTGACCCAGATGGTCTGTCAGTTTTGAAACGTCCATGAATTCCCAGCCCCTTGTCTCACCCATCTGGAGCATTGCCTGGGCAGTCTTATCTCCTTCCAGGATTGTGCCGATCATGAAAATACCCACCCTCGGGATGCTGGACGCGATTTTCGACCCCTCCGAGTTCGTGAAATATTTCTCGCGCTCTTCGACGTATAAAATGAAATAACTGCCCACCAAGTTCACCTCATCCGGCAGACCGTTGTTAATCTCGATGAGGGCGTTGAGGAGTTCTTCCGTACTAACGCTGGCGATGCTCTGTTTTTGAGACACGGAATAGTCACGGACCTGCGCCTTTTCCTCGGAATAAACGATTTTCTGCTTCACCATCTTCGAGGACGCCCTGGCCAGCCGCACCGCCTCTTCGCATGCGTTCTTGACCGACGCCCGGTCGAGAACATTAGTGGATGAAAATCCAAGTGCCCCGTCCAGCAAAATGCGGATGGCGATTCCCTCGTCCCTGTCGAAGCCGGAAACCTCTGGATTCCCGTTCTTCAGCAATGAGTCCGAGCCCACGACCTTCTCCATCCTGGCCTCTGCGTATCCTGCGCCCAGTTTTCCGGCATACTCCACCGCAACCTCTGCCAAATCCCTGTCCATTTTTTCACAACCTAATAGTCGACTTAAAAGTCGGACAAATTCTTTTGTCCGCCCCTTTTTCGCTTTGTCTGGCTTGCCCCAACAGCCTTTGCCTCTTCGCTTCCCGGAAGAAGCACTTTTCCGTATTCGCCGCCCCCGCCGGGTATTATCACGACCTTTCCGCTTCTGAAAGCGTCAACAGCGTTAGCCAGCTCCTCTCCGACGACGTCCGATATCGCCGAAATTTTAGTATCTATTAAGACAGTGACCTCATCTCCGAATGAAGTAATAAGGCTTTCCCAAATTTCCTGAACCTTCTTGGAGTACGGTGACGAATGACCCACAGCCTGCTGGATGATCTCGGTGAGCGGAATGATGTGAAGGTATTCGGGGCGATGCCTCGGGTGTTCGACGCTTCCGCCACCTGCCAGCTCTTTCACGCGGTCCCTAACTCCCTTTTTAATCGTGCCTCCGCAGGTGCATCGCCACCGGGTAGCCAGCGCCTCCTCGAACGTGAAATGTCCGAAACATTTCGAGCATGCCGTGTTGTTATATTTTCCCTCAGCCGGCGGAAGGCCGACATTCAGCACGAAATTTCGCCTGTTCTTTCTCAAGAAGGCCTTCACCACTTCATCATACGTTTTATCCATCGCCTGGATTTTATTGAACTCCCTGGCCAGCCTCAAAGGATAGGGTGAGTGGGCGTCGGAATTCGAGAGAAAAGTAATGTTCTGAAGTTCAGGAACCATGTCGCCGTAATCTGAATCCGCGCTCAGTCCCAATTCCAGAAACTTTATCTTGCCGGCTCTGGAGCCATAGCAATCTTTAAAACTGTCGAAATGGGCGTACATGCCAGTCCACGGGGTGAATGCATGGGCGGGTCCGACGAGTGCGTCTACCTCGTCGGCCAGCTCGACTATTTCCTCGCCTGACAGATGTACATGTGGCCTGCCGTCATTCTCCAGGTTTTTCGAATGCTGGCTGATGCTTTCCTTGAAGCCCTCGACCGCCGAAATCGAGGGAAAGTAAATGAGGTGATGAACCCGCTTTTCGGCTTGAATCTCCGTGCTGAGAATGAAGCGGGTGCCGGTCAGTTCGAACGTGCCCTCGTCCACGACCTCACATTCCTTGATTTCTTTCATCCATTTCGAGTGAAGACAGTCGCCTGTGCCCAGGAGGTCCATTCCCTTCTTCTTGGACTCGACAGCCAGCGTCTTGATCGTCATGTTCGTGCTTGTGCCGCCCGAGTACCGGCTGTGGATGTGAAGGTCGCAGTTGAAACGCATTCAGCCGAAAAAGGGTTTGTTAACTAAATGTTTGCCCCTCTTTCACACCCTCCAGGCCCTCCGCCACACTGGTACATCAAAACAACCCCCCCCGTTGCTTTAGCTTTGGTGAGCACCAACCCCATTGCTTTAGCTTTGGTGAGCCCTCACTTTGCCGACATAGAACAAAATCAGGGCGACAGCCAGCGCGTCGAGCCCGACAGCCAGATACAGGAGCGGGAGAGTTATCCAAAAGGCATCCGGAATGCCGAAAATCACCTCTTCACCTGTGCCCAGAACGTGAATGATCTCTTCCGACGGGTAAGTCCTGTGATGGCAAACCACCGTAACATTCAAGCCGTCTGTTTCCCAGGGAGCCAGCAATTGAAATTCGAAGGAGCCGTCGGAGCTCGTCGACATCGATTTAAGATATTCGTTGCCGGCATCCTCGACAGTCACCTTTACCCATCCGAGGCCCTTTCCGGTGTTCAGTTCGACGGAGCCAGATATTGTGAAAATGTGCTCGATGTTGAGGTTATTGACGATTCTCGTGAAGTTCAGGAGGGTTCCGTTGTCAGCCCGTAGACAAATCTCGGCAGAATAGAAACCCGGCTCGATCAGCGGAATAGTCAGGTTCGTGCTAGCATAATGGGCCCAGACCTGCGAATGCATCAAATCACCGCCCGAATTCAGAACTCTGATTTCTGTTTCGGTTGGCGAGCCAGCCGAAACAGCCAGTGTGTCGTTCAGCCCGTCGCCGTCAGAGTCTATGGAATGTGCCTCGGCGACAACTGGTATTTCACTTCTGTCACTGACGTGGGCATAGCCCGAATACGCGATCAAGAACTCATCCCAAAAGGTGTCCTGGCAGATGTCCAGCTCCCTGTATTTCAGATACGGATAATGTGCCGGAAACCAGATCGACATGCCAGTGGCGTTGTCTGCCGGCTCGTCGTCGATTCTCGTCCAGTGTTTTTCGTAAACAACCGCGGAATTTATAGCCTCCTGAAGGGCATATCCCAACCCAGCCAGATAATTCATTTTGGTCACCAGAGCCACGTTCTTGGCGAGGTGCACTATGTCATACTGGTTTGCACCGTCATATTCTTCCGTGATGGTCCGCGCCCACTTGAAATCCGGATGGAAATAACCGACATCCAGAGCCAGCTCGTTAGCATAGTCATCGAGGGCCTCGGCAACGTCGGCCAGCATACTGTTGTCAATCAGCGAAAGGGTGGCGGAATAGCCGCTGTAAGCAACGCTCCACAGCACGTATTCGTCCACGAACTTCTGCCCGAAGTCGACAGGCGATATTCCCGGCTCGTCCTTGATGAGCTGAAGCACCTTGTTGTAAGGCCAGCCAGCAAGCGGGATGTCCTTTTCCGAGGCTATCGAAAAATCGACAGTGTCGCGAACCTGATAAAGCATCTCTAACATTCCCATCTGGCATGCGTCCATGCTGAAGATGTCGATGTCGATGCCCGAGTTCGAGATATCGTCCAGCGCGGTCTTCACTTCGACGGCATCCAGGTAATCACCCTTGTCGAGGCACACACCTTCCCATCCGATTCCGTGGCCCCAGAGATCGAGCATGTAATGTTGCGCCGGATAATTGGCAACAGCCCAGATCACGAACGTCGACAAAATATCCGGCTGCCCCATATTCAGCTCGGTTCCCCAGAGCGGATCGACGTGATTCGGAGCATATTCTTCAGGTCCACTTTCCGTTATATGAAAAAACAGCGAGTCGCCGATTTCGTTCCTGTCGGCCAGTGCCACGATTTGCAGGCTATCGTCCGATCCGACCAAGGCCATTTCGTCGATGTCCTCGGCGACCTTATCGCTCAACGAACTGTCGCCGGACATGTAAACCATCACGGTCCAATTTGCGATGCCGTTTGCCCGAGTCTGGCCAACCCCTCCCTCATCAACCTGTCCGGAAACAACTTCGGCGATGCAGAAACACGCCGAAGTTATGAATAAGAATACGAATGCGAACGCTAGCCAGCGCTTCAAAATTCTATCCCCTTTCTGGCCATTTTCCCTTTCGAGAACGGGTGCTTGCCCTCGTGAACCTCGGACACCAGGTCCGCCCTGTCCAGAAGTCGCTCGTGGGCATATCTGCCGGTAATAATCAACTCCATATCGTCGGGTTTAGAATCCACAAGGGCCAGCACGTCGTCGATCGAGACAAGACCGAAGTCAACGGCGACGTTCAACTCGTCCAGGATCAGGATATCGCAACCCCTGTTTTCGATGACTGACCTCGCATGGGCCAGACCGTCCTGCGCCAGCTTGATATCGATAGGGTCCGGGTTTTGTTTGTCAACGAAGTCAGGCCTCCCGAATTGCACGATGTCGAAGCCAGATATGTTTTTCACGCCCTCCAATTCACCATAATTTATCTTGCCCTTCATGAACTGGACCATCAGGACGCGATAACCGTGGCCAGCAGCCCGCAGTCCGAGGCCGAGGGCGGCTGTTGTCTTGCCCTTTCCGTCGCCTGTGTAAACCTGCACCAGTCCCAGGCCTTCCTCGTCTTCCAACATCAGGCATTCATTACCATGCCAATTAATAATACTTACCCAAGGGAGTGCGTTGTTGCCCGCCCCATCCATTCCTGCCGCCCCCCACCCTTCCGCTCCTCCGCTGGCTATACTTCGGTTCGCTCCGCATCCCGAAGTATAATGTTGTGCATTTGACACAACATTGCCCGCCCCCCTACGCCCTGCTCGAAGCGGCTGACATTACCCAAGCTAGCTATGCCCCGTCTGCAGCGAAGCGAATGGCGGGGTACGGGACGATGCGTTTGATACGCAGCGTGTGACGTCTCGATTTCCGAAAACCCCGTCTGGAGCGGAGCGGAGGACGGGGATGTTCAAACATAGAAAAACGAGACAAAGTTGCAAACCACAACAACTTTTAAATGCAGGCCGCCAATCGTCAAGAGGTACAATGCCGAGTTCGAGAACCGAGATAGCAGGAATCGAGATGCAAAATCCCACCATTCTGGCCTCGGGCATTTTGGGGCAAACCGGCGAGTCGATTTTGAGAGTTTTCAAAGAGGGCGGGGCAGGCTGCGCAGTCACCAAATCCATCGGCATAGAGCCCAGGGATGGTCACGGCAACCCGTGCGCTCTCGAGCTGGACAACTCGCTCATCAACGCGATGGGCCTTCCGAACCCCGGCATCGACGCTTTCGGAGATGAAATCAAAATTGCTCTAAAATCAGGCAAGCCAGTCATCGGCAGCATCTTTGCATCGACACCCGAAGATTTCGCCACCCTTGCCGGCAAGATGGAAGATTTCGGAGCCCACGCCGTCGAACTCAACCTCAGCTGCCCCCACGCAGAAAAATACGGCTTGGAGGTCGGAACCGACCCCGGCCGTGTGGGTGACATACTGGCAGCCGTTAAATCCAAGGTAAAAATACCCGTATTTTCCAAGATAAGCGCGATGGTGCCGGACATTCGCGGCCTTGCCAAAACGATCGAAGCATCGGGCGGCGACGGAATCGTGGCAATCAACACCCTCAAGGCGATGAAAATCGAGCCCGAAATAGGCAAGCCAGTACTCCGGAATGTCTACGGGGGACTGAGCGGTCCAGCGATCAAGCCGGTGGGCGTGATGTGCGTTTTTGAGATTTCCCGGGAAGTGAAAATTCCGGTTATCGGAGTCGGCGGCATAACAACGGGCGCCGATGCCATAGAATATTTCATGGCCGGCGCATCCGCAATCCAGATAGGCAGCGGAGTGCATTATCGCGGTATCGACGTCTTCAAGAAAGTCAACGCTGAAATTATCAAGTTCATGGAAGCCCACGGCTACGACGACCTGAGCCAGCTCATCGGAATGGCCAGGGGTGTATAATGCACATCGCCGCGGTCAAAAAAATCATCGACGAATGCGAAAACACCAAGACAATCCTTTTTGATTGGAACATCGAGGCAAAGCCGGGCCAATTTGTGATGGTCTGGCTGCCGGACGTTGACGAGGTGCCGATGAGCTTGTCTCACTTGAGTGGGACAAAGGGAATTACCGTCGAAAAAGTTGGCGAAGCCACCGCGGCAATCCACAAACTCAAACCCGGCGACAAAATAGGCATCCGCGGCCCTTTCGGGAACGGGTTTTCAAAGGCCGGCAGTAGTGGCGACAGCAGGAGCAGCAACAAGATACTGGCTATCGGTGGCGGCACAGGCATCGCCCCCCTTGCCCCGACAGTCGAAAAATGGGCTGCCGAGGGTTGTGAAATCACCTGCGCAATCGGCGGAAACACGAAATCCAAATTGCTGTTTTCCGAAAGGCTGAAAAACACTGGCTCGTCGGTTCATGTCGCAACCGACGACGGCTCCGACGGTCACAACGGCTTTGTGACAGAGGTTGCAGAAAAACTTCTGTCCGAGCAAAAATTCGACCGGATAATCACATGCGGACCCGAGCCTATGACAGTCATAATGGTGCAGCTGGCCAGTCGATTCGAGGTACCGATTCAATGCTCTTTGGAGAGGTACATGAAATGCGGTTTCGGCATCTGCGGTTCTTGCTCAATCGGCGGCTTCCGAGTATGCAAGGACGGGCCAGTCTTCGATGGCCGGCTTCTGTCATCGCTGGCCGAATTTTGACGCCGATTATTCATTGACCAGTCCTCCATTTCCACCCTTGCTTATGGGGTTGCTACCCACCCCATCCGGTGGGTATACCCCCCACCCACGCTCCTCCGCTGCCAATTACTTCTTTTTGTGGACCGAGCTGTGCTGGCCCTGGCTCCCAAAAAGAAGTATAGGGGTAAACAAGAAAAACTCGCCAGAGCCTGCTCGCTCGGTCATGGCTGGTCGTAAAAGAACTGCCCGTCCCCTCATAGCCTGCTCGGAGCGCCAGATAAAAACACTTCAATCATTTATTTCAATCATTTTGAAGAAATTTAACATAATCACACAGAAATAATAGTGTTGGCAAAATCTTTTAAATAAAGACATGTTCATGATTTTGCAAAACGGATTGACACTCATGGACCTTGAATCCAAGATGGAAGAATACATGCATCCTTTGTTCGGGGAGATGGCCAGCACGACCATCGAGAGGCAAAAGAGCAAGCTCGGAATCGAAGGTAAAAAGCTCACCCGCGAAGAATATATAGAGCTCATCGGGGCAATTCGCAAACTCTGCAAGAGCATGGCCGGCGAAGCTATCGCAACCAGGATTTACGAAGGTCTTATCGATATCGTCAATCAGGAAATATAATAAAAGGGGCTTTGAATGGCAAAGGATGACGTTTTAAAAGAATTCATAACACTTCCGGGAGTGGGCATGTCGAAGGCGAAACTTCTCTATTCCGGCGGCTTCAAATCAATGGACGACCTGGAAAAGGCGTCGATGAAGGAAATCACGGCACGCAAGGGAATAAACAAGAAACTGGCCACCGACATTTTCGAGTTTTTCCATCCTGAAGGAAAGGCGAAAGAGGAAAAACTTCCGCCGCCACCGCCGCCAGAAGAAGAAAAAGACGAGCCAGCAAAAGAAAAACCGAAGAAGGACGGCAGGGCGGACGAGCTCGTCAAGCATGGAGTCGACTTGTACAAGAAGGGGAAGTGGGGCCAGGCATTGCAGAGTTTGTCCGAAGCCATCAGAATGGACCCCGTCAACGAGCAGGCCCTGATAGTGAGGGGCGACATCTACCAAGAGAGAGAAAAATACGACAGGGCACTCGAATCCTTCGAAATCCTAATCGAAATCAACCCGGACTCCGACGTCCCATGGGTGAAATACGGCGATACCTTACTGGCTCTCGACAGGGAGTCCGAGGCACTGGCCTGCTATAAAAAAGCACTGGAGATCAACCCCGAGAACGAAGAAGCGGCGGAGCATCTGACCGAACATGAGCGCATGCGAACGTTCATCGAAGGCCTGGACGAGAAACTCCAGGGAGGAATTCCCGCAAAGCACGTGGTGCTGATATGCGGTCGCGCCGGCTCGATGAAATCCTCGCTGGCATACAGCATTCTCTACAACCTGGCCAAGCATGAGAGAACCAAAGCCGTCTATCTCACATTGGAACAAAGCCGTTCCAGCCTGTTACGCCATATGAAGAAGTTGGGATTCGATCCTAAAAGAGTATCCGGTCTGGTTGTCAACGACCTGGATGACATGGTCATAGTCGATATGGCGGTTTTAAGAAAGGAAACGGCGCTAGAGGACCTCGCCAAGGTTAACTGGCTCGACTCGATAATCAAGCAGATAAAAGACTACAAGAAGACCTTCGGATGCGACATCGTCGCAATCGATTCGATGTCTGCCCTTTACTCACTTACAAATTTCACGAACCCGCGAACTGAGTTGTTCATCTTCTTCGAGAAATTGAGAGACATCGGAGTCACGGTTCTTCTAATAACAGAAATGTTCGACCCGGTCAAGGAGATATTCGGCACTTACGGCGTCGAGGAGTTCCTGGCCGACTCGATAATCCATCTGAAGACGGAAAAATCGGGCAAGGGCACGAACCTGTTCCTGGGTGTCGTGAAGATGAGGGAAACGAACCACGACAGAGAGTATTATCCGCTCATCATCGACAAGCACGGCTTTGAGATAGTCCATGATTGAAGTGCATGACTAGGTTAATGGGCTAACCAGTAGGTTTGGCAACACACATTTTATCCCACCCTAGCTAATCTTTTATTTGCTGCCCGCCCCAACCAATAGCTAATCCCCCCACCCCGCTCCTGCGCCGGACATACCCTTCCCCCTATGTCCTGCTCGGAGCGGATGTATTGAGGGCTGGCTAAAAGTCCAGCAAGGTACATTCCTTAACCTTCTCATTTTGGAACAAGGAGCACATCGCCCTTTCCGCCTGCTGGATGCGCTGTTTGATATAATCCGAGACATCGTATTCCTCAGCTATATCCTTCGACATCTTCAGGTATTTTCTGACGCTCTTCTCGTGCACGGTCAGTATGAGCTTGTGGCCGCAGTAGCAGTGCCCCATGACAGGCATCCTGCGGTATTTCTTGCCGCATTTGGTGCATCTGACAGTCTGCGAAGAGAAAGACTTGAGATTGCCAAGCATGTCCGGTATGAGGTGGTTGTTGATGAGCCGCTCTGCAACGTCCTTCTCATCCACCGCCCTGATTTTTCGGGCCAGGTCCAGCTGGACTGCGGTCTTTTCCTTCATCGTTTCCAGGGTTTTGTAGGACGAGACGATGGGCGCATCCGCGATGTCGTCGGTGTCCAGCGTGAAGCCGAAGCCCTCGTACTGAAGAACCGTCCCGATGCGGCTCCCGACTGTGTCCAGTAAACTTTCGATTGTATTCGCGTCCTCGTAAGCCAGCGCCGCCTCGTAGAGCTCGATGGGATACTGCTCCATCAGGTCGATGTTGTGCGCCTCCTTGTCGATCTCGTTTGGGTCCAGTATCGTCGAAAGTAGCAGGGGTGCGTCCATTCTGCCACCCCTCTTTTCGGGCAGGAACGACCACGAGAAGTTCAGAAGTCCGTCCAGAAGCAGCATGAAACAGTCCTCGTCACCATCGCAGTTCCGCCTCTTCGCGGCGTGGAAATACGGGTGGGCGAACCCGACGCTGGCAGGTGTGAATCCGATAAGTCTGGACAGCACTCCGCCGGATGTGTGCGGAGACAACCCGATAATGCTTGCCCCGACGAGGTCTTCCCTCCTCTTCGCGTTGTAGAATTTGTCCATGCCATATATCTTGGCCAGCAGGTCGTCGAGGAACTTCGAGACCTGCACGAAATAATCACCGCCCCTCTCCGGTAAAATCACATCCTGCACCTTGAGCTCGGCCAACTGCCGGTCGTTCTTCAGTGGTTTGCCGTGAATGTCTGTTTTGTAACCCAACTTCTTCAGGGTATCGATGTCAGTGCCGATTTCCGCAGGTCTGAAGTGCGTTAGGGGGGCGTCTGTGGCGTCGTACCTGCACGTACCGTCCTTGAACACGAAGACGCCGTATTTCGCTCGCAAGATGCCTTTTTCGGGCATCTCCACGGTCTTGTTCTTCGATATCATGCCCTGAACTCCCTTGACGTTCGGCAGCTCCCTCATTCCCAGGCGTTTTTTTGCCGATTTAAGAATCGAATACACGTCCAGCTTCTGGTCTTCGTGTTTGCCGAGCGGATATGTGTGATTTCCGCAGTCGCCGCAAACAACCAGCATGCTTCGTTTTCCGCATCTGCGGCACTTCCGCACTTCGAGGTCGACCATCAGCGGACCGGCCTGCGCCTCCGCCGCCTTGTTCAACAGCCGCTGCGGCCCCCCGGCCTTCCCGACGCCGAAAAGACTGTGCACCGGCGGATTCATCTTTCTCATATCCGCCTTCTCCGGCCTGGCCATCCTGGCACCGATTCTCGTGCCGCACTTGTCGCCGATCCTGCAGCCTGCCAGCGACGAAACATAATCAAGTGTCGGGCCCTTTTTCTTACCCTTCTTCGAGGTGCCGGAAATTTTATTTTTCTCGTGCTTCAAACCCAATGAAAGCAACAAAGCCAGACCGTTTTGGATTTCGAGTATTTCGTCGTCACCGAGATTGAAGGGCGCGCCCAAAATAACCAGAACATCCCGAGTTTCATCGGTATCGGGCAACCGGAGAGTGTCCTTGGAAATCTCTCCGCTCTCCCGCATCTGGCTTCTCAGGTAATCTATCTGCTCGATGCTGGCGTCGTTCCAGAAAAAGATATGATTCGGATGAAGCGGCACTCCTTTTTCCGCTGAAAGATCGAAGGCCTCCCGGACGCCCATTTCGGAATACTGGTCAACATCCTCGATGCCGGCTTTTCTGAGCTCGGCATTGTACCACATGATGTCGAAAACGCCCGGCACCAGAGGATGATTATTTTCGAGAAACTCGCCCACGGGAATCAAGATCTCGCCGAGGTCGATTATTTCCTCGATTTTTGCCATTGCTTTCTTTGCCTCGGTGGTGGTATGGACACGCACGAAATTGCCGTTTTTGAGCAGCAGCAACGGTCCATCAAGATTGTCGTTCGGCATCGATATTCCGGCCTTCCCTGGGCGCTCGAGTTTCACCTGCGTGCCGACCGCAGTCGTCTCCTGAAGGATGTGCATCGTTGCGGGATGAATGTTGATTGCGGCCAAGCCAGTAGTTCGTCCCCGGCCGTATCTCAGGCGAAAACCGCCCTTCCTGCTGGGGTGCGAATAGACCGGTCTGCCTGCCACGATGTCCTTGATGAACTTCGTGCTCGGCTCCATGATGTCATTCTGGCCGTCCTTCTCGCGCTTCTTCACGAACATGTCGATGAAGTCCCATCCGTCGATGTCCAGTTTGCGGACGTGCTTCTGTAACTTCTTGCCCTTCTGGCACAATCCCTCGGCGATAACAAGGCAGGGGCCGCCGCGAACCCTGTTGGTCTCGATTCGAGGCAAATCGCGGTAGCCGGATATTTCAACGGACTCGGTACCCTCGCCATCGATGCAAATCGGGCAGCTTCCCACGATAGTCTCTATTTCCTTGTCGGTCGGCTGGTATTGCAGATGCTGGGCCTGCCGGTAAAGCGGGATCTCCTCCTTCCAGCGCTCGATCTCCTGCTCCGTTGCCTGATATGTGCCGATGCCCAGCTCGCGGCGGACGACGTCCGCAATAAGCACGCTCATCGCCTGGCCAGTGCCTCCGGCTGAGCGTATCGGGCCGGCGTAATGAAGGGAAACGTAACCTCCGTCTTTCGAGGGATGGATTTTGACAGACGCGATGCCGTCCAGAGGTGCAACTAGAATTCCCTCCGTCAGCACCGAAAGGCCGGTCCGCACCGCAGTGTCCAGTGCCTGCTCCGGCGGTCCTTTGAACTCTTTCGCGATCTTCTTCGCCACCAGCAGTGAAGTCTCCTCGCGGTCGTGCTTTTTTGAAATCTCGCGGATGATGTCGGCGACGCCCTCCAACTTCAGCTCCTTCAGCTGTTTTTCGACGCGCGAGGCAAGGTCATCGGCCATCGGGATCTCGACTTCGAGCACGGGGTCGAAGCCCTTCTCGCGGGCTTCGGACGCGACTTCGTAACATCTGTCAGCACCCTTTCTCAACGCCGCGAAATAGCTCTTCATTTCCTTGCTGGCCACAACCGCCATAGTCTTTAACCCCATCCTGTAAATGAGAATTTTATCGAGACGGAGGATAAGGCATTCCAATTGTTTAAGACTTGTGCAACAGCTCATATCTGCCTGCAAAAAGTATTAAATCGGGCTACGAACTCACGTCCATCGGCGACATCATGAACATCTGCATCATAGGCTGCGGCTCAATCGGCAGAAGACTGGCCAGGGCGCTCGAAAACATGGATGAAGTGGAAAATATCCACTTCATCGAGAGGAAAAAAGAAAAAGTCGAGGCACTGGCAGAAGAGATTGCTAAAGTCAAATACGCCGATGATTTCGAGGACATTCTGGAGAAGTGCCAGCTCGTCGTCGAGACCGCCTCCCAAGGCGCTGTGAAAGAGTACGTTCCAAAGGCCCTCGAGAAGGGAAAGGACGTTGTCGTCATGAGCATCGGCGCTTTCGTGGACGACGACTTGCGCGAGAAATGCAAACTCCTGGCCAAGCAAAATAACTGTAAGATTTATTTTCCGTCTGGAGCCATCTGCGGAATAGACGGGCTCAGTGCGGCCAGCACCGAGGAGATTGAAGAAGTTATCTTGATATCCTACAAGTCCCCAAAGGCCCTCAAAGACCTGAAATATTTTGCGAAACAGGGCATAAAGCTCGGCGACATCAAGAAGCCGAAGGTGGTGTATGAGGGCTTCGCGAGGGACGCTGTCCAGCACTTCCCCAAGAACGTGAACGTGGCGGCGACGATTGCCATCGCCGGCCTCGGTTTTGAACGTACCCGCGTAAAAATAATCGTCGACCCGAAAGCGACCCGCAACACGCACCGCCTGATCGTGAAAAGCAAATCAGGCGAGATAGAGTCCTGGACGACCAACCTGCCGTTCCCGGAGAACCCACGGACGAGCTATCTGGCCGCCCTATCTGTCATATCGGCGGTGAAGAAAATCATCGGCAACGTCTGGGTAGGCGCGTAAACTACCAGGCCATAAATGACCTGGCGTTTATATCCTGGCCTGGAAGTTCACTTTGAGCAGCATAGGATGGATATAACTTTCAATGGTTAATGCTAATCGAGTTATTTCCATCCTATAATCAATGGATTTACATTCCCATTGATTAATATGCTCAATTACTCAA
Source organism: Methanomassiliicoccales archaeon (assembly GCA_030672365.1). Lineage (GTDB taxonomy): Archaea > Thermoplasmatota > Thermoplasmata > SG8-5 > JAGLSY01 > DAOVGM01. The sequence continues at coordinate 18,097 of DAOVGM010000076.1, forward strand.
AGCCAGAAACTTACTGGCTTCGAGTTCCGATGAATGGTTATCCATGAGCATACGGCAGTCTACCACGTTTGCTATCAAACGGGTCAATTTGTAGTTGCGTATATAGAAAGCAATCTTGACGCAACTACAAAATCAAATATGAATCCAAACATATCACAAGCTAAATGTTTGATTATTTCTCAGCCCTGAAGAACTGAGCGTTCTTAACCCTGCAATAGTAAACGGATGCTAGATGCCGCGTTTGTCGCCCCAAATCAGTTTATGAAGCTGTGGTAAAACCCGTACAGCCAGATTGTCGCGGAGCACCCATTCCGCAAGTTGTTTTAACTCCACACCACCGACCGGCGTCATCACGAAATTGCACATCGGATTGTGTTCGGCCAGTATTTTTTTGGCATACTCGTAGTCCGCCTCGTCGGCAATCACGAACTTCAGCTGGTCATTCGGGCTGAGCAAATCGATATTTTCCATGAGCATCTTCTCGTGCATGCCAGACGACGGACATTTGAGGTCCATCGATATTATAAACCAGTTGCCGAAAGGCAGCTCTTCAAGCGAAATCGAGCCGTTGGTTTCGAGAGTCACCATGAATCCAGATTCGAGCAATTCTTCGAGAAGCTGGACTGTGCCTTCCTGATGCATCGGCTCACCGCCGGTAACGCATATCTGGATGCACCCGATTTTTCTGATTTCCAAGATAATCTCGTCCTTAGATTTTTCTTCGCCCTCGTCATAGGCATACTTCGTGTCGCACCACTCGCACCGCAGGTTGCAGCCGGCAAGCCGGACGAACGTCGTTGGAATGCCTATAGTGACCCCCTCACCCTGTATGCTGTGAAATATCTCGTTAATTTTCATCTTCATCATCCCAAATATCGAAGTTGATCATGAGTTTTGCGGGAATTAACCGGAAGCCCGCCTTATTCCAAAAGCCAGTGCTGTCGTTCTCCCCCTCTCTGGCGCCATCAGCGGCGGTCACGCCGACTGTCGGCGCGCCCATCTCCTTAAACTCATCTATGGCAGATTCGACAAGGCAGGTTCCAACACCCTGACCATGAGCATCCGGCCTTACCGAAATCTTGTGAATAATGGCCCTGGCACCGTCCCAGGAGCCGACAATAAATCCCAGAATTTCGCTCTCACCGTCAGAAACGAGAAAAACGTTACTATTTCGTTCGAGGAATCGGGCCAGTGCCTCTTTTCCGTCGACTTCGGGAGTCCAATAGTGCTTGTTCGCTTTCGTGATATCGACCACGGCATCCAGGTCGTCAAACGTGGCCCGCCTAATTCCCGTATTCGATTGGGTCGTCATACCCTGCCTCCTCAAATCCTTTCAAACGGAACTGGCACGCGTCGCATTTTCCGCATGCCTTTTTTTCACCGCCCAGATAACAGCTCCACGTCAGGTTGTAGGGTACGCCCAGTACCATGCCTTTATTGATGATTTCGGCCTTGCTCAAATCGACGAGTGGCGCAACTATCTGGATAGGCCTTCCCTCGGCACCTCTTTTCGTGCCAACGTCCGCCATCTTCTGGAATGCCTCGATAAACTCGGGGCGGCAGTCCGGATATCCGCTGTAATCGATTGCGTTCGCCCCTATAAAAATCGCGTCACAACCGAACCTTTCGGCATGAGCCAGCGCGATCGAGAGGAAGATAATATTTCGGGCCGGCACGTAGGTTGACGGAATGTCGTCGGCCACCCCATTCTGCCGGATTTCCTCGCTCTCGTCCAGAAGCGCCGATCCCCCTATTTTATCCAGAGCCAGCTTAAAAACCATATGCTTCTCAGACCCGAAATGCTGTGCCAGAGCATTTGCGGCATCCACCTCTTTCGAATGCCGGCTTCCGTAATCGAACGTGAGTGTGAAGATATCGTGGCCAGCATCCCTGGCGAGCGCGGCGCAGGTCGCGGAATCCAATCCCCCGGATAACAAAACTAAAGCTCTCGGCATACTCTCGCGCCCTGTCCTACTCCTTCGTCGACCCCGACCTCGATCTTGTGCACGTTCGGCGGGAAGTTGATTATCACCAGCAAACGCTCCAGAATGAAGGTAGCCAGCATCTCCGCGGATATCGCGTTCAGGTCAAGAACGGCGACGTCCCCCAACGGAAACGAATATTCCTTGTTTCCGTGTCTGGCGATTATGTTCGTTTCTCCGATTACCAGTTCAACGACCCGCGAATTTCCGGGTAAGAGCACCTTATGGTCCAGCTCCGCCACTACTTCCCTCATCGCCGCCTTCAAGGTGACGAAATCGAACAGGATACCGTTCTCAGCCACGTCGCCTTCAACATGCAGGTGCACCCCGTAGTTGTGGCCGTGCAAGCGCCCGCACTTCTCGTGCTCTGTCAGGAAATGGCAAGCAGAGAAATTAAGCCCCAAATCCCAACCGTCCAGTTGTAGTCTCATGACTTCACCATAATCCCGAGGGGTAATAATGTTTTCGTTCGTGGTGAGGGTGGGAGTGGATGGCCTTCCCAATCCAGTATTTAAATTGTTGCCCACCCCATATTTTTGTACTCCCCCCACCCACAGCGCTTTTATATTTTTATTATGAACACCGAAATTCAGTTTCAGTCACCTCCCCATAAACCATTTATATTATGTATTTGATTACATTTGTATTCAAATGAGGGGTACTATGGTTAAAAAGAATGTCACCGTTAGCCTTGACGAAGAGATTTATGAAGAATATAAAAGGTATTGCCAGACTAATGGCGTTGCTCTATCGAGAAGTATTGAGATTTTCATGGAGAACAAAATGAAGGATGGTAAATCTCTATGACTGATGGATTTATAACAATTAATGATGCTTCGGAATGGGCGTCTTCATATTTGGATAGAACGGTTTCAAATTCAAACATTAGTTATTTGATTCAATATGGCAAGATTAAAAAACATAGGGATGAATCAGGCAACACAGTTGTTAAAAAAACAGAACTACAGCATTATTATGACGATTATATCTTGAAGAAACAAGAGCAATGGGACAAACAATTAGGTGAAGAAGTTAATTGGGTTCTTTCATTTGATCAATTGCCCGAAGCAGAACGTACAAAGCACGTACATCGTTTGCACCCATATAAAGGCAAGTTCATACCTCAACTAGTAGAATATTTCTTAGATACCCACACGGATAAATTTAAGACTGAAATATTTTTCAATAAAGGAGATGTTGTACTAGACCCCTTTATGGGTAGTGGCACCACCCTAATCCAAGCCTCCGAGTTGGGGATCCATTCTATCGGTATTGATGTTTCTGGCTTTAATTGTTTAATGTCAAAAGTTAAGACAAAAAATTATAACCTATTTGAAGTAAATTTCAATCTCGAAAATGCACTTTCAAGAACTATGAATTTTAGTAAGGAAAATTTCGATGATCGTTTTGATACAGATTTGAGAACAGCCCTATCAGAGTTTAACCAGAAACACAAATTAAACCCTAGAGAAACCCACAATGATCGTTCTGATAAAGATTTACAAGCTAAAGTGAGAGAATTTTATGAGGAGCATGATACATTAATTACCAAAAATGGTACTAAATTAGATGCACAATTGGTTGATGAGTCTGAGATGCCCACGTTTCTGAATAAGTGGTTCACCAAGAGGATTAGACATGAATTATTCTTTTATCTTAACCAAATAGAAACGGTCACAGATGAAGAAATTCAAAATTTGATGAGAATTATCTTAAGTAGAACCGCTCGGTCATGTCGGGCTACAACCCATTATGACTTGGCCACACTTAAAGAGCCTCAATTTGGGCCTTATTACTGTTATAAGCATAGGAAAATCTGCTTGCCAGTAAATACCATAATAAAACACTTGAGGAAAAATACAAGGGACACAATTAAGAGATTCGAGGAGTATTCCAAGTTAAAGAAAGATGTAGAAATCGAAGCTATTCATGGTGATTCAAGAACGGTAAATATATTTTCAGAAATATTGAAAAACAATGAAGATCTCTTTAAAATATTAAAGAAAAAGAAAATCAGTGGTATTTTTACGTCTCCACCATATGTCGGCCAGATTGACTATCACGAACAACATGCTTATGCCTATGAATTGTTTAATATTTCAAGAAAAGATGAGGATGAGATTGGTCCTTTGTACAAGGGAAAAGGCAAAACTGCCAGGGAGGAATATGTACAAGGAATCTCAGATGTTCTCAATAACATCAAAGGCTCTTTAAAGAAAACTGCTGATATCTTTATCGTAGCAAATGACAAATTCAACTTATACCCAAGAATCGCTGAAAACAGCGGATTAAAAATAATTAATACGTTTAAGAGGCCAGTACTTAATCGTACAGAGAGGGATAGGCAACCATATTCAGAAACCATCTTTCATATGAAAAAAGGTTAATCCTTCGGTTTCAATTTTTTAACTACTTTTTCTAAATCTTTAAGTTGAGCTTTTAACTCTTTATTTTCACTTTCCAAATTAGAAATTTTATCTTTGTATTTTTGATCTTTCAGCACTAGTTTTTCAACCTTTTCAAGTCCTTTAATATATGGATAAAATGCCCTTATTTTATTTTCAGATATTTTCGGTTTCTTTGTTTTTAATAGGCATGAAAGATGAAAATGATAACCCTCTACGCTACTTTCTGTTTTCATAAGAGGTGTTTCACTTAATCCGCCCTGATGACAAGAATATAGACAATCGCCCTTGATAATCTGCTCTTTTGAATAATGTGGACAGTTGCTATCTATACAACTAACTGGTTTTGTAATATTTTCAATCTTCTGATTGAAATCACAAAAATTTTCAATAATATACGGACAGAATAGAATCCATTTTCCACAAATACAGCATCTCTTTGGGTTGTCCATATTAACCTTTGTTGCTGTGGGAATTCCTACTACAGTAGAGAATATTCCAGACTGTATGTCTTTACCAGCACCTACTTCTATTCCTAGCATCTTAGGATTTTTAATTGATCGAGGTAAGAGAAGATAATCAGGAGGATTTAATGACTCTTTAGCATCCCCTGAAATAATTTCCTGTGTTAATAAAAGGGGAAATATATAACCAAGATTCATTCTCAATAAATAGGCGTATACAATTAATTCCCCCCAAAGCCCAAGTGGTTTTGGTAAAATAGAGTCATAATAGCTATCCATTAGTTCTTTGGCTTTTTCATCTTTCTCTACATCAAGAATAATTTTTACATATTTTGGGACCTTAAGAGTAGAGACTGGCAATCCTACAGGTCCTTTATACTTTTTCAATGCTTTTAACTGTTTCTCCATCTCTTCATCTTTTACAAAGGCTTTACCTAGCTTTTTTTCTAACTCGCCTAATGTTTTGTTCCTTAGCTCAATTTCGGTCCCGAGAGAGTCCCAGAGCATTAGTTGATTCGTTATTAATAAGATAATTCTGACAAAATTCTCTGTCGCCTCTTGACTTTTTTTGGCATAGAAATATCCACGCCCGTTTACAATATATTGGATTACATCAGATAGAATCATTTGTCGTGAATAACCATATTTTGGACCTCTTTTTTTTCCACCAACATAGAGTTCATTTGTAAAGAGTATCCCGTCAACCATTTCATTGGCATTTTGTAGTTCTTTATCTAGTTCCTTATAAAGAGATGAATATGTATGTGGATGCTTTAAAAATGCGTTATCGATTATATCCAAGTGATCGTATGATTCTTTTAACGTTCCAAGTATTTTACGCATTCTATATCCTCATTTTTTCTTCAGCGACTTCTTTAATTTTTGCTTGGATTCTATCCTTAAATTCCTTGCCCACTTCATCAAAAATAGATAAAACCTCCTCATATGTGCCTTTGCCACCCAATAACTCCCAGAACGGCTCAGCAACATACAATTCTTCGTCTTCATCCAAATATCCTTGCATGGTAAATCTACTATAAGGTTCTGGATGGTATGGGTTGTAAGGAATTGCCAATATCGTAGTGACCTTCTTCTTTCTCAATGCGACCCATTCTAAAAGCTTTTGTTTTGATTTTGCAAATACATCAATATTTGGTTTCGCTGTCTTTACTTCAATGTAATATTCTTCATCTCCCTTTTTCAAGTACAAATCTGCTCTAATGGTGATTTCCCTTCCACCATCAGATTTACATGATAATATTTCATTAATCTCTTTTTCTTTATTTGCTTCTCTTGTTCCACTCTTGATCTCCTGTAATATTTGTGATATAACTGAATTTTCTTCATTTGTGATTGTGCCAGTCACATCATAACTTGTTTCTGCAACATCAAAACTCGATGATGCGATAATTTGTGCTGCTTTCTCATAAATAGACATTCCAAGTGTTGTTGCTATCGAATGGATAAAAGAGTAGGCTGCAACCTTTTCAGAGTCTTGTAATAGTTTAGCAAGAAATGGCATCGAAGTTGTTTCTCTAGCATACTTCTCTAATTTATCATCTAATTTTTCTCTGAGTAGGTTCTTTATGTCCTCCTTCTGGTTAGCATTTAAAGTCATGGAATCTCCTCTACAGGTATCCGGTGATTGCAGGGATACTTATGGATTATATGAAATTATTTATTTCTAATTTTCATCCAGCCATTCCAATTCCAAACAGCAAGTCCTCGACCCTTGAGTGTATTTTCAAACTCATCCCAATCAATTACCTCTATTCGTGGGTTCTTTCCTTTAGTAAATTGAATGCCCTTCGTTCCTTTCACTCTACCAGGTCTAAGTCCTCTTTCTTTCGCAATTTTCTTAGCTTCTTCAACAGTGATTTTTTCCATTACCATTTCTTCCACCTCTTTTAGTTATTACCCATCCCTGGGCCTACATCCACAACCACTCATATTATTCTTTTCCATCTCATTCCACCCCCTTTCCGATTTTTCTTTCGAAAGAAAAATCACCCTTCCGCATTCTCTATAATCAAGTCAGCCAGACCTTGTGCTCCGTCCGGTTCCGTGCAGTCGAATATCGGATATTCAGGATGCTCTTCGACCTCGTTCGCGATGATGCCGGAAAGTGCGATGATACGGCCACTAACTTCTCGTACCTTGAAGGTCTCGTTCAGGGATTCTAATGTCTTGGCCAGAACCACTTTCTGGACGTAAGGCGAGTCGTCCTTCAAGCCCTCGCAGATGAGGATGTCCGTGTCTTCGGGAACGAACTTGTAGACATCATCGAGGACCGGTCTTTCCGGCCTGTCACCGACAAATGCCAGCTCATTCTCGGACATCGAAATCACGAAGTCGGCACCCGCATCCCTGTGCCGCCAGGTGTCCTTACCCTCTCTGTCTATCGTGAATCTCGAATGGACCATCCACTTGACTCCGCCGACCTTGTAGCCCCGCGATTTGAATTCCTTTATCAGGGCCTCGGCTGTCGTGGTCTTGCCGCATTTTTTTAATCCTATGAGGGAAACAACAATCATTTTTTTCACCAATTCACGATACTAAATGTCACGGAAAACAGGACAATTGGCACTGCACGATTTTGATGTTCATTCCTGTCAAAATCATGGCGAAACTGTTAGGCGATATTTTTAATTCTCTTGCAACAGCCAGCGCCTCCGCACATGTAATTTTTCCGTCT